>JADZBZ010000362.1 GCA_020851835.1 Acidobacteriota bacterium
CGAGGGTATTCCGCTGCGCGGCCGGCATGCCGTGGTGGTTGGCCGCAGTGACATCGTGGGGAAGCCCATGGCGCTGCTGCTGCTGCATCGCGATGCCACGGTGACGATCTGTCACTCGCGAACCGAAAATCTCCCCGGGTTCTGTCGCACCGCCGACGTGCTCGTGGCGGCAGTGGGACGGCCCGCGTTCGTGACAGGCGACTTCATCAAGCCCGGCGCCACCGTCATCGACGTGGGGATCAACCGGCTCACGTCCCGCGAGGCCGTCGAACGCGTGTTCGCGGCCGGCAGCCCGAAACGCCGCCAGTTCGACGAGAAGGGCAGCGTCCTGGTCGGTGACGTCCATCCCGATGTGGAGGCCATCGCGGGCGCACTCACGCCCGTACCGGGCGGCGTCGGGCCGCTGACGATCGCCATGGTGCTGCGCAACACGATTACGGCCGCCGAACGACGCGCCGGCTGATGCTGCGCGTGGCGCTGACCGGAGGGATGGCGACGGGGAAGAGCTACGTCGCCGGGAAGCTCCGGTCCGCAGGGTTCCCGGTGGTCGATGCTGACGTCCTCGCCCGCGAGGCCGTGGCCCCGGGCAGCGCCGGTCTCCGGGCGATCGTCGAGCGATTCGGCCCCGGCGTACTCGGCACCGGCGGCGCGCTGGACCGGGCGCGCCTGGCGGCCATTGTCTTCGCCGACGCCGAGGCTCGACTCGCGCTCGAGGCCATCGTCCACCCGATCGTACGGACCGGCCTCGACCGCTTCTGGACGGCGTGTCCGGGCGGCACCGCCTTCGCCGTGGCCGATATCCCGCTCCTGTACGAGACCGGTCGCGCCGGCGACTTCGACGCCGTCATCGTGGCGGCGTGCCCGCGAGAGATGCAGTTGGACCGGATCGTGCAACGTGACGGCACCACGCGCGAGCAGGCCGAGCGCCGGCTGGCGGCCCAACTGCCGATCGAGGACAAGGTGCGCCGCGCCGACTACATCATCGACACCAGCACGACGTTCGCGGCGACCGATGCCGCCGTGGACGAGGTGGTGCGGGCGCTCCGGGCACGCGCGCGCACGTGATCGGAGCGCGGCCTGGCTGGGGCGCCGCGACCGTGACGTCGAATACGGCATGCCGCGCGGTGTCACAACTCGGCGAAGGACTGGCGGGCGGCGGCCATCCGCTCTTCGACGAACGAATTCCACTCGTGGCAATGCGGGCACTGCCAGAGCAACTCCGTGCTGCGGTAGTGGCACTTCAGGCAGACGTGGGGATCGAGAAAGAAGACCGCATCCCGGGCCGACTCGATGTAGCGCTGCACGAGCGCGCGATCGAGGTCGAGCTGCAGCAGCACGGTCCACACCGCCTGGTGCACCGTGAGGCCGTGGGGGTTCTGTTCGAGCGCGTCGAGCAGGAAGTCGAGCGCCGCGCGCGGCTGGCCACTCCGTGAGAGGTGGCCGCCAAGGGCGAGCCTGGCGCGCCAGTCCTGCGGGCGCGAGGCGATGAAGCGCCGGCACCGCTCCGCGAACCGCTCCGGCACGCCCTGCTGGTCGAAGAGGCGCTCGAGCCGCTCGAGCGCCAGGTGGACGCGCTCGGGCGAGACCTCGATGAGCTGTTCCCAGGCCTCCCGCGCGCCGGCCCCGTCGCCGTCGAGCAGCCGCACGTCGCCCAGGTTCAAGTACGCCGGCGTGGTCGAGGAGTCCAGGTGGACGGCCGCCTCGAAGTGCCGCGCGGCATCGGCCCGCCGGTTGTCCTTGAGGGCATCGGCGCCGAGCGCGTTCTCGAGAAAGGCCAGAATCGCCTGGTTGCGCGGCTGCGTGTCGGGGCCGCTCAAGTCCACGAGTTGGCGGCGGATGCGGTAGGCCTCGGCCCACTGGTGCTGCTCCTCGTGCAACTTCTGGAGGTAGAGCAGGGCGTAGTGGTTGTTGGGCGACAGCCGCAGCACTTCCTTGAACGCCTCGAGCGATCGATCGACGAAACCGCCACGCTTGTAGTCGAGCCCCAGACACAGCAGCACGTAACTGTGCTCGAGGCGCGTGAGCTTGGGCCGCTGCAGGAGGGCCTGGTGAACCTGAATCGCGCGCGACACCTGCCCCCGTTCGCGGTAGACGTTGCCGAGGATCATGTGGATCTCGAGCGCGTCGGTGTCGACGCGGGCGGCGCGACTCAGCTCCTCGATGGCGAGATCGATCTGGTTCGAGACCAGGAAGTTGAGGCCCAGCACGTAGTGCTGGGAGTCGCGCGCCTTGCGCCGGTCGATCCAGCGGCCGTCACGCAGCTTGTAACGTTCCCATGCCTTGCCGATGGCCAGGCCGGCCAGCAGGGCGATGAGCGCGGCGATGAGCGGAAGATAGGGGCCGACGTCCATGGTCGCGGGCGGGATGTCTAGACCATTTCCGTGCGCCAGAGGTCGTGCAGGTGCAGCACGCCCTGGATGAGCCTGGCTTCGTCGATGACCACCACCGACGTGATCTTGCGCTGCTCCAGCAGGGCGAGCGCCTCGACGGCCAGGGTGTCGGCGCCGATAGTGATGGGATGAGTGGTCATCACGTCTCGGGCCGTGAGTGGCTGGATGTCGGGGATGTCGGCCATCTTCCGGCGCAGGTCGCCGTCGGTGATGATGCCCACCAGGCGCAGGTCGGCGTCGGTGACGCAGGTCATGCCAAGGCCCCGGCTCGACATCGTGTAGATGAGGTCACGCATGCTGGTCTGCTCGCCGACGATCGGGACGGCCTCCCCGGCGTGCATCAGCTGGCGCGCCCGCATCAGGCGCTTGCCGAGCTTGCCGCCGGGGTGCAGGTGGGCGAAGTCCTCCGGCTTGAATCCCTTCTCGACGAGTACGGCCATGGCCAGCGCGTCGCCGAGCGCCAGCGCCGCCGTGGTCGAGGCCGTGGGCACCAGATTCATCGGGCAGGCTTCCTCCGAGACGTGGCAGTCGAGCGCCACGTCGGCGGCCTGGGCCAGCGTCGAGCCCACCTCGCCGGTAATGGCCACCAGGCGCGCGCCCAGCCGCTTGATGGTTTCGAGCACGCGGCGCAGCTCCTCGGTTTCGCCGCTGTACGACAGGGCAATCACCACATCGTCGGCCTGAATGACGCCCAGGTCGCCGTGCACGGCTTCGGCCGGGTGCAGAAAGAAGGCCGGCGTGCCGGTGCTGGCCAGCGTGGCGGCAATCTTGCGGCAGATGATGCCGCTCTTGCCCATCCCGGTGAGGATGACCCGTCCCCGACAATCGCGGATGAACTCGACAGCCTGCGAGAAGCGGCCGTCGAGCCGGTCCACCAGCGCCAGGATAGCGGCCGCCTCGGTCTGCAGGACGCGGCGGGCCAGGGTGACATCAGCCACGGCGCACGATTCTATCAATCGCCACGAGCCGGCGGAGGAGGGGCTCGACCAGGTCGAGGGCGAGCGCGTTGGCCGCGTCGCTCTTCGCCCGGGACGGCTCCTCGTGGACCTCCATGAACACGCCGTCCACACCGGCGCCTACACCCGCCTGCGCCAGCGGCTCGATGTACTCCGCCAGGCCCGAGGTGACGCCGTCGCCGGCGCCGGGCAGTTGCAGGCTGTGCGTCACGTCGAACACGACCGGGAAGCCGAGGGCGCGCAGCATCGGGAGGCCGCGCATGTCGACCACGAGGTTGTGGTACCCGAACGTCGTGCCGCGCTCGGTCAGGAGGATATCGGTGCCGCCGGCCTCGGTGAGCTTGCCGACGACGTGGCGCATGTCGTCGGGCGCCAGGAACTGGCCCTTCTTGACGTTGACCGTCCGACCTGTCCGGGCCGCCGCCACCAGCAGATCCGTCTGCCGGCACAGGAAGGCCGGAATCTGCAGGACGTCGGCCACCTCTGCGACCGGCGCGGCCTGGGCCGCCTCGTGGATGTCGGTGAGGATGGGCAGGCCCGTCCGGACCTTGACCGCCTCGAGCACCGGCAACCCCTTGGTCAGGCCGGGCCCGCGATACGACGTGATGGAGGTCCGGTTCGCTTTGTCGAACGAGGCCTTGAACACTACCGGGCACCCCGTGCGCCGGCCGATGGCCGCGATTTCCACGGCGAGGTCGACGGCATGGTCGCGGCTCTCGATGACGCAGGGGCCCAGGATGAACGCGAGCGGCTCGGCCGGCCCAAACCGTACGGCCCCCGCCGGCACGGTGCGCACCGTGGGCGAATCACCCATGCGTCGCCACGGGCGAAGCCCCTTTTTCGGCGGCGAGCTGCTGGCGGAGTGCGGCCTCGACGAAGCTCACGAACAGGGGATGCGGCTTCAGTGGACGCGACTGGAACTCCGGGTGGAACTGGACGGCGATGAACCACGGATGGCTCGGCAACTCCGCGATCTCGACGAACTTGCCGTCCGGCGACCGTCCGGAAATGCGCATGCCGCACTCGGCCAGTGCCGGCTCGTACAGGCAGTTGAACTCGAAGCGGTGGCGGTGGCGCTCGTGGATGAGGGGCTGCCCGTAGATGCGGCGCGCGAGCGACCCGTCAGCCAGTTCGCAGTCGTAGCGGCCCAGTCGCATCGTCCCGCCCAGTTCGTCGACGCCGAGCAGGTCGCGCAGCTTGTAGATCACTTTGTGGGGCGCCGACTCGTCCACCTCGGTCGAGTCCGCGCCGTCGAGCCCGCACACGTTGCGGGCGAATTCGACCGTCGCCCACTGGAACCCGTAGCAGATGCCGAAGTAGGGGATGCCGCGGGTGCGCGCGTACTCGGCCGCCTTCATCATGCCGCGCGTGCCGCGCGAGCCGAAGCCGCCGGGCACGAGCACGGCATGCGCGCCGTCGAGCAGGCGCGCCCCGCCGTCCTGCTCGAGCGCTTCGGACTCGACCCACTGGATGTTGATGCGGGTCCGATTGGCGAAGCCGCCATGATGGAGCGCTTCGTTCAGCGACTTGTACGAGTCCTCGTAGCCGGTGTACTTGCCGACCACGTGGATGGTGATCTCGTGGTCGGGATGCTTGATGCGGCTCACCAGATCTTCCCACGCCTCGAGGTGCGCCTCGCCATCGGGCAGGCCCAGCAGCTCGAGAAGCACGCGATCGAGGCCTTCCTCGCGCAGGACCAGGGGCACTTCGTAGATGGTCGAGACGTCCCGGGCCGTGATGACGGCTTCCTCGGGGACGTCGCAGAACAATCCGATCTTCTGCTTGAGGTCGCGTGGCAGGGGACGATCCGTCCGGCACAACAGGATGTCCGGCTGGATGCCGATGGAGCGCAGATCGCGCACGCTGTGCTGTGTCGGCTTGGTTTTCAGCTCGCCGGCCGTCCCGATGTACGGTACGAGCGTCAGGTGGACGTAAACGGTGTGCTCGCGGCCGACGTCCCGCCGGAACTGACGGATGGCTTCGAGAAAGGGCAGGCTTTCGATGTCGCCCACCGTGCCGCCGATCTCGACGAGCACGACGTCCACGTCGTGGCCCACCGCCCGGATGCAGTCCTTGATCTCGTTGGTGATGTGCGGGATCACCTGGACGGTGCGCCCCAGGTAGTCGCCCCGACGCTCCTTCTGCAGCACCGACAGGTAGATCTTGCCGGTGGTCCAGTTGCTGTGGCGCGTCGTCGTCATGGTGGTGAAGCGCTCGTAGTGGCCCAGGTCGAGATCCGTTTCGGCACCGTCGTCGGTGACGTAGACCTCGCCGTGCTGGTACGGGCTCATCGTCCCGGGGTCGACGTTGATGTAGGGGTCGAACTTCTGCAAGGTGACCTTGTAGCCGTGGCCTTCGAGCAGCGCGCCGATGGAGGCGGCCGCCAGGCCTTTGCCGAGCGACGAGACGACACCGCCGGTGACGAAGATGTACTTGGTGGGGCGAACCGGTTGTTCCATGGTGGGCTCTCAGGTCCTCGCGGCAGCCAGCATCCGCTGCCGCACGCGCGCAAGATCGTCCGGGGTGTCGACGCCGATGGAGTCGTGCTCCGTGTCGACGACGTGAATGCCGATGCCGTGGACGAGCGCGCGCAACTGCTCGAGGGATTCCACGCGCTCGACGTCGGCTGGCGCCAGCGCAGCCAGCCGCAGCAGGATGTCGCGGCGGTACGCGTACAGGCCTACGTGAACCCGCGCGAGTGCCGGTGGCTCGTGTGGCGTCAGCCGGGAAGACGGAATGGGCGCGCGTGAAAAATACAGCGCGCCGCCGTCGACGGCACGAACGACCTTGACTACGTTGGGGCTCAGGTACTCCTCGGCCGAGCGCGCCGGCCGGCACGCCGTGCCGACGGCAATCGACGGGTTGTCGAGCAGCGGCCGCACGACCGCATCGATGACCGCCGGGTCGATCAGCGGCTCGTCGCCCTGCACGTTGACAACCAGGCCGCACGTCAGTTGCGCGGCCACCTCGGCGAGA
>JADZBZ010000363.1 GCA_020851835.1 Acidobacteriota bacterium
ATCGACAACCGGTGACCGTGCGGCACCTCCTCGAGCACGCGTCGGGGCTGCCCGCGCATCGGCCCTATTTCGAAACCTGCGCCGGACGCGACGCGATCGAGCGGGCCATTGCCGTCGAGCCGCTCGAGTACGCGCCGGGCTCTCGGAGCATCTACTCAGATGCGGGATTCATCCTCCTCGGTCTGCTGCTCGAGCGGGCGGGCGGTGCCCCGCTCGACATCCAGTTCGACGCCTGGCGCAGGGCCGCCCTCGGAGCGCACGCGACCATTGGCTTCTGCCCGCCGGCCGCGTGGCGCAACCATATCGCGCCAACCGAAGTCGACGATCGACGTGGCGGTATGCTGATCGGATCGGTGCACGACGAAAATGCCGCCGCGCTCGGCGGGGTCGCCGGACACGCCGGCCTCTTCGGGACGGCGGCGGCCGCAGGCGCGTGCGCCCGCTGGTGGATGGCCGAAGCCGCGCGGTCGGTGGCCGTGACCGAGTTCCTGCGCCGGGGACACGTGCCCGGCAGCTCGCGGGCGCTGGGCTGGGACACGGCGCTTCCCACCTCGTCGTGCGGCACGCGGATGCCGCCGACAGCGGTCGGTCACACCGGTTTCACCGGCACGTCACTCTGGATCGACCGCGAGCAGGGTCGCTACATCGTGTTCCTGTCGAACCGGGTACACCCCTCCGCGAACCGCGAGGGCATCCAACTCGTGCGCCGGGCTCTTCACGATGCCGTGGCCGACGACCTCTCCCTGGGGGGATGACGCAGGCGGTCCAACTCGCGCCGCACCGCGACTGACAGCCGCTCGGCCGCCCGCGTGATGGCCGAATACAGATCCGCGTGCACTTCCTCGACGACAACCGGGTTGCGCCGCGGGCTGTCGAGGACGGCTTCGATATGGCAGGCCTTGTCGTTGCCGCCGCGAGCGGGCCCGTTGATGTCGTCGAGCCTGATGGTGACGGACCGGACACGATGGCCGAAGCGGCCGATGGCGGTTCGCAGCCGACGGTCGATGTGGTCGCGAATCGCGTCGGTGGCCTTGATGTGCCCTCGGATCTCTATCTGCATGTCGGTGTCCATGTCCTCACCGTAAACCGGCGGACGGGATCGAACAAGCGGAATTGAATCCGAGTGCCCATTCGACGGACGCGCGGCGCGAGCCGGCTACCGCACCGGGGACGGCGTCTCTACCTGGCGGGCGGGCGCGGGCCACTGCCGAAGGGAGGTACCGATTGCCCAGGCGAGCCGGGTGCGGAGGGGACGAAGATGCCACCGGGCGACGACGCGCTCCCGGGTTGGCCTGGCCGACCGAACCCGCCCTGGCCGGGCTGGCTGGGGCTGCCAAACCCGCCGCCGGGGCTCCCGAAGCCGCCGCCAGGCACCGGGGGCATCGTGGGTTGGCCGAAGCCACCTCCGGGCGCACCGAAACCGCCGCCAGGGCTTCCAAACCCGCCGCCCGGATTCCCGAAGCCGCCGCCTGGATTTCCGAACGCGCCGGGGCGGCCCGGCTGCGGCGCGCCGCCGGCGCCTTGACCCGGTCGGCCAAAGGCCGTGCCGCCCCCGCCCGCCTGTGTCGAAGCCGCGAGGTAGACAAACGCCCACTGGTTATAGCGGTCGAGCCCGTTGTACAGCTTGATCGAGGCATCCTTGCTCTTCGAGGTGACGCCCTGGATGCCCATCGCCGGCCGGGTGCCCGGCGTCATCTGGGAGAAGCCGCTCGATGCACCCGCCGGCGGCGTCGCCCCGCTGAAGCCACCGCCGGCAGCGCCGAATCCGCCGGGTGCGGCTCCTCCCAACCCGCCCGGGGTCTGCGTCTGGCCGCCAGGGGCGGTGGCGCCTCCGGCCCCCAAAGGCTGACCCGGCAGGCCGGGCTGCCCCCCGCCAACCGGAATAACCTGGAACTCGTCGTCCGTGATGGGGTCCTTGTACTTCTTCCTGAGAAACTTCTGCTCGACGAGGATGTCGATGTTGGGCGGGAAAGTGTTCGCGTACTTGCGCTGGAACAGCATGATGGCGCGCTTGTACTGCTCCCCGCGCCAGATGAGTTCCGCTTCCCTTTCCCGGCGGGCGGCGTGGCTCCACACCGGCAGCGCGGCAGCCATCATGACGGCCATCACGCTCATGCCTACCAGCAGGGCCGCCATCGCGTACCCGCGTTGGTCAGCGCGGCTGCCTTGACCCGCTAACCTCATGGACCTATTATCCTTATTGGCCTTGCCCGTGTCACGCACCCGTCTGTCGCTTTCGGCGCTGCTCGTGGCAGTGTCCACCCTGTCGGCGTGCGACAAGGTGCCGCTGCTCGCGCCCACCTCTTCGACAATCACCCTCACCGTGAGTACGACGGTGGTACCCGTGAACGGGTCTGCGGAAGTTTCGGCCTCGGTGACCGAATCGGCGGGCACGCCCGTGCAGAACGGTACCGTCGTCACCTTTACGTCGTCGTTCGGCGCCATCGATCCGACCGAGGCGCGCACCCACGGTGGCAAGGCCACGGTGCGCTTCGTGGCCAGCAGCCAGTCGGGGACCGCGCGGATTGGGGCGTTCTCCGGAGCGTCGCGCTCCGATCAGCTCGAAATCCAGGTGGGCGGCGCGGCGGCCGAAACCATTGTCCTCCGAGCGGACCCACAGACCGTGCCGGCCGCCGGCGGCACCACAGAGGTTGTCGCCACCGTCCTGGACGTCGCCGGCAACCCGCTGCTCGGCGTCCCGGTCACCTTCACGACATCGGCCGGCCAGTTGTCCACCGGCCAGAGCATCACCGACGCGGGCGGCGAGGCCCGGACCACCCTGACCGCACCGCGTACGGCCACCGTCACCGCCCGGGCGGGCAGCAAGTCCGCCACGCTCGACATCACGGCGTCGTCTCCGGCCGTGACCATCGCGGCACCAACCGGCGCCGCGATCGAGGCCGGCATCCCGGTGACGTTCACCGTGACCCCGGTCAGCGGTACGGGCATCAATCCCCTGCGCGACGTGGCGATCGACTTCGGTGATGCAACCGCACAGGTGAGGCTCGGCGCCATCTCGGGCGCCACGCCCGTGGCCCACACCTTCCCGCGCGCTGGCGTCTTCACCATTACCGCGACGGTGACCGACACGCAGGGCATCCAGGGCACGTCGATCATCGTGGTCAGCGTGAACGAGCAGTCGTCCGTCGCCGTGACGCTATCGGCCACGCCGAACCCGGTGTCGGTCGGCAATGCGCTCCAGCAGGGTCTGGTGAACTTCACCGCGACGGCCGGCGGCCTCGGGTCCGCGACGGCGATCCAGTCCTACTCGTGGGACTTCGGCGACGGCACGGGCGCCTTCACGACCGGCGGCGGGACCAATCACCGGTACATTGCCGCCGGGAACTACATCGCGTCGGTGACCGTGCGGACCACGGCCGGCAACCAGGGCTTCGCTCAGCTCGCCATCCGCGTGAACCCCTGACTCGAGTGAAAACGCGTGATCGGGTGACGGCGCGCTTCGATTGAGCGCTTCGCCCGGTTCCCTAGTCCCAATCCGCGTAGCGCGTGCCGTCCAGGGCGGCGGCCTCGGCGCCGCTCTTCACGTCGTAGATGCCCGGCATCGCCGTGGTGTCGTTGACGTTGGCCTCGGCGTTGACCGGCTGCCACGTGTCCTTGGACTGCGTGATCGGGTCGATGGGAATCTCACGCAGGTAGCCGTCCGAAACCAGGTCGTCGAGGGACGCGGGGTACTTGTTCTTGTCGGCGTAGTATTGGTCGATCGCGTCCCGCATGCGGAAGAGGTCTTCCTTGAGCACGGCCTCACGGGCGCGGACGACGGAGTTGCGGTACTGCGCCATGCCCAGGCTCGCCAGGATGACGATGATCGAGATCACGACGAGCAACTCGATCATCGTGAAGCCGCGCGCCCGGCGCCCGGCACGCCCCGGTCGCACTCCTACCCCGACTCCCCACGTGACACCCGGCACTCGGCACTCCCCTCGTCCTACCAATCGCGATACTTCGTGCCATCGAGCCCCGTCCCCCCGCTGAGCGAGTAGACGTCGAAGATGTTCTGCCCGCCCCAGCTCGACGTATCGGGCTTGTCCTGATAGGCCCGCTTGCCCCACTCGGCCTCGCCGGTGATCGGGTCGACTGGCACCCGTCGCAGGAGCTTGAGCTTCCGCCCCGACGCGTCGTTGGCCACCGACACCCCCTCCACCAGCGTATCGAGATCGGGCGGATAACCTTCGCTATTGGCCTTGAGCTCGGTCGTGGGGATCATCCCCTGGTCGGCCGCGTCCTTGAACTTGTCGATCGCGTCCCGCATCTCCCGCAGCACGCGGCGGAGTTCCACTTCCTTCTGGCGCTGGATGGTCACGCGCGCCAGCGGCTGCACCGCCGACGCGAGAATCAGCACGATGGTCGTCACCACCAGCAGTTCGACGAACGAATACCCGTCCGCGCGCGTGAAGCGTGGCATGTCTACCGTATTACCACACCCGCTGGGGCGAACTGCAGCGACGCGGCTCCACCGCCGGCCACCGACCCGGACCCGCTCACGGCCAGCGTGCCGGTGCCTGCGGACACCGGCTCGAAGAGGATGGCGGCCAGCAGCCCGGCCGTGGAGGCGCCCACCTGGTCTCCGGCCCGCACGATGGCGATGTCGATGCGGCCGGCGCCGGTGTCGACCTGCTGGGTAAAGGTGGGCGTCGCGCCGCCCTGGCGCATGAAGGTGCCCTCAGACACGCTGCGCACGCGCAGCAGCGCCGGATTGAACGTAATCGAAATCGTCACGGCCGTCAGCCGCGACGCACCCGCGATCGAGATGGGCACCGTGTACGGCCCGCTGCCGACGCGCATCTCAGTCGGCGGGCTCACCGTCACGCGCGCACCGGCCGCCGCATCCGTCGGCGCGGGCGCGGCCGGCGGCTCGGTGACGGCCGGCGCGGGCGGCACAGGCGTTCCAAACAGGTTCGGAGGTGTGCCTCCGGGCGGCGTCGCGGCCGCCGGCGCGGGCTCCACGGGCTGGAACACGGTAACCCCGCTCGTTGGCGGCGGTGTCTCGACCGGAACGCCTATCGTCCCGGGAATGGGAGACGACCCGGGCGGCAGTTGCGGCTTCAACCCGGCCGCGCCCGACGGCACCACCGCTGCCGGCGTGCCCTGCGGCATCGGCTGCGCCCCCGTCGTCCCCGCTGCCGACGGAGCCGCCGTACCCGGTGGCGGCTCGCCGGGCGCCGGTTCGGCGCCGACGCTGATGATCGGCGGCGGCCCGCCGATGGCCATGTTGCTCTGGGTGCCCACGTAGATGGGGCTCAGGTCGCTCGCCGTCAGCTCGTGGGTCCGGATGATGCGCGGCGTCAACAGCATCACGATGTCCGACTGGCGGATGGACTCGTCATTGCCCGAAAAGAGCTGCTTGACCAGCGGCAGACGCAGCACGCCGGGAAACCCGCGGAGCGACCGCCGCTCGTCCTCGCGCAGCAGGCCGGCAAGCAGGTTCGCCTCCCCGTCGCGCAGGCGAAGCTTGGTGACCACCTTGCGGGACAGGAACGACGGCAGGTTCTGGCCCGCGATGTTGGTGTCCTGCCCGCGCGAGCTGCTCTCGACCGACAGCTCCAGGATGATCTCCCCTTCGTAGGTCACCCGCGGCGTCATCTCGACGATGACGCCCACCGTGCGGTAGGCAAACGACGTGAGGGGCTGGGTGGCCGCGCCGCCGCCGGCAATCGGCGTGAAGGTCGTGCTCGGCACGGGGACGTCCTCGCCGAGGTTGAGCGTGAGCTTCTGGCCCTCGGCGCCTCGCAACTGCGGCTTGGCCAGCGTCTTGGTGGACGAGTCGCTTTCGAGGAACCGCATCACGGCGGCCGGCACCGCGAGATAGAAGTCGGCGGTGCTGATGCCGGTCGAGATGGTGTTGAGATTGAAGGGCGCGGGTGAGCCGACGCCGCTTGGCGCCGTGGCATTCGTGCCCGGCGAGGTTTCGGGCGAGAACACCCCGCCGACCGCGTAATCGGTGAGGTTGAGCCCGTACTGTTTGGCCCGCTCGCGATTCACCTCGAGAATCTGCACGTCGACCACCACTTCGGCGCGAGGCTTGTCGTTCGAGCTGATCATCCGCTCGATGATCTGGACGACCGACCCGGTGGCGCGCACGGTGATGGTGTTCGCCGTCTTGTTGGCGACAATCGTCGGCTGGATGGCCACACCCGCCACCCGGACGATGCCGGTGATCAACTGCGAAATTTCGGTCGCGTCCGCGTGCGAGAGGAAGAAGGTGCGGATGACCTGCTCCTCGTACTGCGTGCGCTTCTGCGTCGTATCGGCGGCGACGATGATCGTCCGCTCGTTGAGCACCTTGTAGAAGAGCTGATTGGCGATCATGATCTGCTGGAGCGCCTGCTCCAGCGTCACGCCTTCGAGGGTGAGCGTGATGGGTCGATCCTGGAAGTCGCGGTCGTAGGTGACGTTGATACCCGTCGCGTTGCCGATGAAGGTCAACACGTCGCGGATGCCTGCGTTGGTGAACCGGATGCTGAGCGGATCCCGGCTGGCGGGGTTGAGAATCGGTTCCGCCGACTGCCGCCGCGCCTCCTCGCGCAGTTTCTCAATCTCGGGCCGCGGCGCCGCGGCTTCGAGCCGATCGCGCAGCATGCGCTCGATCTCGCCGGCCCGCTGGGCCACCGGACGATTGCCCGGCTCGAACTCCAGCGCCTTGCGGTAGGCGCGAAGCGCCTCCTCGGGCTGTTCCGCCGTCTCGAACGCGCGGGCACGCGCCACGTAGATCTGAGATGCGGCGAGCATGGCCCGTTCGAGCGCGATCTTGTAATCCGGACGGTCGGGATCGTCCTGCAGGGCCTGGCGGTAGAAGCCCACCGCCGCGTCCCAGTCGCCCGCCTTGGCGGCTTCCTGGCCGCGCGTGAACGCGCGTCCTGTCGCACACGCGGCCAGCGACGCTGCCACGAGGAAGATGCCCGTTGTCCGCAATGCCGGTCTCATTCGCACCTGTTGCACCCGCTGCCCCGCCCCAACCCCGAGATCACTGTTCGCCCCCGTCCCACGCCTGCCCGATCGCGTGCCGGCCGCGCCCGACACCCGGCGCAAATGTCCGCACCTGGCTACTGCCCCGTCAATCGAATCGTCTGCCGGCCGCGGCCGTCGAGGTACATCAGCTCGATCGACTCGATCCCGATCTTCACGATGCGATACCGGCCGTCGATGATATCGCCTTCCCTGCCGTGCAGGGGCGACGGCGCGTCGCCCTGGCTCGGCACCAGCACGGCGAGCGTGGTTCCGTCGGCCTTCTCAACCACGCCGATGAACTTTAACGGAATCGGCGGCGGTGGTGGCGGACCGGCCGGCGCCGCCGGCGACTGCGGCGTCAGCGTCAAGGGCGGCGTCGGTTCCGTGCCGGGCTCCGCCACCGCGGGCGTCCGCCGCCCGAAACGAAACGGGTTCCGGCTCGCCGACGATGGCTCATCGCGCGGCGCCTCGAGGGCCGCGAGCCGCACGCTCTCGGCGGCCGGGAGCGGCGCCTCGCTGCTGGCCGCACGCCTGGAGGTTCCCTGCGGTGAGCGCGCCGACGGTGTGGCGGCCGCCGGTCCGAAGAACGCCCACGCCGCGGCACCAAGCACCAGCGCGACGGCCCCGCCGACGAGCCAGCGGCGCCGATCACTGAGCATGCGGCGTCGCCTGGTAGTAGGTGGACAGGTCCAGTGTCAGCGTGAGCGGCGCCTGCTGGTCCGCTCCCTCCGACAGAAAGACGTTGTCGATCACCAGGAAGTCTGTCGCGGTTTCGATGTCGTAAATCAGGGCGCGGATATCGTCGTAGTCGCCGGCCAGCGCATAACTCACCCGCAGGCGCCGCAGCGTCGACCCTCGGATCTCCTCGGGCGACGCGGCGCTGCGCTGAAAGGTCACAGCGTGATCGCGGGCCATCTGGCTGAGCTTGAGGTGCGTAATCCGGCGCGCCGCCGCGACATCGGTCGGCAGCACCGCGGTGTAGAAGCGCTGGAGATCCTTGGCGGCCTGCGCCGATCCGTCCCGCGTCTGCTCGGCCGCCGCCAACTCGGCACGCGCCGCGGCCAGTGCCTCGGCAGCGCCGGCCGCGCGTCGTTCCACCGCGTCGGCCGCCGAGAACATGGGGACGACGACCAGACCGAGAATGCCGATGTTGACGGCCAATGCGGCGCCCAGCACGACAACCCACGAGCGGTAGTCGCGCGTGACGCGCGAGAGCGGCACCGCCTCCGCCATGCCGAAGAGCGCCTTCATCGCGGCGCCTCCGCGCGGGCGGTCACGGGGCCGTCGGCCGGCGCCGCCGGCTGGCCGGAGGCCGGCGAGGGCGTCGTGGGCACCGTCTGGTAGTAGCCCTGGATAACCGAGCGCAGCGTGCCGTCGTCCTGCGCCTCTTCCTGCCGCGAAAGCACCTCGCGGAAGGCGCCGGTCTGCTCGAGCGCATCGATGAACCCATCGAGGTCCTCCACCCGGCGCGAGACGACGGTGACAGCCACCAGGAAGCGCCCGGCCTGATCCACCTGAGGCGTCACCGACGCGATGCGCACTTCGGGCGGCAGCGTCCGCTCGAAGCGGTTGAAAAGATCGGTCCACGAGAAGGCGCGGCGGTCGATCAGCTGATTGGCCTCGAGCGCAGCCGTTTGCACGGCGGCGAGCTGCTCGCGGTTGATCGTGCGCCGAATCCGCGCGGCTTCGGCGCGCTGGCCTGCGGCGTCGCGCTCGGCGGCTTCGGCCTGGCCCTGCACCTCGGCCCCGCGCGACTGCAACCGTAGCACCTGGACGGCGTTGAAGGCAGTGAGCGCGATGACGGCGGCTGCCACCAGACCGAGCACCGCGCGGACCGGACGCTCGTTGTAGAAGGGTCGTGTCGAGAGGTTGGCGCGAGGCATGCTCAGGCGGCCGTCCTCTCGCGGCTGAGGACGCCGACCAGGGGCGCCAGGGTATCAGCCAGGTCGGGGGTCGGGGCAATCCGGTCGGTGAGTGTCGCAGCGGTGCGCGGATCGACCACCTCGACACCAACGCCCAGGCGCCCCTCGAGGCCGCGGCGCACGACCTCGGAACCGGTCAGCGCCGCGCTGCCGGCCAGCCACACGCGGGTGATGCCGCCCCCCTGCAGGCGGTCCTCGTAGTACATCGCCGTCTGGTGAATCAGGTCCGCCAGCGTGCCCTCGGATTCGTCCGACCGGTGGCGGAAGAAGATGAGGTGCTCGCCTCGCACCACTGCGAGCGTGATGTAGGTGTCGGCCA
>JADZBZ010000364.1 GCA_020851835.1 Acidobacteriota bacterium
TCGGCGGCGTAAAAGGCAGCCGCGTATCCGCCGGGGCCGGCGCCAAGAACGGCGATGCGGGTCTTCGAAGATGGCGAATCTGTTGAGCTCATGATCTCGAGATCTGGCGATCTGTCTAGCCTCTGAGCGCGAGTGCGAAAGGCTGCTCCAGAGCCTCCGCGACCCAGCGCAGGAAGCGAATGGCATCGGCGCCGTCGATGAGGCGGTGATCGTAGCTGAGCGACAGCGGCAGCAACTGGCGCGGCACGAAGGCCTGGCCGTTCCACACCGGCTCGAGGATTCCGCGCGAGATGCCCAGGATAGCCACTTCAGGCCAGTTCACGATGGGCGTGAACGACGTGCCGCCGATGCCACCCAGGTTCGTGATGGACATCGAGCCGCCCGACATCTCGTCGAGGGTCAGCTTCCGGGCCTTCGCCTTCTCGGCCAGTTGCTGGATTTCCACCGACAGCTCGACGAGGTTCTTGCTACCGGCATCGCGGATGACCGGCACGAGGAGGCCGAATTCCGTGTCGACGGCAATCCCGACGTGGATGAACTTCTTGTAGACGATGGCCTCCCCGGCGGCGTCCACCGAGGCGTTGAACTGCGGGAACACCTTGAGGGCCGAGGCTAGCACCTTCGCGACCACCGCCGTGACGGTGAGGTTGCCACCCGCCTTCTCCACCTCGCCGCGGTACCTCTTCCGCACCTGCTCGAGGTCGGTGATGTCGGCCTTGTCGAACTGCGTGACGTGAGGAATGGTGTTCCACGCGTAGCTCAAGTGCTCGGACGTCTTGCGCCGGACGCCGCTCATGGCCTTGCGCTCCACCTCGCCAAACTTCGAAAAATCAGGCAGGGCCCGTACCTGAAGCGGCGCACCGCCCGAGGCCGCGGCCGCCTGACCGGCAACGCCGAAGCTGCTCATCACCCGGCGCGCGAACTCCTTCACGTCGTCCTGTGAGATGCGGCCGCCCGGACCCGTGCCCGGCACCTGGCCGATGTCTACGCCGATCTCCCGGGCAAGCCGGCGCACGGAGGGAGCCGAGGGCGCCGAGGGCCGGACGCCGGCCGGCGCCGGGCTCGGAGGGGTCTGTTGACGCGCGGCCGCAATGTCCACCACGGCCGCCTTGTGACGTTCCTGCTCAGCCGGTGCCGGCGATGAGACGTCAGCCGCGGGTGCCGCGTCGGCGGTCGGCTCAGCCTTCGCCGGCTCGGGCTGGGGCGCCGCACCGGCGGCGCCCTCATCGACGTGCATGACAGCCTGCCCGGGCTTCACCTTGTCGCCCGGCTTCACGAGCACGCGCGTGACGACACCGGCGACCGTGGAGGGCACCTCGACGGTCGCCTTGTCGGTCTCGAGCTCGAGCACGGGTTGATCGAGCTTCAGTGAGTCACCGGGCTTGACCAGTACTTTCAGGACGTCGCCCTGTGCGACGCCGTCACCAAGATTGGGAAGGACGAATTCTGCCACGGTGTCGGATCCTCGACGGGGGTTCAGACGATCGCCGGATTTGGTTTCTCGGCGTTGATGCCGAAATCCTCGATGGCCTTGGCGACGACGGCCGGCTCCACCTGCTTCTCCTGCATCAACGCGTAGAGCGTGGAGAGCACGATGAAACGTGCATCCACTTCGAAGAAATCGCGGAGTGCGGCACGCGTGTCGCTGCGGCCGAAACCATCGGTACCAAGCGTTTGGAGCTTCTTCGGTAGCCACTGGTCGATGGCGTCGGGCAGCACCTTCAGGTAGTCTGATGCCGCCACGAACACGCCGGGCGCGTCCTTGGTCACCTGGGTCACGTACGGGACCCTCGGCTTGTCGGCCGGGTGGAGCCGGTTCCAGCGTTCGGCGGCGTGGCCGTCCCGGTAGAGATTCACGTAGCTCGTGACGCTCCACACGTCGGCGCCCACCTGGTACTGCTCCTCGAGAATCTGCTGTGCCTTGATCGCCTCGACCAGGATGGTACCGCTGCCGAAGAGCTGCGCACGCAGCTTGGCCTTGGGCTTGCCCGTGGGCTTGCAGACGTACATGCCCTTGAGGATGCCCTCGCGCGACCGCTCTGGCATGGGCGGATGCTCGTACTGCTCGTTCATCACCGTCAGGTAGTAGAAGATGTCCTCCCGATCGACGTACATCCGCCTGATGCCGTCCTCGATGATGACGGCCAGCTCGTACGCGAAGGCCGGGTCGTAGGCCTGGCAGGTCGGCACGGGCAGCGCCAGGACGTGGCTCTGCCCGTCTTCGTGCTGCAGGCCTTCACCGTTCAGCGTCGTGCGCCCGGAGGTGCCCCCTATCATGAATCCCTTCATCCGCATGTCGGCACCCGCCCAGATCAGGTCGCCGATCCGCTGGAAGCCGAACATCGAGTAATAGATGAAGAACGGAATCATGTTGATCCCGTGCGTCGCGTAGGCCGTACCGGCCGCGATGAATGAGGACACCGATCCCGCCTCGTTGATGCCCTCCTCGAGGATCTGCCCGTCCGAGGCTTCCTTGTAGTACAGCAGGGTGTCGCGGTCCACCGGCTCGTAGAGCTGTCCGGCGTGGGCGTAGATGCCGATCTGGCGGAACAGCGCCTCCATCCCGAACGTGCGGGCTTCGTCCGGCACAATGGGGACCACCAGACGCCCGACGTGCTCGTCGCGGAGGAGCTTGGACAGCATGCGGACGAACACCATCGTCGTCGAGGCCTTGCGGCTTTCAGTCCCCTTGTGGAACTCCTCGAACATATCGCCGAACTCGAGGCGCAGCGGGGTCGACCGATCGGCGCGCTTCGGCACCGGGCCGTGCAGCGCCTGCCGGCGTTCATGCATGTACCGCATTTCGGCCGAGTCGTCGGCCGGTCGGTAGAACGGCGCCTTGGCGACTTCGTCATCCGAGATGGGAATGCCGAACCGCGAACGGAACGCGCGCACTTCGTCGTCGTTCAGCTTCTTCTGCTGGTGCGTGATGTTCTTGCCTTCACCGGCCTCGCCCATGCCGTAGCCCTTGACCGTGCGGGCCAGGATGACGGTGGGCATGCCCTTCGAGTCGATGGCACGCTTGAACGCGTTGTAGACCTTGCCGGGGTCGTGACCGCCGAGCGTGAGCTTCTTCAACTGCTCGTCGGAGAGGTGCTTGACCATGTCGAGGAGCCGTGGGTCGGCGCCCCAGAAGTGCTTGCGGACGTAGGCGCCCGACTCGACGGCGAACTTCTGGTACTCGCCATCCACGACCTCACCCATGCGCTTGACGAGCAGACCGTCGGTGTCCTTCTCGAGCAAGGCGTCCCATTCGGCGCCCCAAATGACCTTGATGACGTTCCATCCGGCGCCGCGGAAGATCGCTTCGAGTTCCTGGATGATCTGAGCGTTCCCGCGGACCGGCCCGTCGAGACGCTGCAGGTTGCAGTTGATGACGAAGATGAGGTTGTCGAGCTTCTCGCGTGACGCCAGGGTGATGGCACCCAGCGACTCGGGCTCGTCGGTTTCGCCGTCGCCCAGAAACGCCCACACTTTGGCGTCGCTCTTCGGCTTGAGGCCGCGGTCCTCCAGGTAGCGGTTGAAGCGGGCCTGGTAGATCGACATGATCGGGCCCAGGCCCATCGAGACGGTCGAGAATTCCCAGAAATCGGGCATCAGCCACGGGTGAGGGTAGGACGACAGGCCGCCGCCCGGCTTGAGTTCGCGCCGGAAGTCTTCGAGCTGTTCGGAGCTGATCCGCCCCTCGAGAAACGCCCGCGCATAGATGCCCGGCGAGGCGTGCCCCTGGAAGTAGATGGCGTCGCCCTCGTTGCCGTTGTCGCGCCCGCGGAAGAAGTGGTTGAAGCCGACCTCGTACAACGTAGCGGACGACGCGAAGGTCGAGATGTGCCCGCCGATGCCGTCCTCGATGCGGTTCGCGCGCACCACCATGGCCATGGCGTTCCAGCGCACCAGGCTCTTGATGCGGCGTTCGACTTCGCGGCTGCCGGGATAGGGGACCTCCTCAGCCGGATGAATCGTGTTGATGTAGGGCGTGTTGGCCGAGAACGGCAGCTTCACGCCGGATTGCTGAGCGTGGATGCCCAGATCGCGCAGCAGACGGCCCACGCGGGCCGATCCGCCGTGGCGGAGCACCTCGTCAAGCGAATCAAGCCACTCCCGGGTTTCCAGGGCTTCCAGCTGAGCGGCATCTATCTGGGCAGTACTTCTCATGGCCGTGTATGACCTTCCTTCTCGTCGCCAGGCAATCGTACCATTGTAGTGTGAAGAGGCCGAAAAGCACACGCCTTCGCCACCCTGCCGCTCTGTCGGCCGTTCGCGGGCGGATCATCCTCTGCGAGCGCTGTCCGCGGCTGCGCGACTACTGCCGCGCGGTCGCCCGTGACAAGCGCGCGGCGTATCGATCATGGACCTACTGGGGCCGCCCGGTTCCGGGCTTCGGCGATCCCGATGCCCGGGTGCTCATCCTCGGTCTCGCTCCCGCGGCCCATGGCGCCAACCGCACGGGGCGCGTCTTCACCGGAGATGGCGCTGGCGGGTCCGGGGACTTCCTCATGGCGGCGCTTCATCGCGCGGGCTTCGCCAATCAGGCGACCTCCGAGCGGCGCGACGACGGACTGCGCCTGACGGGCGCCTACATCGCAGCCGCAGTGCGGTGCGCGCCCCCGGGGAACAAGCCGGCACCGGCGGAGATCGCCGCGTGTCTGGATCACCTCGAAGCCGAAGTGGCGGCGCTGCCGCAGGTCGACACCGTGCTGGCGCTCGGCAGGATCGCGTGGGAGGCCTGGTGGCAACTGCTGGGGCGACACGTGCCGCTCCCCCGCCCGCGCCCGGCATTCGGCCACGGCGCCACCGTCGACCTGCGCGCGCTCGGCGCCGGCCACCGTGTCGCCACCCTCGTGGGCTGCTATCACCCCTCGCGCCAGAACACGAACACGGGCACGGTGACTGCGGCCATGTACGACGCGATCTTCCAGACGCTTCCGGGGGCGCTGGACGCGAGCGCGCACGTCCGCGGTGTCGGGCCGTCGATGCCGGACACGCGATAGCGAACCCCCGGCGTGCAGTGTCTCGCGCTGCGCCCGGCCCACGACAGGGAACTCTCACGGCCGTCGCGCTACCGGACACGGCCGATGGGGCTCCCACCGTGCCGTCCGGGGATCTTCGGTGCTCCGCGATCAGATCACCGGCCCGGCGCGGCCCGGACAGGACGGTTGGGACGCCGTGGCCGCATCGGCCGCCCACCGGTCGCGCGCCGGCACGGTGATGTCCGGGCGATCGGAGATGAGGCCGTCCACGCCCCAGTCGAGCAACCGCCGGGTATCCGCCTCGCTGTCGACAACCCAGACCTGCAGCACCTGGCCTTCCCGGTGCACCTGGCGCACGAAGGCCCTTGAAACCACCCGCAGCCGCCGCGTGTGCTCGGGCACCTGGAATGCCGTGTAGGGTCGTGGTGCGGTAAAGGGCCACCGCAGCCACGCCCGGTGCAGAGTGCGGCGCGCCTCGCTCACCGACGCGCTGGTGGCGATGTGCGGGGCCATGGCCCGTGCCGTATCGAGGGCCTCCTGCTGGAACGACCCCAGGCAGACGCGTGCGCCGACGCCCAGTCGTTCGATGACGTCAACGACGGCGCGGGCGAGCGCCGCCGTGCCGTACTTCATCTCGATGATCACGCGCGCCGACGGCCACCGCTCGAGCACGGTTTCGAGCGCGGGCACGCCCAGTCCGCGCGCGCGGAAGGGGAAGCCCCGCTCGGCGCCGAACCGCGCGCCCGCATCGAGCCCCGCCAGCTCTGCGGCCGTGAAGCTCGCGACCTCGCCTGTCGCAATCGTCGTGCGCTCCACCGTGCGATCGTGAATGACCACCGGGACGAGGTCGCGCGAGAGATGCACGTCGAGCTCGAGCCCGTCGGCCCCGTGTGCCAAGCCGAGGCCGAACGCCTCCAGGGTGTTCTCCGGAGCGAGGCCGGCACCACCGCGATGCGCGAAGACGAGGGGACGATCCGCCTCGAACACCGGCGGACGCGAACCACGGCGGGGAGCCACGGAGTCATAATAGCGATATGTCCGCCCCACCCCGCATCGAGACCCTTGGACAGTTGCGCACCGCCGTGAGCCAGGGCGCGATCCGGCACCGTCCGGTCAAGGACGAGGTTCGCGAGAACCTCGCCGCGCGGCTCCGCCACAAGGACACGCTCTTTCCCGGCATCATCGGCTACGAGGAGACGGTCATCCCGCAGCTGGCCAATGCCATCCTCGCGCGACATCACTTCATCCTGCTCGGCTTGCGAGGCCAGGCGAAGACGCGCATCCTCCGGGCGCTCACGACGCTGCTCGACGACTGGCTGGCGGTCGTGCCCGGCAGCGAGATCAACGACGACCCGCTCGCGCCGCTCTCGGCCTACGGCCGCCAGCGCGTACGCGAGGAAGGCGACGACATGCCGATCGCGTGGCTGCCGAGGGAGGCCCGCTACATCGAGAAGCTCGCCACGCCGGACGTCACCATCGCCGACATGATCGGCGACATCGACCCCATCAAGGCGGCCCGGTCAGGGCTGCAGCTGGGCAGCGAGCTCTCGATGCATTTCGGGCTGCTGCCCAGGGCCAATCGCGGCATCTTCGCCGTCAACGAACTGCCCGATCTGGCGGGTAAGATCCAGGTGGGCCTCTTCAACATCCTCCAGGAAGGCGATGTTCAGATCAAAGGCTACCCCGTGCGGCTGCCCCTGGACGTCATGGTCGTCTTCTCGGCCAACCCGGAGGACTACACCGCCCGAGGCAAGATCATCACGCCGCTCAAGGACCGCATCGGCGCCGAGATCCGCACTCACTACCTGGAGAGCCGCGCCGACGCCATGAAGATCACGGCGCAGGAAGCCTGGACCGACCGCGGCGAGCCGGTGCACGTGCCGTCGTTCGTGCGTGAAACAGTCGAAGAGCTGGCGTTCCAGGCGCGTCAGGACCGGCGTGTCGATAAGCGCTCGGGCGTGAGCCAGCGCATGCCGATCAGCGTGCTCGAGAGCGCGGTGTCGAACGCCGAGCGCCGGGCCCTCGCCGCTGGAGAAGCGCCCGTCGTGCCACGCATCATCGACATCTACGCCGCACTCCCGTCGATGACCGGTAAGCTCGAGCTCGAGTACGAGGGCGAGCTGCGCGGCGCCGATCAGATTGCGCGCGAACTGGTGCGCGCGGCCGTGTCCAGCGTGTTCGACGGGCACTTCCCCGACGCCGACATGCGTCCCATCGTCGAGTGGTTCGACCTGGGCGGATCGCTGCACCTCGGCGACTTGGAATCCGCCAAGGGCGTTCTGAAGGAAGCCGGGGCCGTGGAGGGACTCGTCGACATGGCCCGTCGCGCAGGCCTTCCGGCCGATGCCCCGGCACCCCTGGTGGCAGCCGGCGTGGACTTCGTGCTCGAGGGGCTGTGCGCCCAGAAGAAGATCAGCCGGAGCGACGGCCGCGGCTACCACGGCGCCGAGCCGGTCCGGCGGCCGGCCCAGGCCGAGCGCCGCCCACCCGTCCTCACCCCCGACGACGATGACGACGAGCCGAACGGAGGCGGGCGGAAGAAGAAGCGGTACTACAACTGAGGTAGGGTGCGCCGGCCCGGCGAGCGAAACCCGGAAGCGGTTGCCGTCGAATGAAGTTCAAATACTCCAAGTACGTCCCGAATCCACTCGACGAGCTCGACATGGACGAGCTGATGTCGAAATTGAGTGACCTGCTGCTGTCGAGTGGCTTCGACAATCCGTGGGATCCGTCCGGCGGTATGGACCGGACCATGCAGGCCCTGCACGACGCCATTCTCGAGGCGCTCTTCAGCGGAGGCGTCCTGCCGCCCGACATCGTGGAGCAGTTGTTCGGCGACCAGGCCGAGGGCAGCGAAGAGGAGATTCGCCAGCGGCTGGAACAGCTCATCCAGCAAATCATCGAACGCATGCAGGAGTCGGGCTTCCTCACGCCCGCTCCCGACCTCGAGGCCGAGCGGCAGCGGCGCGCCCAGGGAGGTGGCGGGGAAGAGGGAGACCCTGGCCAGGTGCAGTTCGAGGTGACGGACAAGGCGCTCGACTTCCTCGGGTACAAGGCCCTCCGCGACCTGCTCGGTTCGGTGGGCCACAGCAGCGCCGGGCGTCACGACACGCGCGACCTGGCCACCGGGGTCGAAACCAGCGGCGCCCCCAAGCCGTACGAGTTCGGCGACACGCTCAACATCGACGCGACGGCCACGATCCTGAACGCGGTGACCAGGCAGGCCGCCGAGGGCGGCGCCTCACCCGGCGACGAGAGCCCGGCGGCGGGAATCGACATCGATTACCGGGACCTCATGGTGGCGCAGGGTGAGTATCAGAGCTCGTGCGCAACGGTCATCCTGCTCGACTGCAGCCACAGCATGATTCTCTACGGCGAGGACCGGTTCACGCCAGCCAAGCGCGTGGCCATGGCCCTGTCGCACCTGATCCGCACGCAGTACCCGGGCGACACGCTCCAGGCCGTGCTCTTCCACGACAGCGCCGAAGAGATCCCCATCCGCGAACTGGGGCGCGTGCGCGTCGGGCCGCATTACACCAATACGCGCGAGGGCCTGCGGCTGGCGCGGCGGCTGCTCGAGAAGCAGCGCAAGGACATGCGCCAGATCATCATGATCACCGACGGCAAGCCATCGGCCCTGACCCAGCCGGATGGCCGGATCTACAAGAACGCGTTCGGGCTCGACCCGCTGGTCATCGCCGAAACCTTCGCGGAGGTCTCGGCCTGCGCCCGCGCAGGCATCATGATCAACACCTTCATGCTGGCCCGCGACTACGATCTGGTGGCGTTCGTGCGACGCGTGGCGGCGATGTGCCGGGGGAAGGCCTACTTCACCACCCCGTACACCCTGGGCCAGTACGTGCTGATGGACTACCTCGACAAGAAGACGAAGACGGTACACTAGTCAGGATTCTCCGGTCTTGAGCACCATTCCGATTTTCCCGCTGCCGACGGCCGTTCTCTTTCCGCACGTCTTCCTGCCGCTCCACATCTTCGAGCCGCGGTACCGACAGATGGTGACCGACGCGCTGTCGGGCGATCGCATAATCGGCATGGCCCTCCTCAAAGCCGGTCCGCAGCGGGAGCCGGACGCGCCGCCGGCGGTGTACCCGATCGGGTGCGCGGGCGTCATCACGCACGTCGAGCGCCTGGCGAACGGGCGGTTCAATCTCATCCTGCGCGGCATCGAGAAGTTCAGGATTCTCGGAGAGGAACCCCCGGCCAGCGGCCGGCTGTACCGGACGGCTCTCGTGGCCCCCATCGACGAAACGCCGGACGAACCCAACCGGGCCGCGCTGGCCGCGGAGCGCCGGCGGCTGGAAGCGCAACTGGCCCCGCTCTTCGATCGGGCGCGGGACGCCGCGTTCCTGCCTGAGGCCATGCCCGACGCCGACCTCGTCAACGCGCTGGCGCAGTACCTGGAGTTCGATCCGGTCGAGCGGCAGGCGCTCCTGGAGCAGCACGGCCCGCTGGCTCGTTGCCGCGCCATGATGGAGTTGCTCGAGCTGAAGACCCTGCTCGAACGGACCTCGGCGCACGAACCCGGCACCGTCCACTGAAGGGCCGTCGCACCGCCGGCGCCGTCGAGTGCGTCATCGCGTAGATAAACGACGTTGATGGCGAGTTCTCGCGTGGCCACGCGCGGCATCTCAGTGCGTCATGGCATAGACGGCCACGTTCATACCGAGCGCGTAGCCGCCGGGCGAGAACGCGTAGAAGTAGGCGGGATCCTCACCCTCCCGCTCCCAGGAATCCCCGATGTCGGTGTTGTGCGTCATCAGTACCATGACGCGTCCGTGCGCATCGCTGATAGCCGCCATGTGGGCGCGGGCCGACAGGGGCCCCATCTCGGAGGTGTCCCCCCCGGTCTGGAGCCAGAACTGCCACGCCGGCACCTGCGGAATCTCGGCTACCTGGAAGAGCGTCCGGTAGATGGGATGATCGGGCGGGAGATCCTGAATCGGGTACTGGCCCGGCGGCAATACCTTGGCCACTTCGCGCGCGAAGTCCTCCCACGCGTAGGGCCCCCAATAGTCGTCCACCCAGAGGAAGCCGCCCTTGAGCAGGTAGTCTCGGAGGCCGGCGGCGTCCTCGGGCGTGAACCCGGCGCTGCCCGGGTCGGAGGCCATCAGGAAGGGGCACATCGACAACCACTCGTCGGTCGGCTTCACGACGACATGGCCGATCTCGCCGCCCGGGCGCGCCACGGCGGTCTTGGTCATCTCCGACAGCCGAATCGAGAAGTTGATGTCGGCGTAAGGATAATCGGTGCCCCAGCCCATGCCGCGCTGCTGCGCCCGGACGGCCGTGTACTGCAAGCGGCAGAAGTGGAACCGCCCGTCCTGGTCGGCGTCGGTCGCGTAGCGGGGCGGTACGCCCGCCTCACCGCCCCAGCGGCCGAACCCGCGGCCCCACCCGCGCTGCGCTTCGGCGAAGGTGCCGGCGAGCAGGGCCGCGACGATCGCGGCGCCCGCCAAGCGTGTCACTTCTGGCTCCGCCCCCGCGACAGGGATCGGTAGTATTCCTCGACCAGCGACCGGAACTCGGGCGGCACGTCCTCGGATCCCGCCACGACCGCGCGGTCGGCATCGGCGCCGGCCTGCCGGCGGAGGTTGTACTCGAACCGCTTGCTGCCCTCGGCCACGAACGACTGCAGTCGCTCCAGTTCGCGGACGTCCTTGTAGACGCGCTCCGAGTCGAGCTCGCGCATCCGGCGCATGATTTCGTCGAGCTCACGCGCGTCGACACCTTCCGCGCGCAGCATGTCGCGGAGGGCCTGCGCCTCGCCCAGCCATCGGCGCGCTTCGCCGCGGAACTGGCGGATGTCGTCGCCCGTGTAGTAGTCGCCCGCACGCCGGTCGCCCCACGGGCCGCCGCCCCAGGCGCCGCCGCGCGCGTCGCCGCCGCCCGACTGGCCATCCGCTGTTCCGGCCTGGCTCTGCTGGCCACCCTGTCCCTGCCGGCCCTGTTCGCCGGCCTGGCCCTGCTGCCCGGCCTGACCTTGCTGCCCGGCTTGACCTTGCTGCCCAGCTTGACCTTGCTGCCCAGCCTGACCTTGCTGCCCAGCCTGACCTTGCTGCCCCTGCTGCCCAGCCTTGCCCGGCTGGCCCTCACGACCCGGTTGCCCATCGCGCCCCTGCTGGGCATCGCGGTCGTTTTGTCCCTGCCGCGCGCGCTCCTCCATGCGGCGGCCCAGCGACTCGGCGCTTCGCGCCAGCTCCCGCGCCCGGTCGAGCGCATCGGCGCCGCGGTTCTGCCCCACCTGTCCCGCGGCCGAGGCCGCCTCGTTGAGCTGCTCCCGCAACTGGTCGATGTTGACGCCAATCTGCGCCTCGAGATTGCGGGCGAACTCTTCAGGTGCGCCGCCCTGCGCGGCCCGCTTCGAGTAGCGGATCTTCTCCTTAATCTGATTCTCGCGGATGCCGTTGGCGGCCTCGGCCAGCTTGCGCGAGGCATCCTTGGCGCTTCTCGCCGTCTCGTTGGCAAGGCGGTCGAGCTGCTGCTCGAGGCCGGCCACCTTCTGCTCGAGGGCATCCTTACGCTGGCCGACGAGCTGCCCGCGGCCTTGGCGATCGGCCCCCGCGTTCGGGAGGTCGTTGACATCCTCGGCAATTTCCCGCTGCTCGCGCCCAATCTCCTCGGCCTGGCGCTGCGCATCGCGGACGTCCCGGCTGGTCCGGTCGCCCTGCGACCGCTCGAGCTGCCGCTGCGCTTCCCGCAACCGCTCGGCGGCCGCCGCGGCCTGCCCCTGCGCGCCGGCGTCGCCGTTGGCGGCGGCGCGTCGCATCGCGTCGGCGGCATCTTTCAGCTGACGGGCGGTCGCGGCCAGATCCTGCCGATTCTGATCGCGGGAGAGCCGCTCCAGCTGGCGCGCCGCTTCTTCGGCCTGCTCGGCCAACGCCCGCTGCAGCTCGCTGCTGTTGCCGCGGGGCGCCTGGCCGGCGGCCATGCGGCGCTGCCGCTCGATTTCCTGTTCCTGGCGGCGGGCCAGTTCCTTGAGCTTCTCGGCCAGCTCGTCGATCCGCTGGTCGCCGGCCTGCTGGCTGGAGCGCTGGTTGGTTTCGTACTGGTTCGCCATGCGATCCAGTTCCATCTTGAAGAGGTCCGCCAGGTCTTCGGCGATCGACCCGGCACCGCCGCCACCCCCGCCGCCGGCGTTCTGCTGTGTCTGGACCTGCAGCTCGAATTCCTCTTCCGCCTGCTGCAGCAGCTGCAGCGCGCGCTGCTCGGGCGGCAACGCGCCGTCGGGACTCTGCGTCTGGAGCTTGCCCTCGGCCGCCTTCATGGACTCGGAGGCCTGCGGCAACAACGCCGCGATCTTCTGGAACGATGGATCGGGCGTGACCAGCCGGCTGCTCATCCGCTCGACCAGCCCGTCGACCTGCTCGCGCAGCCGCGACTGCGACAGGGTCAGGACCGTCATGCCCTCGCGGAACTTGTCGTTGGACGTCTGCTTGCGATCGCGCTGCATGTTGAACGTCCCGGCGATGATCTGGCGCTGCTGCTGCGACAACGCACCAACCTGATCCATGCCGCCGCCTCCGCCGCCCCCGCCACCGCCCATGGACGTAGCCGGCTTGAAGTCCTTGTTGAAGGGCCGGATGCGCAGGAAGTACATGTCGCTCGTCGCGCGCTGTGGGCCGGCCACCTGATTGTTGTCGGTGGCCCGCGCATAGTAGGACACAGCATCGCCGGCCTTGACGCCCAGTTCCTCGAGGTAGAACGTGTGCCCGGCGGTTACCTCGGCCAGCGCCTGCCGTCCCTCGAAGAGCCGCACGGTCTTCTCCGGGCCGCCGTTCACCGAGTACACGAGCTCCAGGTTCTTCACCGCGTAGTCGTCTTCGGCCCGCACTTCGACGGCGAATTCCTGCACGGGCGTCGCGTCGGTGTCTCGGCCAGGCTTGGCGAGCGACACCGTCGGCGTCTGGTCGCTCAGGATGTCGATGGTGTACTGCGGCGAGGCCGTGACGCGCTCCCCACCCGGCCCCTCGAGCTCCACGCGATAGAACCCGTCTTCACGGACGGTGAAGCGCGCCGACAACGTCCCGTCGGCCCCGGCCATGAGCGGCACGCTCTCCTTCTCACCGATCAGCAGCCGACCACCCTTCGACGCCATGGTCGGCGTGATCGTGAAGCCGACATCGGTGCCCGCCAGGACGACGATGTCACCCCCGTCCTCGACCGTACGGGGCTCGAGCCCGGTATAGGCCGGGAACCGGTACTCCAAGTCGAGCTTCTTCACGTACGGCAGCTCGACGACCTTCAGCGTGAACATCTTCGAACGGACGCCTGATGCTTCGACGAAGTACTCGACGTGATCGCCGAGATCGAACAACAGCCCCTCGTACGAGCCATCGTCACCCTTGAGCATCGGCAGCCGCTCGAACGACGCCTGGGTGCCGTGCCGGAACACGACGGCCGCTTCAGCTGCGTCGAACCCCGCGAGCGTCGCCGTGATGGTCTGGTCGGCGCCCTTGGGGACGGTGGCATCACCGGGCGTGACGTCGATGCGGTAAGGTGCCGCGGCTTCCAGGCTCCGCGAAATGGCGAAGAGGGCCGACAGGGTCTGGCGCAGGACGGCCGGCCCGATCGTGAA
>JADZBZ010000365.1 GCA_020851835.1 Acidobacteriota bacterium
CAGCGTGGACTTGCCGATGCCAGGCTCGCCGCCGAGCAAGACGAGCGATCCCGGCACGATGCCCCCGCCCAGCACCCGGTCGAACTCCCCGATGCCGGTGGAGAGGCGCAGCGAGCTCTGCGCCTCGATATCGGCATAGCGAACGGCCCCGTGCGACACTCCGCCAATGGCGTAGCGGTGCGCGCCCGCCCCCGCCCCCGCCGCGGTGGCTTCCACCGGCCGTTCCTCCACCAGCGAGTTCCACGCCCCGCAGTCGGGGCAGCGACCCTGCCACTTCGGGGACTGCGAGCCGCATTCCTGGCAGACGAATACGGGCTTGAGGACTTTCATCCGAGTACGGTCATTGTCTCATCGTCCGAAGTCCCGCGGCAGGCGGGTGAGCGCCGACCCCAACCATCGTGGTGTCCTGACCATCAGTACTGCCGTTCCACGCGCGAGCCGAGCCGGCACAAGACCTCGTAGGGGATCGTGCCGATCCAGCTGGCCATCTCGCGCGCGTCGATCGTCTGCCACGGCGAGGGCCCCTGCGAGCCGAGAAACACCACCTCGTCACCGGGCGCCACGTCGCCCACGTCAGTGACGTCCACGGTCAGCATGTCCATGCTGACCGCGCCGACAATGGGCGCCCGGCACCCGCGGACGAGCGCCACGCCGCGGCCCTCGAGGCGGCGGTCGAGCCCGTCGGCGTAGCCGGCCGGGACGACGGCCAGCCGGGTCGGACGCGCGGCGACGAAGCGTGCGCCGTAGCCGACGGCTTCGCCCACCCGTACGCCCTTCACCGCCACAACGCGGCTGCCGAGCGACATGACGGGCGTGAGCGCGAGGGTCGAGTGGAGCGGCGGCGGCACCAGGCCGTAGAGGAGCAGGCCCGGGCGGACGAAGTCGTACCACCCGCGCGAGTCGCGGACGAGCGCGGCGGAGTTGGCCGCGTGCCGTAGCCGCGGACCGGCGCCAAGCTCGTCGAGCACCCGGCTGGCCGCCTCGAACTGGCGGCGCTGCCGGTCGAAAAGCGGCGACTCGGGCTCGTCGGCAGTGCCGAAGTGCGTGTGGACGGCCTCCAATTCGAGGTGCGGACTCGTCAGGAGTTCGATCAGCGTCCGGGGCAGGTTGTCGTGCCGGAAGCCCAGACGGTTGAGGCCGGTGTCGATCTTGAGGTGGTATTTCAATCGCACCGCGCGCGCAGCCGCCGCGGCCTCGAGCGCACGTCCGGCACCAGGACTGGCCACCGTGGGGGTCAATCGGTGGTCGAATACGCCCGCGACGTCGCTGACACTGAGCGCGCCGAAGACCAGAATCGGCGCCCGCACACCCGCCTCGCGAATCTCCACGCCCTCCTCGATATCGGCCACGGCCAGCATCGTGGCGCCGGCCGACTCGAGCGTGCGTGCCACTGCCACGGCGCCGTGCCCGTAGGCGTTGGCCTTGACGACGGCAATGATGCCGGGCGGGCGCGACGGGCCGGCGCCAGCCGCGCGGTTGAGCACGGTATCGGCGGCCAGGTACGCCTCGAGCGCACGGAAGTTGGAGGCGAGCGCGTCGAGATTCACGCGGGCGGCCGTGCACCTGATCATGGGACCTCGCCGATTGGCCGGGGAGGAAGGCGATCCCTTCTCCGGGGACGCTTCTTACGAAGACGATCTTGCGGCCAGGTTCAGCGGCTGGCGTTCCGCGTATCCCGTTCCAATCCGAGTCACTCCCCTGCCCCTCCGTGTGCGAGGTTGGCAAAGCGCGTCTGCTCGCGCAGGAACGCCAGCTTGATCGAGCCGGTCGGGCCGTTGCGCTGCTTGGCCACGATGAGCTCGGCCACTCCGTCGGATTCGCTGGGCTCGTCGCCCACCTTGTACATCTCCTCGCGGAAGATCAGCACGACCACATCGGCGTCCTGCTCGAGGGCGCCCGACTCGCGCAGGTCCGAGAGCTGCGGCCGCTTGTCGGAACGGGCCTCGGGGGCGCGCGACAGCTGCGACAGCAGGACGATGGGGACGCGCAGCTCCTTGGCCAGCCCTTTGAGCGAACGGGAGATCGACGCCAGTTCGAGGGTGCGGTTCTCGAAGCGGCCGCGCCCGGTCATGAGCTGGACGTAGTCGATGGCCAGCAACTGCAGCCCGTGCTCGGCCTGCAGGCGGCGCGCCTTGGCGCGCATCTCGAGCACGCCGATGCCAGCCGTATCGTCGATGAAGAGCTGCGCCTCGGAGAGCGTCTCGAGCGCGTGGGTTATCTGCCCGTACTCGCGCTGGCCGATCTGGCCGCTCAGCAGGCGGTAGGTGTCGATCTTGGCCTCGGAGGCCAGCATGCGCATGAAGAGCTGCTCTTTCGACATCTCGAGGCTGAAGAAGCCCGCCACCCCGCCCCGCGTCGCCACGTGCTGGCAGATGTTGAGCACGAGACTCGTCTTGCCCATCGAGGGGCGCGCGGCCACAATCACGAGATCGCCCGGCTGCAGGCCGCGCGTCTTGCGGTCGAGATCGTCGAAGCCCGTGGGAACTCCGGTGATGTAGGTCTTGTGCTCGAACAGCTTCTCGATCTTCGGGAAGCTCTCCTTCACCAGTTCGCGCATGGGCACGAAGCCCGACTTGATGCGGTCTTCGGCGACCGAGAAGATGGCGCTCTCGGCCTCGTCGAGAATGAGGTCGGCTTCCTGGTCGGCCTCGTAGGCGTTAGAGAGAATCTTGTTCGCCGAGAAGATGAGCGCGCGCAGCGTCGCCTTCTCTTTGACGATCTGCGCGTAGTACTCCACGTTTGTGGACCGCGGCACGCCATCCAAGAGCGAGGCGATATAGGCTGGACCGCCCACTTCCTCCAGATCGCCAGCCCGCTCCAGCTCCTCGTTCAGGGTGACGAGATCGATGGGCTGGCTGCGTTCGGAGAGGTCTACCATGCGCGCGAAGATGCGCCGGTGCGCGTCGCGAAAGAACGACGGCGGCGTGACCACGGCGGCGGCCACGTTGAACGTGTCGTTGTCGATGAGGATCGCGCCCAGGACCGAGCGTTCGGCCTCGAGGTTGTGCGGGAGCATGCGGGCGGGCGCAGCGACGGACTCGGCCACGCGTCGATCCTAGCGAAGTGGAGCAGGCGTGACCAGTGAAGAAAAACGAAGGGCCGCTCGTGGCCCGAGCGGCCCTTCGGGTGACTGGTCTGCATCGGCGCCATCTGCCGTGCGCGGGAAGCCTTCTACCCTTCCTTCACCACCCTCACGCGCACCTGCGCCGTGACCTCGCGGTGCAGTTTCACCGGGATCATGCTCTCACCCAGCGCCTTCAAGGGATCGGGCAGCAGGATCTTGCGCCGATCGATCTCGAAACCCCTCGCCAGCAGAAGGTCGGCGATGTCGCCATTGGTCACCGACCCGTAGAGCTGATCGTTCTCGCCCACCTTGCGGGCGATCGACAGATCGAGGGCCGTGAGCCGCGTGGCGATGGCCTCGGCGGCCGAACGCTCCTCGGCTTCGCGCGCGTCCACGATCTTGCGCTCGCGCTCCACCCACTTGCGGTTGGCATCGGTGGCGGGCAGCGCCA
>JADZBZ010000366.1 GCA_020851835.1 Acidobacteriota bacterium
CATCCCGGCCACCATAGCCGGACCATGCCGCGCATTGCCCTGGCCGCCTGCCTCGCCGTCATTCTCGCCGCCGGTCTCGCTGCCCAGTCGCCCCGGCCGCGAACGACGACACCTGCTGAACGCGGCGTTCGCGTGGAGATTACCGTCCCGCCCACCGTGAAGGGCGAGCCGATTACCGGGCGCGTGTTCTTCATGGTGGCGCGCACGGGCGAGCGCGAGCCGCGCCTGCAGGTGGGCCGCACCGGCACGCCGTTCTTCGGGCGCGACGTCGAGAACCTGAAGCCGGGTCAGGCCGCCATCATCGACGGCACCGACCTCGGGACGCCGCTCGAGAGCCTCAAGGACCTGCCGCCGGGCGACTACGTCGTGCAGGCCCTCGTCAACGTCTACTCGGAGTTCAGGCGGGCCGACGGCCACGCTGTGTGGATGCACGACGACCAGTGGGAAGGGCAGCACTGGAACGTCTCGCCGGGAAATCTCTACAGCCGGCCGCAGAAGGTCCACATCGACGCGACGACCGAGCCCATCAAGCTGGTGGCCGATCAGACGATTCTCCCCGTCACCGTACCGGCGGATACCGCGTTCGTGAAGCGCATCAAGATCCAGAGTGCGCTCCTCACGAAGTTCTGGGGGCGGCCCATCTACCTGGGCGCCACCGTCCTGCTGCCCCGCGACTATGCCACCTCCACGGTCAGATATCCCGTGCTCTACCGCCAGGGCCATTTCTCGCTCGCCCCACCCCTCAACTTCCAGGAGAGCGGCGATCTCTACGATGCCTGGATGCGCGACGACTTTCCGAGGATGCTCGTGGTGACGCTCCAGCACCCGGCGCCGTATTTCGACGACAGCTACGGCGTGAACTCGGCCAACGTCGGGCCCTACGGCGACGCCATCATGCAGGAGCTGATTCCCGAAGTGGAGCGGCAGTTCCGCGCCATCGGCGAGCCGTGGGCGCGCATCACCGACGGCGGCTCCACGGGCGGCTGGATCTCGCTGGCGCATCAGATCTTCTACCCGGACTTCTACGGTGGCGTGTGGTCCTACTGTCCCGACTCGGTGACGTTCACCGACGTGGAGGGCATCAACATCTACAAGGACGAGAATGCCTTCACCCGCAAGGTGGACTGGCGGACCGTGCCCATCATCAACACCCGCGAGGTGAACGGGCACGTGCGGCTCACCTCAGAGCAGCGGAACTACTTCGAGCTGGCCAACGGCACGAAGGGCCGCTCGGGCGAGCAGCTCGACATCTGGTCCGCCGTGTTCGGCCCCGTCGGGCCCGACGGCTATTTCAAGCCGCTCTTCGACAAGCGCACCGGCGTGATCGATCGCGAAGTGGCGGACTACTGGCGCGAGCACTACGACTTGCTGGAGTACCTGAAGCGCCACTGGTCCACTGTCGGCCCGAAGCTCGTGGACAAGATCCACGTCTACACGGGAACGATGGACAATTTCTTCCTGAACAACTCGACGAAGGAGCTGGAGGAGTGGATGCGGACGACGGAGAACCCGCACTACGAAGGCTTCTTCCTGTACGGCGATGGCAAGGGACACTGCTGGCAGGGGCCGGAAACCGCGCCCGAGCGGCTGAAACAGATGGCGGCGCACATCGCAAGGCACAAGCCGGAGGGGATGACGACGCCCTGGTGGCGCTATTGAGCGTTTCGCGGAAAGAGGATGGACGCGGGCGCATCGTCTGCTGCCGGGAGGCCCTGTGAGGCCACGGCGATAGAATCGGATGGCGCGTCCGCGACCGGACGCGATGGGAGGGATGCATGCCGCAACGACGGTTTCTGATCACCGGAGGCAGCCAGGGAATTGGCGCGGCGCTGGCCGAGCAGGCGGCCGCGGCCGGACACGCGGTGGTAGTCACCGGGCGCGACCCGCGGCGGCTGGCGGACGTGGCGAGCCGGACCGGCGTCCATGCCGTGCAGGCGGACGTGGCCAGCGGGGACGACAACGCCCGCGTCGTGGCAGACTGCGTTGCGCGCATGGGTGGGGTGGACGTGCTGATCAACAACGCGGGCTACGCCTACCGCGGCGAGATTGGTACGATGGACGTGGACGCGATGCGGACCATGTTCGAGACGAACGTCTTCGGGCTCGTGGACCTCACCAACCGCGTGGTGCCCCTGATGAAGACGCAGGCAGATGGCGACATCGTCAATGTGGCCTCTACCTCCGGAATGAAGGGCGCGGCGACAGCGACGGCTTACGCGGGCAGCAAATGGGCGGTGCGGGGCATCAGCCAATGCTGGCAGGCCGAGTTGCGGCCGCACGGCATCCGCGTGACGTGCGTCTGCCCCTCCGAGGTGCAAACCAGCTTCGGCGGCCGCACGGGGCGAAACAATCCCAACAAGCTGTACGCGGAGGACATCGCGGGCACCATCATCGCGGCCCTGAACATGCCGAGGCGCGTGCTCTGGCCGGAACTGGCGGTGTTTGCGACCAACCCGTGGAAGGAAGACTGACGGTCGGCCCTCGCGGCGCCCCCACGTGATACGGCCGCGCGCGTGCCGCACCTGGCGCTGTCCGTATAATCCCTCTCATGCCGCTCGGCTCAGCCTTCCACCGACGCACGCTGCCACTGGCCGAGAGTCTCAGCTTTCGCGACTGGTCCGGCTACTACGCGGTCAGCACCTACGAGACGCACCACGACCACGAGTACAACGCCATCCGCAACGCGTGTGCGCTGATCGATATTTCTCCCCTCTTCAAGTACCGCGTCTGTGGTCCCGACGCCGCGCGCCTGGTCAATCGCCTCATCACCAGGAACGTGGACCGAATGTCGGTCGGCCAGGTCTGGTACACGCCCTGGTGCGACGAACGCGGCTCGGTCATCGACGATGGGACGGTGACAAGAGTGGGTGAGGATACGTACCGCTGGACGGCGGCACATCCGAATCTGCGATGGTTCACCGAAAACGCCACCGGACTCGATGTTCAGATCGAGGACATCTCAGAGCAGGTGGCGGCTCTGGCCCTTCAGGGGCCGACATCTCGCGCCCTGCTCGGTGCGGTGTGTACCGCGCCGCTCGATATCTTGAAATACTTCCGCGCGACCAGTGGAGACATTGCCGGTGTCCCGGTTGAGGTGACGCGCACGGGGTACACGGGTGACCTCGGTTACGAGATCTGGATGCCGTGGAACCGGGCGCTGGCGGTGTGGGATGCGCTGGCCGAGGCCGGCCCCGCGTACGACCTGCACGCGGCCGGGCTGCTGGCGCTGGATGTGGCGAGGGTGGAGGCCGGGCTGCTGCTCGTCGACGTGGACTTTCACAGCAGCCGGAAGGCGCTCCTCGAGTCGCAAACGTATTCGCCGTACGAGCTCGGCCTGGGGCGGCTGGTGGATCTGGCCAAGCCTGCCTTCGTCGGCCGGCGCGCTCTGGCCGACCAGTATCGCCGCGGTCATGCGCGGCAGGTCGTGGGCCTCGAGCTCGACTGGGCGGCGGTAGAGGCGCTCTACGAAGCGGTCGGGCTGCCGCCGGCGGTGGCCGCCGAAACGTCGCGCGTGCCCGTGCCGGTGTACCGCGGTGGCACGCAGATCGGCCGTGCGACGTCCACGACGTGGTCCACGACGCTCAAGAAGATGATTGCGTTGGCGACGATCGATCGGCCGCACTTCGCCATGGGTTCGCGCGTCGAGATGGAGGTGACGGTGGACGTCGTGCGCCACCGGGCACCGGCCCGGGTGGTGCCAACGCCGTTCTTCAACCCGCCACGCAAGACGGCCACGTCCCGCTAGGCCTTGCGGGCGCGTTGCGCGGCGATGAACGACCGCACGCCCATCCAGACGTAGATGCCCAGCACCACAGCGGTCACCAGTTGCGCCAGCACCGCGGGCCGCATCAGCTGGCCGGCCGCCACGGCCGGAATGGCGCGGCCGAGTGTCCCCAGCACGCCGATGAGCGCGAGGGTCACCGCGGCGTGCATGGCGTGCCGGCGGGCGGCCTCCTTGCGGGCGACGTAGGCCAGCCCTACGAAGGCCACCCCGAAAAAGGCGGGGATGAGGGCGGTGACGCTGGTGCGGCCGGTCAGCAGGTAGGCGCCGATGCCGATGAGCATGAGGATGAGGCCGACGAGTCGGGTGGTGAAGGGCATGGAGAGATCATAAGTCGGCGGCCCGCCGTCCGCCGGTTCGAGGGCGAGCGGCCGACTGGCGACGTGTACACTTGGCCCCGCATGCGCATCGCCCTGGTCCAGCAGCACGCCACCCGCGACAAGGCCGCCAACATCGCCCGGGGGCTCGCCTTCCTGGAGGCCGCCGCGCGCGGCGGTGCGGAGGTCGTGGCGTTTGCCGAGCTGGCCTTCGAGTGGTTCTACCCGCAGCGCCCGGCGGGCGCCGACCCACTGGCCCAGGCCGAGCCGCTGGACGGCCCGCTCGTGTCGGCATTCCAGGAGAAAGCGCGTGAGCTGGGCGTCGTGGTGGTGCTCAATCTGTACGAACGCGACGGCGCGCACGCCTACGACAGTTCGCCGGTGATCGACGCCGACGGCACGCGGCTCGGCGTGACGCGCATGGTGCACATCACCGACTACCCCTGCTTCCACGAGCAGGGCTACTACACGCCGGGCGATACTGGTGCGCCGGTGTATCACACTCGCGCGGGCCGCATCGGCGTGGCCATCTGCTACGACCGTCACTTCCCCGAATACATGCGAGCCCTCGCGATTGGCGGCGCCGATGTCGTGGTCGTGCCGCAGGCCGGCGCCGTGGACGAGTGGCCCGAAGGGCTCTACGAGGCCGAGATGCGCGTCTCGGCGTTTCAGAACGGGTACTTCGTCGCGCTGTGCAACCGCGTCGGCCAGGAAGACCGTCTCGAATTCGCCGGCGAATCGTTCGTCTGCGATCCGGGCGGCCAGGTCGTGGCCCGTGCGCCGCGCGGGTCGGACCACGTGCTGCACGCCGACCTCGACCTCACCGAGTGCGACCGGTCGTCCGCCCGGCGCCTGTTTCTCCGCCATCGGCGCCCCGAACTGTACGCGGCGTGGACCGCCGGCCAGCACGGAGGCTGCCTCGCGGTCGAGAGCACCGAGGGGCAGGACACGGCGTTCCGGGTGCACGACCCGCGGGCGGCCGACACGGCGGCTCCGGCCGTGGCGGCTCCGGCAGAGGAACGGCGGGCGGACGGCCGTGGGGTCGTGCTCGTGGCCGAAGACGACCCGTCGGTGCGCATGCTGGTGGCGCGTACCTTGACGCGACGCGGGTACACCGTGCTCGAAGCCGGAGATGGGCGCCAGGCCTTCGAGCTGGCCGAGCGGCACGCCGGCCCCATCGACGTGCTGGTCACCGATGTCATGATGCCGCGCATGGGCGGCAAGGAGCTGGCCGCAGCCCTGTCGGGCGTGCGGCCCGATACTCACGTGCTGTTCATAACCGGGCACGTCGATCGCGACGGAAGCCTGCCGACGCCGCCCGGCGCCGATGTGTTGACCAAACCCTTCACCGCCGACGACCTCGTGACGCGCATTGCCGGGATCAGGGAACAGACCTCGTGATTGAACTGCGTCGCGCGCTCGGGCGGTGGGACCTGACGGCCATCGGCGTGAACCAGGTCATCGGCAGCGCCATCTTCCTGCTGCCCGCCGACGTGGCACGGCTGGTGGGCCCGTGGGGTCCGCTGGCCTTCTTCGCCGTGGGAATCCTGTCGTTGTCGATCGCGCTGTGCTTTGCCGAGGTGAGCAGCCGATTCGACCGCACCGGCGGCCCGTACCTTCCAGCGCGGGCGGCCTTCGGCCGCTTCGTCGGGTTCGAAATCGGCTGGATGATGTGGTTCACCCGCGTGTCGAGCCAGGCGTCGGTTGCCAACGGCCTGGCCCTGGCGCTGGCGTTCTACTGGCCCTCGCTGGCCGAAGGGCTGCAACGCAGCGCCCTCATTACCGTGGTGACGGTGGTGATCACGTGGATCAACATTCGCGGGATCAAGCAGTCGTCGTGGGTGGTCAACCTGCTCACGGTCGGCAAGCTCCTGCCGCTAGGGCTGTTCATCGTGGTGGGCATCTGGTTCGTGGACGGCGCGCGGTGGGCGACGATGCCACCGGTAACGCTGGGGCAGGCGGGCTCGGCGGCCCTGCTGCTGATCTTCGCCTATGGCGGGTACGAGGTGACGGGCATTCTGGCCGGCGAGGCGAAAGACCCGCGACGCGACGTGCCGTTTGCGTTCGTCGTGACACTCGTCACCGTCGCCATCGTCATGACGCTGACCTCGGTGGTGGCCACGGGGGTTCTGCCGGCCATCGCCGAGTCGCGGACACCGCTGGCCGACGGCGCGGCGGTGTTCCTGGGCGTGGCGGGCGCGCTGCTGGTGTCGGTCGGCTCGTCGGTATCGATGGCCGGCAACAACATGGGGCAGATCCTCAACGGATCGCGCACGCTGTTTGCGCTGGCCGAGAACGGCGACCTGCCGCGCTGGTTCGCGCGCGTGCATCCCACCTATCGCACGCCGGAGAACGCCATCCTGTTCACCGCCGTGCTGGCGCTGGCGCTCGCTCTCTCCGGATCGTTCGTCTTCCTGGCCGCCGTCAGCGCCGTGGCGCGGCTGGTGATGTATCTGG
>JADZBZ010000367.1 GCA_020851835.1 Acidobacteriota bacterium
CGATCATCGTGATCACCTTGTCGCCCGGCAGCGGATACTTCCACGCCTGGAGCCTGGGGTGGCCGACGCGCGTGTCGACGAGGTACATCTCGCCCACGCCGCGCTGGTCCTGCTGGAAGGTCGCGATTTTCTTGGAGTCGGGCGACCACGCCACGACCGGCCGGTCGCTGGAGCGCCAGCCCGCGTTGTCGGTGGCGTAGCCGTGGTTCTCGACACCGTCGGTCGTGAGCTGGGTTTCCTGGCCCGTCGCGACGTCGCGTACCCAGAGGTTCCAGTCGCGGATGAACGCCGCCCGCGTACGATCGGGCGACAGCACCTCGTCGCGCGCGGCGGGCCGCTCCTGCACCGCACAACTCTTGCCCGCGACATCGCAGCTGAACCGGCGCTGTCCGACGTCGAACAGCACCTGCGCGCCGTCCGGGGAGAACTCGATGGTCTGCACCGGCAGCCGGGCCCGCTCGTAGGTCTGGCCGGCGGCCGCCGAGAGGGCCGCGGTCAAGCGCTCGTGATCGAAGGCCGGAGCCTTGGTGCGGCGCTCCGGGTCCACCAGTACGAACTCGGGACCCGCCGCACGCATGGTCCGGTACCAGAACCGGCCGTCGGGCAGCCACGTGAGACGCCCCACGCTGTTCAACACCAGTGGTGCCGTGTTGTAGCCGAGCCACGCCTCTGCCCGGCGGTAGTCATCGGCGGTCAGCGCGCGCGGGGCCTGGGCCGATGCTGGAATCGCCCACAGTACCGCGAGGAAGACGATGGCAATCGGTCGGGTACGCATCATGAGTCAGCAGCCTCCAGCGGTAACGATGATACCGCCGCCGTACAAGGAACGGGCCGGCGGGCGCCGTGCGCCGACCGGCCCAAAGCCACGTCAGGGGCGAAGAAGCTAACCTAGCTGGCGCGTGCCTGACGGGCCGGCTTGGTACCGGCGCGGCTCGCCTTGGCGGAAGTGGCCTTGGCCGGTGCCGGCTTGGCGGCTGCCCGGACCTGCGCCCGCTGCTCGGCGCGCGCCTTGACGGCGAAGCCCTTCTCCAGCGTCTGCGTCACCCGTTCGTCCACGCCCTCCGGCGTCAACCGCATCACCTCGGAGATCTCCGAGACGATGAGGGACTTGGCGCGGTCGAGCATGCGCTTCTCGCGGAACGACAGGCTCTTGGACTTGGCCAGGAACGTCAGGCTCTTGAGCACGTCGGCCATGTCGTAGATCGAGCCGGTGCGCATCTTGTCGGAATTGTCCTTGAACCGGCCCTTCCAGTTCTGGTGGTTGTCGATCTTGCCGTCCGAGAGCAAACCGAAGAGGCGTTCCACTTCCTCGTCGGTGATGGCGCGGCGCAGGCCCACGTTGTCAACGTTGGCCACCGGAACCAGGACCGTGGTTTCGTTGGAAATGATACGCAGGTGGAAGAAGCCAGTGGTCGTGCCGAAAATCGTCTTTTCCTCGACTTTCTCAACGACACCGAGACCGTGATTCGGGTAGATGACCTTGTCGCCGATCTGAAATGACACGTTAGCCTCGTTTCGACGCGCGGGTTGTGTGGGAACGGCGTGCCCAGAAGGTGAACTCAGTGTAGCGCATCTGACCGCAGAAATCAACGGAAATGCTCGGAAAACAGGCCTCTTTTGCCCTCGAGGCCCCGGCCGAAGTAACCCCTGATTTCGTCGGAGTTTAGAAGGCGACTCGAGGGTACACTGGCTCGCCATGGCCCGTCGGCACGCGCTTCTCATCGTTTTGAGTCTGATAGCGGGAGGCTCAAGTCTGATGGCCCGGCAGGTCGCCAGCCCGGCTGTGGCGCAGAAGCGGCCCGACGCCCCGAACCTGGCGCCCTACGTCCCAACCCCGCAGGACGTCGTCGATCGGATGCTCGCCCTGGCCGGCGTCACCAGAGACGATGTCGTGATCGACCTGGGGTGCGGCGACGGGCGCATCCCGATCGCGGCGGCCAGGACCTACGGCGCACGGGCCATCGGCGTGGATATCGACCCGCAGCGCATCGCCGAAGCCAACGCGAACGCCAAAGCGGCCGGTGTGACCCACCTGGTGACCTTCAAGCTGGAAGACGCCCTCACGACCGACCTGAGCCAGGTAACCGTCGTCACGCTCTATCTGCTCTCCTCGTCGAACCTGAAGCTCCGGCCCATCCTCACCCGCCAGCTCCAGCCCGGTGCGCGCATCGTCGCGCACAATTTCGCCATGGGTGACTGGGAAGCCGAGAAGACCGAAACCTTCAGGGACGAGGACGGCCGCATGCGCACCATCTACCGCTGGACGACGGACGGGAAGGTGCGGCAGTAGGTCGCCGGCCGACGGCCGAGTGCGCACGCGGCTTCCACCGCTGACGGGGATCACATCGATGGATTACGAGAAGCTCGGGCTCTTCTATCTCGGCAAGCAGATCGACCCCGCCACGCGGGCACGCACCGAGGTGCCGGTGCTCTACGACGCGGCCGACCTCGTCACGCACGCGGTCATCGTCGGCATGACCGGCAGCGGCAAGACGGGGCTGGGCATCGACCTCATCGAGGAAGCCGCCATCGACGGCGTGCCGGTGCTCGCCATCGATCCCAAGGGCGACCTGGCGAACCTGCTGCTCACCTTTCCACAACTGTCTGGCGACGAGTTCGCGCCGTGGGTCAACGCCGACGAGGCCCGGGCCGCGGGACAGACGCCGGAGAGCTACGCCGAAGCGGAGGCCGCGCGCTGGGCCACGGGGCTGGCCGAGTGGGGGCAGGACGGCGCGCGCATCGCACGGCTGAAGGCCGCCGCCGAGGTCACGCTCTACACGCCGGGCAGCACGAGTGGGCGGCCCCTCTCGGTCGTGCGATCCTTCGCGGCGCCACCCGTGGCGGTGCTGGAGGATCCCGATCTGCTCGGCGACCGCGTCGCGACGGCGGCAACCAGCATCCTCACGCTGGCGGGCGTGGACGGCGAACCGCTCCGCAGCCGTGAGCACATCCTCGTATCGACGCTGTTTGCCGAAGCGTGGAAGGCCGGCCGCGACCTCGACCTTGCCGGGCTCATCTCCGCCGTCCAGCATCCGCCGGTGACGAAGGTGGGCGTGATGGACCTGGAAACGTTCTTCCCGTCGACAGACCGCTTCGGCCTGGCGATGCAGCTCAATCAGGTGCTGGCGGCGCCGAGCTTCGCGGCCTGGATGGAGGGCGATCCGCTCGACCTGAGCGCCCTGCTCTATACGCCGGCAGGCACGCCGCGGGTGGCCGTGCTGTCGATTGCCCACCTGGACGACCACGAGCGGATGTTCGTCGTGTCGCTGCTGCTCAACGAGCTGGTGACCTGGATGCGCGCGCAGCGCGGCACGTCGAGCCTACGGGCGCTGGTCTACTTCGACGAGATTTTCGGCTTCCTGCCGCCGGTGGCCAACCCGCCGTCGAAGGCGCCGCTGCTGAAGCTGCTGAAGCAGGCTCGCGCCTTCGGCATCGGGTTGACCGTCGCCACGCAGAACCCCGTAGATCTGGACTACAAGGCGCTGTCGAACTGTGGCACGTGGATGCTGGGCCGCCTGCAAACCGAACGTGACAAGGCGCGCGTGCTCGACGGCCTCGAGGGCGTGGCGGCCAGTTCGGGCGAAGGCTTCGACCGCCAGGAACTGGACCGGCTGCTCTCATCGCTCGGCAAGCGCAACTTCCTGCTCCACAACGTGCACGACAAGCGGCCCACGCTGTTCGA
>JADZBZ010000368.1 GCA_020851835.1 Acidobacteriota bacterium
CCTTGCTCCCATCCGTCACGACCGGATTGCACTGGTTCGCCCGGCCGGCGCCCCGACCTCCCGTCGTCCATGCGGCCGGTGCATCCGGGACTTGCGCACATCCCGTGCGACTGGAGGAACGCGATGAACACGAATCTGCTTGCCTTCGCCTTGTCGAGTCTCCTGCTGGCGGCTCCTGTGGCCGGCACTGCGGCTCAGCAGCCTGTCAGTGCTCCGAGGGCCACGACGATCGATCTGAACACGGCCAGTCAGGCCGAACTCGAGTTGCTGCCTGGCGTGGGCCGGCAGACGGCCCAGCGGATCATCGAGTACCGGCAGAAGAGCGGGGGCTTCAAGAAGGTCGAAGACCTCATGAACGTGAAGGGCATCGGTGAGAAGAGCTTCCTGCGCCTGAAGCCGCTCGTGGCGGTGGCGCCGAAGGCGGAGAAGGCGGGTGGCGCCCGCTGACGATCGCGGGGCCACGCTGCCCGACATGCTGGCGGCGCTGGCCCTGATGGCGCTCGTGTCGGCGACCACGCTGCCCGTGGTCGCCGGCGCGCTCGACCACGAGCGCGCCATGCTCGGCGCGCAGTTTGTGGCGGCCCGTACGCAGTACGCGCGGCTCGAGGCCCTCCGCCGCGGCGCCTTCGTCGCGTTGCGCGTCACGCTCCTCCAGGACGATGCGGAGGTGCAGGCGTTCGTGGATGGCAATGGGAACGGCGTGCTGACGCGCGACATCGAGCGAGGCCTCGATCCTCCCGTCGAACCGCCCGATCGGCTGAGCGCCCATATGCGCGGCGTGTCGTTGCGCGTGAACCAGCGCGTACCGGACATCGGCGGGAGCGGATGGATCGAGACCGACAGCAATCCCCTGCGGCTCGGCCGCACCAGCTTGCTGTCCTTCAGCCCGACCGGGTCGGCCACAGCCGGCACCCTGTACATGTCCGCGCGCCGAGGGCCGCAGCTGGCCGTGCGTGTGACGGGAGCGACTGGGCGCGTTCGGGTGCTTCGATTCAACGAGGGGGCACGGCTGTGGCTGCCGTAGCCACCGCTTCCACCGAGCGTCGACTTGGTACGCGTGTGGGTCCGGACGCCTCGCCGTGGCGAGCCGAGGCGGTGCTGCGTCCGGGTCTGCTCGTCCGGTTGGTCAACATCGGGCCTCGCGGTGCGCTGGTCGAATCGCCCGCGCGCCTCCGGCCGGGCCGACGGGCCGAGCTGCAGCTGTGCAGCCGCGACTCGGACAGCCGACAGCTCATCTGCGGCCGCGTCGAGCGGTGCCACGTGGTGGGACTCGGGCCTTTGTCTTTCCACGGTGCGATTGCCTTCGATGCCGCGCCCGGCAGCACCTCGGGCATTAGCTGGTCGACGCCAGACGGGTAGTCGTTACCCGTCGCAGTCATAACCAACGCGTCATGCGGGCAGTAACTACCCGTTTTCGTGATCTGACGTGACGCGAAACATCACGGTAAGCCGATGAAAGCAGGACGATTCGGTGGATGCACACCGGATGGCATCGACCTTGGAGTAGACGAGCTGTGCCAAACAGGGGGGGAGATGTCAGACATGGTTGCGTCCACGGCGACACCGATGCTTCGACTGCCTCGACGTGCGGACCGTCGGCCAGGGCTGCATGCTCTGGTCCGTCAGGCAGCAGCCGACCTGACCGATGCCCGTACGGTGCCGGAGGTGGCTTCGGCCCTCTCGGCGGCGCTCACGACGGTGGCGCGTGTGCGGGGGGCTCGGCTCATCGACGGCCCGCTGGGCGCCGGGGTGCGAGCGGGCCACCCGGTGCTGACGCGCGACTATGCGGCGTTTGCGGTACCTCTCGCGTCCGAGGGTCGTCACCTGATGCTCGAGGTCAGCTTCGACCCGCACATCCGCCCCGACGACTGGACGCTTCAGTTGCTCGAGAGCGCCGCCAGTCTGGCGGCCGTGGTGCTCGGCGCAGACCACCGGACCCGTCGGCCGGCGGGTGTCTCGTCCACAGCCGCCGACGAAGTGGGGGCGCTGATTGGATCGAGCGAGATGATGCAGGCGCTGCGAGAGCGGGTGGAACGCGTGGCCGCCACCGACTTCACCATCCTCATCGAGGGCGAAAGCGGCGTGGGCAAAGAGCTGGTGGCCCGCCAGCTCCACGCCTGCAGTTGGCGGCGTCACGGACCGTTTGTCGCCATCAACTGCGCGGCGCTGGTCGAGACGTTGATCGAGGCGGAGCTGTTCGGCATCGAGGAACGAACGGCCACCGGTGTACGCGGCCGGCGCGGCAAGTTCGAGCACGCCGATGGCGGCACGCTGTTTCTGGATGAAGTGTCCGACCTGTCGCTGTCGGCCCAGGCCAAGCTGCTTCGGGCCATTCAGGATCTGACGGTGGAGCGCGTGGGTGGCGTGGGCAGCCGGCGCGTGGACGTGCGGATCGTGGCGGCCACGAACCGCAGTTTGTCCGGACTGGTGGCGCACGGATTGTTCCGGGCGGATCTCTTCTACCGCCTCAGCGGCGTCGAAGTGCTCGTGCCGCCCCTGCGCCTGCGGAAGGCCGACATTCTCGAGCTCGCCCAGTACTTCCTGGCCCGGCACCAGACGCGTGGCCGCTACACCATGACTCCGGCCGCGATCGACGCGCTGCTTGCCTACCAGTGGCCGGGTAACGTCCGCGAGCTCGAGCGGATGATCGAGGGCGCCGTGGCCACCTCCGAGTCGCGGCACATCAGGCTCGACGACCTGCCCGCCAGTCTCAGAGGCGATTACGCCGATGTGCTGATGCCCTCGGCGCTCCAGGATCACTCCATGCGCGCCTGGGGCAGCCGCTACGCGCGGCTCGTGCTCGAGCGGAGCCACGGCAACAAGCGCGAGGCTTGCCGCCGCCTGGCGATTTCGTACCACACCTTGAATGCGTACCTGCGTTATGCGGCCCGTCCCCGCGGGTTGCCGCCGGGTGCGTCCCGCGCCCTGCCGGCGGCGCCGCAGTCCGGGCGGGTGCCGGGGGAGGGGCCGATTCTTGATTCTGCCGGACCGCCATAGTACCGTGTGGGGGCTGGCGCCATCGAGCGCAGGCCCTCCCGAGACCACATGACCGATCAGGCTTCGGCCCCGCTCAAGAAGACCTCTCTGCACGCCTCGCATGTCGCGCTCGGGGCCCGTATGGTCCCGTTTGGCGGCTGGGACATGCCCGTGGAGTACACCGGTATCACGGCCGAGCACCTGGCTGTGCGTACCGCCGCGGGTCTCTTCGACGTGTCGCACATGGGCGAGGTCGAAATCGCAGGCGCCGGGGCCCTCGAGGCCGTGCAGCACATCACGAGCAATGATGCGAGCAAGCTGCAGGTCGGCCAAATCCAGTACTCCGGCCTCACCACCCCGGCCGGCACCTTCGTGGACGACCTGCTCGTCTACCGCTTGGGGCCGTCACACTACCTGCTGGTGATCAACGCGGGCAACATCGACAAGGACGTCGACTGGATCACCGCACGGACTACCGAGGCGGTTCCTGGTGTCGCCGTGGTCAACTCGAGCGATCGCTACGCCCTGATTGCGGTACAGGGGCCTCGCGCGCAGGACATCCTCCAGACGCTCACGGCAATCGACCTGGCGGGGATCAAGTACTACTGGTTCGCGCACGGCGAGGTGGCCGGCATGCGCGGAACCGTCTCGCGCACGGGCTACACGGGCGAGGACGGCTTCGAAGTGATGGTTCCCGCCGCCATGGGGCCGCGAGTCTGGGACGCGCTCGCCGGCGCCGGCAAGCCGTTCGGGCTGGTGCCCGCCGGTCTGGGCGCGCGCGACACCCTCCGCCTCGAAGCCTCGATGCGGCTGTACGGCAACGACATCGACGAGGCGACCACCGTGCTCGAAGCGGATCTAGGCTGGATTGTCGGCTGGAACAAGCCGGCGTTTCTCGGCCGTGACGTGCTGCACGAGCAGAAGGCGGCCGGCGTGTCGAAGATACTCGCCGGCTTCGAGGTGGTCGATCGCGCCATCGCGCGCCATGGCCACGCCGTGTTGCACGAGGGGAAGTCCGTCGGGGTCGTGACCAGCGGCACCCAGACGCCGTTTCTCAAGAAGGCCATCGGCATGGCCTACCTGCCCACGGCCCTGGCCGCGCCCGGCACCGAACTCCAGATCGACATCCGCGGCCGTCAGGCCAGGGCCGTGGTCGTGCCCATGCCGTTCTACAAGCGCGAGAAGACGAAGAAATAGCACCCGGGAAGCGGCCCGCCCGAGAACCCGAAAACCCGAAACCCTGAGACCGACGATGGCCTATCCAACGAATCTCAAGTACACGAAAGACCACGAGTGGATCCGCCTCGAGGGCGATATCGGCACCGTGGGCATCACCGATTTCGCCCAGCAGCAGTTGGGCGACGTCGTCTATGTCGAGCTGCCCGAGGTGGGCGCTACGCTGACGGCGGGCCAGGTGTTCGGTTCGATCGAGTCGGTGAAGGCGGTGTCGGAGCTATTTGCGCCGGTGGGCGGCGAAGTGGTGGAGGTGAACGCCACGCTCAAGGACAAGCCCGAGGCCGTGAATCAGCAGCCGCTCGAGGCCTGGATGGTGAAGGTGAAGCTCTCCTCGCCGGCCGACGCCGGTGCGCTGATGGACGCCGGCGAGTACGAGGCGCTGCTAGCCAAGTGAGCGCCTTCGATCCTCTCGACACCTTCGCCCCCCGTCACATCGGTCCGCGTGCCGGGGATCGCGAGGCCATGCTGGCGGCGGTAGGGTCTCCGTCGCTCGATGCCCTCATCGACGAGGTCGTTCCGGCCGGCATCCGCCTAGCGCGGCCGCTGGCACTGCCGCCGGCCGAAAGCGAGTCGACCTACCTCGCGCGCCTCGAGTCGCTGGCGCGGCAGAACCGGGTGTGCCGGAGCTTCATCGGGCTGGGGTACTACGACACGCTCACGCCCGGGGTGATCCGGCGATGCGTCTTCGAGAACCCGGGCTGGTACACGCCCTATACGCCTTACCAGGCCGAGATCGCACAGGGGCGCCTCGAATCGCTCCTGAACTTCCAGACCGTCGTCACCGACCTGACTGGCATGGCCGTGGCCAACGCGTCGCTGCTCGATGAAGGGACCGCTGCCGGCGAGGCCATGACGCTGCTGCACCGCGTGCAGGGCAAGAAGATTGGCGAGCATCCCGGCGTGTTCCTGGTGTCGGACCGGGTGTTTCCTCAGACGCTGGCCGTGCTGCGGAGCCGCGCCGAGCCGCTCGGCATCGAACTGCGGGTCGGGCCCGCCGACCAGATGGCCTTCGACGGCCCTGTGTTCGGTGCCCTGATCCAGTATCCAGACGAGGCCGGACGGCTCGAGGACATCCGGCCGTTCATCGCCCGCGCGCACGAGGCGGGCGTCCTGGTGGCCGTGGCGACCGATCTGCTCGCCCTGACCGTGGTGACGCCACCCGGAGAGATGGGCGCCGACATCGTATTCGGCAACTCGCAGCGCTTCGGCGTGCCGCTCGGGTTCGGTGGGCCGCATGCGGCCTTCTTCGCCACCCGGCAGGAGCACGTGCGCCACATGCCGGGGCGCATCATCGGCGTGTCCGTGGACGCCCAGGGGCACACCGCCTATCGCATGGCGCTGCAGACGCGCGAACAGCACATCCGGCGCGAGAAGGCGACTTCCAACATCTGCACGGCGCAGGCGCTGCTGGCCAATATGGCGGCGATGTACGCGGTGTATCACGGTCCTGAGGGGCTGCGCGCCATCGCGGCGCGCGTGCACGGCATGACGCGGGCGCTGGACGAGGCGCTAGGCGGCCTGGGCTACACGCAGGAGAACGAGCACTACTTCGACACGTTGCGGATTGCGGTCGACGCGCCACGTGCCCGGGCGATTCATACCGCCGCCGCCGCGCGCAACATCAACTTCCGGCACGTCGGGGACACCGGCATCGGCATTTCCCTCGACGAAACCGCAACCCTGGCCGACCTGGTCTCGATCGTCGAGCTGTTCGCCGGGGCGGCTGGACGCACGGGGGGGGTGGCCATCACCGCACCATCGGACGCCCTGGCCGGCGTGCCCGAGGGTCTGCGGCGCACCACCA
>JADZBZ010000369.1 GCA_020851835.1 Acidobacteriota bacterium
ACCTTCGCCAGTTCCACGATCACCTCGACCGCCTTCTCCATGTCCTGCACCGAGACCCACTCGAGGCGGGAGTGGAAGTTCTGTTCGCCGGCAAAGAGGTTCGGTGTGGGCAGGCCCATGAACGACAAGCTCGAGCCGTCGGTGCCGCCGCGGATAGCCCGTTGGCGCACGGTGAGCCCGCACCGGGCGATCGCCTCTTTGGCGCACTCGACCACCAGCGGATGCTGGTCGATCACCTCGCGCATGTTGCGGTACTGCTCGTCGATCTGCACTTCGAAACCGGCGCCCGGCACGGCCGCCACCACTTCGTCGGCCAGGCTTCGCAGCCACGCCTCCTTCGCCGTCAGGCCCGCCGTGTCGAAGTCGCGGACGATGAGCTTCACCGACGTGCGATCCACTCCGGCCTGCATGACGTAGGGGTGCACGAAACCCTCGCGTCCCTCGGTCGTTTCCGGCGACATCCGATCCGAAGGCAGGCGCTCGATGAACCGCGCCGCGAGCTTGATGGCGTTCACCATGCGGCCCTTGGCGTGGCCGGGGTGGGTGTTGAAGCCGCGGAACGTAACGGTCATGGCGTCGGCCGAGAAGCTCTCGAACTCCAGCTCGCCTCGCGGGCCGCCGTCCATCGTGTAGGCGTATTGAGCGCCGAAGCGGGCCACGTCGAAGTGCTTCGTGCCCTGGCCGATCTCCTCGTCCGGCGTGAAGGCGATGCGGAGGGTCCCGTGCGGGATCTCCGGGTGGGCCATCAGGAAGGCCACCGCCGTCATGATCTCGGCCACGCCGGCCTTGTTGTCGGCGCCGAGCAGCGTCGTGCCGGAGGCGGTGACGATGTCGTGGCCGAGACACTCGCCCAGGTACGGGGAGTCGACCACGCGCAGCACGGCCTCGGCGTCGTCGGGTAGGACCAGGTCGCGACCGTCGTAGGCGCGGTGCACGATCGGTGTCACGTTCGCCCCGCTCATCTCCGGCGAGGTGTCCACATGGGCGATGAACCCGATCACCGGCGCGTCGGCCTTCACCGCGGTCGCGGGGATGGTCGCCATCACGTAGCCGTGCTCGTCCATCGCCGCATCGGCGACGCCGAGGGCGTGCAGCTCGGCTACAAGGTCGCGCAGCAGCGCGAGCTGCCCGGGGGTGCTGGGATAGGTCGTCGCGTCCTCGCGCGCCTGTGTGTCGGTGGTGACGTAGCGGAGGAAGCGGTCGAGAACGGCGCTGGTCATGGCGCCCCCATGATGCCATCGAGCGCCACCGCCAGGTTCACCCCCTGCGTCGAGACCTCGTCTCGGCCCCGGGGTCGTCACCGCAACACGGCGTTGAACACGACCTTGAACGTCCCGAACGACTGGCCGCGCCACTGTGGCCGGAAGCCGAGCAGGACGATGTGGCCGTTGCCATGGGGCAGGTCGAGAGCGGCGGCGGCGTTGTTGAGGAAGCGCTCGCCGAGCAGGTAGCCCGACAGCAGCGGTGACCCCGTCGCCTGGTAGCGTGCCAGCACCTCGCCCTTGAATCCCTCCCCGGTCTCGAACACCGGGCTCGACTCCACGAAGACGGCGGTGCGCTCGGGCATGCCGGCCATCACCGGATGCGTGATCGTCGCCTGCACCTCGAACACGGAGCCACCAGTGAAGAACTCCTGCCGCTTGAGGCCCTCGACGACGTTCTTGATCGGGAGGGCGAACTGCTGAATGGCGAACGCGGTGGCCCGGTTGAAGCAGACCAGGGTGCCGCCGCTCTTCACGAAGGTGTCGATGACGCGCACGCCGTCCTCGCCGATGCCGCCCTCGTACTGCGCCGGCACGATCCCCTTCTGGTAACCCTCGAGCAGGCCACGCCCCTCGTCCGCGATGATGAGCGCGTCGACACGCGCGGCGAGCGGCGCACCCCGGAAGTCCTGCGGGTAGAGGCTGACGACAGTGAAGCCGTAGCGCTCGAGCATCCAGCGCGTCCATCCCTCGTCCATGCTGGCCATCCACGGGCGGTACAGGCCGACCCTCGGCCGCTTGATCTCACGCGCACCGGCGGGCGCGGCCACCCGCTCCGCTTGCAGCGCGTAGGTCTCGACGATCTCGTCCTGCTGCGCGGGCGTCAGCCCGGTCACGATGTACTTTCCAGACGCCGGAGCCACCCGCGCGTTGAGGGCCCAGGCGCGGTTGAGCGCGGCAAAGCTGTTGTTCTGCGCCGGGTCGAGTGAGAGCGCGGGCCCGGTTCCGGTCACCTTGCCTGGCGGCGGCACAATCGCCGCGGCCAGGCTGCTGGCGTCGAAGCCAAGGCCTGGCACGCTGTCGAACGGGGATCGGTCGGTGTCTCCGGTGTCGTACGGGGTGACTGGCCCGATCGGCGGCAGGTCGGTCCCGAGCGGCGCGAGCGTGCCCCTCAGCTCCGCGGTGATCGGCGTCATCAACGGCGTCACGCTGACGCCCATCTGGTACGGCAGGGTCCACCCCGCGGCGTCGTAGGGCTGCTCGAGCGGGCCGTCGGGCGACTCGCGCAGATCCGGATAGTGCTGCACGTCGAGCACCGATCGCGCGGTCTCCGCGAACTCCTGGTCCATCGGGATCACCCAGGTGCCCGCGGGGAAGGTGGTACCGTCGATGGCCGCCTCGGACTTCAATTGCGAGACTCGCACGCCCTGGAACGCGAGACGCCGCAACAGCTCGACGGCCGCTACCGCATCACGCTGCTTCTGTGGAATGAGGTACGCATACGGTGGGGCATTCGTGTACTTGTCGATCTGCCAGCGCCCGGCGCGGTAGCGGTTGAGCAGGACGTGTTCGCGGTAGCGCGAGGCGTAGTCGAGGACGGAGAGCGAGGCGGTCTCCATGTACTCCACCGCGTCGCGCAGGCGCCACCATCCGCCCGGCCACGGGCTCGTGTAGAGCGCCTGCGGCCGGATGTCGCGCATGTTCTGCGGGAAGTCGTTGAGCGTGTAGAAGCGCGGAGTCGCGTAGGCGTAGAGTGCCGTCTCGGTCCAGAACGACGAGATGTTCTGGAGCACCGGCTTGTAGTCGATGTAGCCCGGGTACCACGCGTCGAAGCCGGTTCCCATGTGGGTGGCGCCGACCTGGCCTCGCTCCTCCAGCCCCTTGGCCATCGCCATGCCGATCATGTTGATCTCGCGCGAGATGAGATACGGGGCCTGCGTGGCGATCGGCTCGGCGAATGGTGGGAGCCAGATCCGCGTCGGGAAGGGCGAGCTTTGGTGGTGGACGTGGATGATCTGCGGCTCCCATTGCCGCCAGGCATGCTCCAGCACCCGTGACTCGATCATGTTGAGCATGTAGCCATCGCGGTTGTTGTCGTGGCCGACGTACTCCTGGTAGAGCTTCGGCATCGGTGCGACCTCGAACGGCGTGCCGACGTTGCCGCGATACCACTCAGCGATCATCTGCTGGCCGTCGGGGTTGATCGTCGGCCAGAGCAGCAGGATGACGTTCTCGAAGATATGCGCGTACTCCGGATCGTCGGCCCTGGCGAGCAGGTCGTAGGCCAGTTGCATCGTCTGCTGCGGGCCGGCGACCTCACTCGAGTGGAGCCCGCCGTCGATGTGGACGATGACCTTTCCTTCGTGCGCGAGTTGCCGGGCCTCGGGCTCGTCGAGGCTCGCCGGGTGGGCCAGGCGCCGCGCGATCTCGCGGTAACGGTCGATCCTGGCCAAATTGGCTGGCGACGAGATCGCTGCCATCCAGTAGGTCCGACCCTGCGTCGAGGTGCCGGCGCGCATCATCAGCATCCGATCCGAGGCCGCATCCAGCTTCTGGAAGTAGGCAACCGTCTCGTCGTAGGTGGCGACCTTGAAGTCAGCGCCGACGCGGTAGCCGAGGACGGACTCGGGGCTGGGCAGGGTCGACTCCTGCGCCGAGACAAGTGGCCCGACCGCCAGGCTCGCGACGGCGAC
>JADZBZ010000370.1 GCA_020851835.1 Acidobacteriota bacterium
CCGTCGTGCACGGCTGACCACCGATTCGGGCTCGCCGCACCCACCCTCGCCTTTCCTCTACAATTCCTCTCACCTTGTCCACGTCGTACACCGCCAAAGACATCACCGTTCTCGAAGGCCTCGAGCCCGTCCGCAAGCGCCCCGGCATGTACATCGGCGGCGTCGGCAGCGCCGGCCTGCACCACCTGGTGTGGGAGGTGCTCGACAACGCCATCGACGAGGCCATGAACGGCTATGCGTCCAACATCCGCGTCACGCTCCACAAGGATGCCTCGTCCATCACGATCGAAGACGACGGCCGCGGCATCCCGGTGGACCTGCACCCGAAGACGAAGAAGAGCGCCCTCGAAGTGATCTTCACGGTGCTCCACGCGGGCGGCAAGTTCGAGTCGGGCAGCTACAAGACGGCTGGTGGCCTCCACGGCGTCGGTGCCAGCGTCGTCAATGCCCTGTCTCGCGAGTTGACGGCCACCGTGCGGCGCGACGGCGCCCAGTGGGAGATGAGCTTCAGGCAGGGCCGGCCGACCGGCGCGATCAGGAAGGTGGGGGCGGCGCGCGGCAGCGGCACTACCGTGTTCTTCAGGCCCGATCCGACCGTCTTCCCGAAGGTGGAGTTCGACGCGCAGACGATTCGCGAGCGCCTCGAGGTGGCCAGCTACCTGCACCGCGGCGTCAAGGTCACCTTCGAAGACGAGGTCGCGGACCGCAAGGACCTTTATCAGCACACCGACGGGCTGCTGGACTACCTGAAAAAGGTCGTGGCCGACCGGCAGGCCCGGCCCGTGAACGACGTGCCCTTCGCGGTGCAGAAAGAAAACGGCGTCAAGCTCGAGCTCGTCCTGCAGTGGACCGAGTCCACCGACGAGCACGTGCGCAGCTACGTCAACGGCATTCCCACCGCCTCGGGTGGCACCCACGAGAACGGCCTGCGCGCGGGCATTGGCAAGGCCGTTCGGAACTACATCGAGACGCACAACCTGTCGCCGAAGGGCGTGACGCTCACCTCCGACGACATCCGCGAGGGGATGACCGGCATTCTCTCGATTTTTCTCCAGGAGCCGCAGTTCCAGGGCCAGACCAAGGACCGTCTGAACAATCCCGAGGTGCACTCGGCGGTAGACGGCCTGGTCCGGCCGGCGCTGGAGCACTGGCTGAATAACAACCAGTCGATTGCCGAGGCGATTGTCGCCCGTATCATCCTCGCCGCCCGGGCGCGCGAGGCCAGCCGCGCCGCCCAGCAGGAGGTGGTGCGCAAGGGCCCCACCTCGGGGCGGGCCACGCTGCCGGGCAAGCTCGCCGACTGCACGCATCCGGGTTCGCTGACGAGCGAACTCTTCATCGTGGAGGGTGACTCGGCCGGCGGGTCGGCCAAGCAGGGCCGCGACCGCGCGCGCCAGGCCATTCTTCCCCTGCGCGGCAAAGTGCTCAACACCGAGGGCGTCTCGACGGCCAAGGTGCTCGAGAACAAGGAGCTGAACGACCTGGTGACGGCGCTCGGGTGCGGCGTGGGCAGGGGCTTCGACATCGGGCGGCTGCGCTACGGCCGCATCATCCTGCTGGCCGACGCCGACTCGGACGGTCATCACATCTCCACCCTGCTGCTGACGTTCTTCTTCCGGCATCTGCCGCAGCTCATCCAGGCCGGCAAGGTATTCCTGGCCCAGCCGCCGCTGTACCGCATCGACATCGGCAAGGACACGTTCTGGGCGCTCGACGATGCCCAGCGGGACCAGATCATCAGGCAGCGCGCGGGCCGTTCGACACCTGAAATCACGCGCTTCAAGGGCCTGGGCGAGATGATGCCGAAGGTGCTGTGGGAAACCACGCTCAACCCGCGCACGCGCCGCCTGCTGAAGGTGCAGGTGGCCGATCAACTCATCACCGACCGCGTCATCAACGAGCTCATGGGCAAGGACGCCTCGGCGCGCTTCCGCTTCATCATGGACCGGGCCGAGGAGGCGGGCGAGATCGACGTGTAGTGACGGGAGCGCGACACGCACCCGAGGCATCGCGCCGTCCCGCACCCGCGGGTCGCCCTGGCGGCCCGGGCGGGTGCGGTAGAATCGCAAGTCCGGTCCTGATTCAAGCTCAGCCCTCCCCTTATGGCCGACGCGGCGCAGGCAGCACGGAAGGCGCACACTCCGTACGACCGTTCCATCATCGAAGGTCCCATCGGCCCCGCCGTCTGGAAACTCGCGTGGCCCACCATGCTCCAGAACGTGGTGGCAGGCCTGCAGGGCGTGGTGGATCACATCCTGGTCGGCAACCTCATCGGGTACACCGCCAACGCCGCCATCGGCATCAGCTGGCAGATTTTCCTGGTCGTAATCGTCTTCATGGCCTCGCTCTTCACCGGGCAGGCCGTGCTGGTGGCGCGCTTTGCCGGACAGGGCGAGACAGACAAGGTGAACCGCACGGTCTACCAGGCGTTTCTAACCGCCGTGGCCATGTTCGTGCTGCTGATGGCGCCCTTCGGCTACTTCGCGGCCCCGCACCTGCTCGACCTGGTGAATCCGGCGCCCGAGGTGAAGGCCCAGGCGCTGCCGTTCCTCCGCATCAACTTCGTCTTCTCCATCGGCATGATGTTGTTCTTCATGCTCAGCTCGGCGCTCCGCGCGGCCGGCGACGCGAAGACGCCGCTCCGGCTTGGCGTGATGATGACGGTGCTGAACCTGGTCCTGAACCTCATCCTGATTCCCAGGTTCGGGACGACCGGTTCGGCCATGGGCACCGTGACCTCGTCGGGGATCGTCAGCGCCGTGGCGCTGTATCTCTTCTTCAAGGGGAAGCTGGTGGTGCGCTTCTCGCGCCACATGGACTTCCGACCCGACTGGGTGGTCATCAGGTCGCTGTTCCGCTTCGGACTGCCGACCGGCGTGCAGGGGATTGCGATGAACATGGCCGGGGTCATGCTGCTGCGCTTCATCGGTGGTCTCGAGCACAGCGCGGCCGCCCAGGCCGCGTTCGCGATCGGGTACACCGAACTCTTCTCGCTCATCACCTGGACGTCGGTGGGCCTGATGGGCGCCGCGGCGACGGTGGCCGGGCAGAACCTGGGCGCGTCGCATCCCGAGCGTGCCATTCAGGGCGTACACGTCGCGTCCCGCATCGGCTTGTGGGTGGCGGCGGCGGTTGGACTCGCCTTCGTCATCGCCCCGCACTTCCTGCTGCGCCTCTTCGGCGCGACCGAGGCCGAAGTGGCGCGCGTGGGCGAGCAGCTCCTGCAGTATCTCGCCGTCTCGGGCTTCTTCATCACCGTGGCCCTCACCTATACGGGAGGTCTCCAGGGTACCGGCGACACCCGCAGCCCGCTCTACATCACCCTGGCCTCCCAGATTTTCGTCCCCATCGGCATGTGTCTGACGATTGAGTCGATGCGGCCCCTGCTGGCGACCGACATCTGGCTTGCCATCGTGTTGGGCCACTTCACGCGGGCGGCGCTCACCGTCCTCCGCTTCCGGCAGGGGCGGTGGCGCCACATCAAGGTGGAGATCGAGGGGGCGAGGGCGTAGGGGAGGTGCCGCATGCCGAGTCGGGCGCGTGTCTGGAGCCGTGCCGCCGTCCGAGTGCCGCAATACCGTGAATCGTGAGAGAGGTAGCCATGTCCGACGTCCTTGCCGCCCGGCGCAGTGTTCCTGTGCCGCAGAACGACCCGAATCTGTCCTATCGCCCGGGATCGCCCGAGCGTGCCGAACTCAAGGCCCGGCTGTCGGCCATGGCAGCCGAGGTCATCGATATCCCCGTCATCATCGGCGGCCGCGAATATCGCACCGGCTTGACCGGCACGGCCGTCATGCCCCACAAGCACGGGCACGTGCTGGCGAAGTGGCACAAGGCCACGCCGGAGCTGGTGCAGCAGGCGGTGGCCGCGGCGCTCGAGGCCCGGCGCGAGTGGGCGAGCTGGTCGTTCGAGGACCGTGCGGCCGTGTTTCTCCGGGCCGCGGAACTGCTGGCGACCACTTGGCGGCAGACGCTCAATGCCGCCACCATGCTCGGCCAGTCGAAGACGGCGTTCCAGGCCGAGATCGACGCGGCGTCCGAGCTGGTGGATTTCTGGCGCTTCAACCCGTACTTCGCCCAGGAATTGATGGCGGAGCAGCCCACCAGCTCGCACGGGTTCTGGAACCAGATGGAATACCGGCCGCTCGAGGGTTTCGTGTACGCCGTCACGCCCTTCAACTTCACGGCGATTGGCGGCAACCTGCCGGGCGCCCCGGCCCTGATGGGCTGCACCGTGGTCTGGAAGCCGGCGGCCACGGCCGTTCTCGCCAACTACTACACCTACAAGCTGCTCGAGGCGGCCGGCCTGCCGCCGGGCGTCATCAACTTCGTCCCCGGCGACCCGGTCGCCATCTCGAACGCGGTGCTGGACCATCCCGAGCTGGGCGGCGTGCACTTCACCGGCAGCACGGCCGTGTTCAACGGCATGTGGCAGCGGGTCGGACAGAACCTGGGCCGCTACCGCAGCTACCCGCGCATGGTGGGTGAAACCGGCGGCAAGGACTTCATCGTCATGCACCCGTCGGCCGATCCGCAGGAGGTGGCGGTGGCCGCCGTCCGGGGCGCCTTCGAGTTCCAGGGCCAGAAGTGCTCGGCCGCCAGCCGGATGTACGTGCCGAAATCGCAGTGGGCCGACGTGCGCGATCGTATGGCCGCCATGATGAAGGACATGAAGATGGGTGACGTCCGCGATTTCCGCAACTTCCTGGGCGCGGTCATCGATCAGAAGGCGTTCACCAAGATCAGCGGCTACGTCGAGGACGCCAGGAAGAACGCCCGGGTCGTCCAGGGGGGCGGCTGTCACGGCAGCGAGGGATACTTCATCGAGCCGACGCTGGTCGAGACGGCGGATCCGGGCTATCGCCTGCTGTGCGAGGAGATTTTCGGCCCCGTGCTCACGGTGCACGCCTACGACGACGCAAAGTTCCGCGAGATCCTCGATGTGGTGGACCGCACGTCCCCGTACGCGCTCACCGGGTCGATCTTTGCGCGCGACCGCGCGGCCGTCCGCGAGGCGACGTCCGTGCTGCGTCACGCCGCCGGCAATTTCTACATCAACGATAAGCCCACGGGAGCGGTCGTGGGGCAGCAGCCGTTTGGCGGCGCTCGCCACAGCGGCACCAACGACAAGGCCGGCTCGAAGATGAATTTGCTCCGGTGGGTATCGGCGCGGACCATCAAGGAGACGTTCTCGCCGCCCGCCGAACACGGCTATCCGTTCATGACGGAGGAATAGGTCCGGGATGGAGAGATTGGGGACCAGGTAGGTCTTGAAAGGCCACCTGGTCCCCAACCCCAATCATCAGAACTGGTAACGCACGCCCAACTGCGCCTGGCGTGGGAAGCCGCCGCCGCCGCGCAGATTGGTGAGAACCAGGAACGTTGCCGGGATGCGCCGGTCGCCGGACGGGTTGTCGAAGTTGGCGCGGTTGGTCACGTTGAAGATATCCAGGAAGATGTTCAAGGCCTGGCTCCCCCGGGTCCGCACGTGCCAGCCGGCGCGTATGTCGAGCTGGGAGTAGTCGGGGCCATACGCGCCGTTGCGCCCTCCGTCGTTCTTTACGTCGGTCAGCGCGTTCAGGGCGCTGCCGCTGTAGGTGCCAGCCGGCAGCGGGTCGAACAGCTCGCCGTTCTGATTCGCATCGATGCTGGTGTCGTGGATCGTGAAGGGCGCGCCGGTCATGTAGCGCAGGGTGGCCGAGACGGTGGCCCCCAGCGTCTTCGGGATGTCCACCTGGCCGCTCAGGGCCAGAATGTGGCGGCGATCGACCTGGCTCGGGGCGTACCACTCGCCGAGCTTCAAGTCGGTCTGGGTTTGGAAGAGGTTCTTGTCGGCCTGGTTCTCTGCGGTTCCGCGCGAGTAGCCCAGCGAGTACGAAACGCGCCCGGACCAGTTGTTCGCCATCCGCTTTTCGAGCTGCAGGTTGAGCGCGTCGTAGTTGTTCTCGCCGCTGTTCTCCATCACCCACACCTGCTGGCTGTAGGGTTCACCCAGCACGCCGAAGGCATCCAGCCGGGTGATGGGGCCCGTGCGCGAGGTGTTCGCCCGCAGCATCGGATTGAGATTGCGCGCCAGGAACAGGTCGCGATTGGCCGAGTGCACGTAGTCGGCGCTGACGGCCATCGAGGTACCAATCTGACGCGTGTAGCCCACGGTCAACTGGTGGGCGTAGGGTGTCTGGCGATTGGGCGAATCGAAAATCACCACCCCACGGTTCCGGACCAGTGTGCCCGGCGGGTACAGCGAATGGAGCAGCGCCGTGTTGATGAACGGGCCGTTGGCGAGGAACGGATCCGTTGGGAACTGCCCGCGACTCGGACCCGGGTCGGCGGCATCGTTGGGGAACTGGACGACGGCCGACGAAGTGAACTTCGAGAACTCGAGGACGTCGTCGATGGCCCCGAGAATCGTGCGGTTGTAGAAGATGCCGTAGCCGGCGCGAACCACGGACCGGTTCTGCTCGTCGAGGGCGCGGGTGAACCCGACCCGAGGCGCGATGTTGTTCTTGTCCACGGGATAGTCCGCGCCGCTCCCGAACAGGGGATTGTCGGCGTTGTCGAGCGGGATCACCTCGAGGTCGTAGCGGAGACCGAGGCTGAACGTGTTGCGGCCCACCCGCCACTTGTCCTGCGCGAAGAGTTCCACCGTGTGGTTGTCGATGAACTCCTTGAAGGTGTCGGGCGCGCGAATAGTGAGGCGCTCCGGGTACGTCCGGGGATTGGTCGGGTCGAACGCCAGGTCCGTGTTGAAGCGGAACGTGCCGTTCCGGTTGATCTGCGACTCGCGCCTGAGCTCGGTGTAGTTGTAGCGGGCCCCGACCTTCAGCTCGTGGTCGCCGCGCTTGCCGGGGATGAACCAGGAGAAGTCGTCCTCGATCTGCCAGTTCGAGTCCCACGGTCCTTGCAGTTCGGTGCTGGCCTGGCCCAGGAAGCTCAGGTGGTCGAGCTGCGGCGGACACAGCGACTGGTCCTGCACGGCCTCTTCGCCCTGCGCGCGGGCGCAGGTATTGGCGTGCCACCAGTGCTCCCAGGTCCGGGCCAGCCGGACCGTGTTCACGCGTGAGTTGCCCAGGACGCTCGTCAGCGTGAACACCGCCGTCTGGTCGATGTCGGTCTCGTCCGCGAATGACTCGACGGTCTGGCGCGTGCCCACCACCGGAAACTGCGGCGCGGTCTCGCGCAGCCACCGGACCGCCCACGTGTGGTTACCCGTGAGCTGGTGGTCGAAGCGGATCAAGGTGTTCCAGTTGGAGCGCTCCTCCACCACCGAGAAGTCGTATTCCGGCCGAGTCGGAAACACCCGCGACCGGTTGGGATTGTCGACCTGCCGCTCGAGACTGAAGAAGAAGTGTGCCTTGTTCTTGACGATCGGGCCGCCGACGACTCCGCCCCACTCACGCTTGGTCGTCTGGGGCTTCGGCAGGCCCCCTTGCTTGACGAAGAAGTCTTTCGACGTCAGCTTGTTGCTGGCCGCGTAGCCGAACACCACGCCGCGGAAGTCGTTGGTGCCGGACTTGGTGACCGCATTGACCACGGCGCCGCTGGCGCGCCCGAACTCGGCGTCGTACATGCTGACGACAACCTGGAACTCCTGGATGGCCTCGAGGGGCGTGCGAACCTGCGCGCCCGCGCTCGTGCCCAGCGCATCGTCGGCGTTGTAGCCGCCATCTACCGAGACGTTGGTGTTCTGCGCCGTCTGGCCACCCGCCACGATGGTGTCGTTCCCCATCTGGTTGGACGGCGTGAACTGGACGCCGGGCAACAGGGCCACCGCGGCGAAGTAGTTGCGGTTGATGGCTGGCAGCGTGGACAGTTCGACCGTGCCGATGTTGCCGCCCACGCGCGTGCTCGTCGTGTCCACCAGCGGCGATTGCCCGGTCACTTCAACCGTCTCCGTGACGCCGCCAAGCTTCAGGCTGAGGTCGACGTTCATGGTGTTGCCCACCTGGAGGACCAGGCCGGATCGCTCGAGCGGCGCGAACCCTTCCAGCTTGGCGCTCACCTTGTAGCGCCCCGGGACGAGTTGCCCCACGAAGTAGCTGCCTGACTGGCCGCTCACCACCTCGCGGTAAACTCCGGTGTCCTCGTTGGTGACGAGCACGGCGACGCCGGGTAACACGGCGCCTTGTTCATCGGTAACCTTCCCGCTGAGTTGCGCCGTACCCTGCTGAGCGAGCAGGGTTACCGGCGCCCAGGACAAGACGGCCAACACCAGACCCAGTCGAATGCTGCGCATACTGCCTCCCTGACGGACGAACCAAACCAGGTACGACGATGAGAGCGCAAGACAAAATTTGACGAACCGCTGAGGATCCGGCCAACGGGCGCGGGGGCGAACGCGGCGCCATTAGACTACGGTTGCATCCAGGAATCAATTGGCCGATACTGGCGCCCCAATCACCTCAAGGACGGAGCGTATGCCCGAATCAACAGCTCGGACGGGTGAGTCAGTCGGCCGGTCCAGTCGCCGGCGCTTCTTCCAGTTGATGGCGGGCAGCCCCTTGCTGGCCCTGGCCTACCCGGCGCTGGCAGCCGAATGGCGGCAGGCGCAGGGCGCGCCCAACCTGGGCGCCAGCGCGCTCGACGACCAGTTGGGCGGCCAGCTCGTGGAGTCGGCCGCCGAGGCCATCAACGTGTGGGACTTCGAGCGCGTCGCCCACGCCAACAACCTGCCTCACCACTGGAACTATCTGCACCTGGGTGTCGACGACCTGGAAACCCGGTTCGCCAACCGCGAGGGCTTCCAGCGCCTCATGCTGCGCCCCAGGCGCCTTGGCCCGGATGCGACCAAGGTCGACACCTCGGTATCGTTGTTCGGTCGCAAGTGGGACTCGCCGCTGTTTCTCTGCCCGGTGGCGGCGCTCGAGGCCTACCACACACAAGGCGAGAGCGGGGCCGCCCGGGCCGCCCGGGCGCGCGGCGTCCTCCAGATCCAGTCGAACCAGAGCTCGCAAAGTTACGAGACCATCGCCGAGGCCAGAGGCGAGCCCCAGTGGTTCCAGCTCTATGCGAACCAGGACTGGAACGTCAACAAGCGCACCCTCGACCGGGTCTCCGCGGCCGGGTGTCCCGTGGTGGTGTGGACCATCGATCTGCTGGGCGGCAGCAACCGGGAGCTCGTACGGCGGTCGCTCGGCCGGCAGGGCTACGACCAGCCGCTGTGCCAGAGCTGCCACAACCACGAGAAGGGCTACCAGCGGCCCATGTACCGCGGCCTGGAAGGCCCGCCCGGGCCGCGGCCACCGTTCACGTGGGACTACATCAAGCGACTCCGCGACGCGACGAGCATGAAGGTCGTTCTCAAGGGCATCGTCACGCGCGAGGATGCGGAACTGGCCGTCGAGAACGGTGCGGACGGGATTTTCGTGTCCAACCACGGCGGCCGGGCCGAGAACAGCCTGCGGGGCACGGTCGACTCACTCCC
>JADZBZ010000371.1 GCA_020851835.1 Acidobacteriota bacterium
TGAAATGGTCCGCCAGCACCGGGATGTCGTCGGGCCGGTCGCGCAGAGGCGGCACGAAAATCGGAATCACGTTGAGGCGGAAATAGAGGTCGTCCCGGAACCGACCGGCGCGAATCTCGGCGAGCAGGTCCTTGTTGGTGGCGGCCAACACGCGCACGTCGACGCGGATGCGCTGCGTGCCGCCGACCCGCTCCATTACCTGCTCCTGCAGCACGCGCAGGACCTTGGCCTGCGTCTTCAGGCTCATGTCCCCGATCTCGTCCAGGAAGATGGTCCCCCCGCTCGCCTGCTCGAAGCGGCCAGGCTTGTCGGCGACCGACCCGGTGAAGGCCCCGCGCACATGGCCGAACAGTTCGGTTTCGATGAGTTCCTCGGGGATGGCGGCGCAGTTGACCTCGACAAACGGCCCCGACCTCCGGCGGCTCAACTCGTGAATCGTCCGGGCCACCAGCTCCTTGCCCGTGCCGTTCTCACCCAGGATGAGCACGCGCCCGTTGGTGGGCGCGGCCATCGCCACTTGCTCGCGCAAGTGCTGCATGGCCGCGCTCTCGCCGACCATCGTGTTCTGCCGTCCGACCCGGACCCGCAGGTCGCGATTCTCGGCTTCCAGATCACGCTGCCGGAGGGCATTGCGCACGACGAGAACGGTCTTCTCGAGCGACAACGGTTTCTCGATGAAATCGAAGGCGCCCATCTTGATGGCGCGCACCGCCGATTCGATGTTGCCGTGACCCGAGATGATCACGACCTGGGCGTCCACCTGCCGCTCGCCGAGCCGTTGCAGCGTGGTCAGCCCGTCTATGCCTGGCAACCAGATGTCGAGGACGATCACGTCAAAGGCGCGCTGCGCCACGCGGTCGAGGCACTCCTCTCCGCTGCCGACCGCCTCGACGTCGAATCCCTCGTCTCGCAGAACACCCGCGACCGACGATCGCACGCCCGGTTCGTCGTCGACTACGAGAATGGCGGCCATCGAGTGGGCGCGGCGGGCGCGGGAGGTGTCAGCACGGCAGCTCTATCGTAAACCGCGTGCCCTTCGGCACGTTGTCGGCGACGTCCACCGACCCGCCGTGCTCGGCGACGATACGCCGGACGATGGCCAGACCCAATCCGCTGCCTCGTCCCTTGGTCGAGTAGTACGGGAGGAAGAGTTTCTCCTGCTCCCCCGCCGGTATGCCGGGGCCATCATCGGCCACGGTGATGCGGATGAAGCCGTTCGGTCGGTCGCGGGCCGTCTCGACGACAATCGACCCGTGGCGTCCCATGGCTTCGATGGCATTGTCGATGAGGTTCACCAGGACGCGCTTGATCTGCTCCGGATCCAGGCGCGCATCCTGGATCGACGGATCGAAACGGCGCACGAACCGCACGTCGGCGAAGAGCCCATCGTAGAGCGCGAGCGTCTCGTCGAGCAGGCTCGCGAGATCGGTCGGCACGGCGCGCGGCGCGGGCATACGCGCAAACTGCGAGAATTCGTCCACGAGCGCCTTGAGCGACTCGACCTCACCAATGATTGTCGTCGTGCATTCGGCCAGCAGCGCCTGGCCCTGGGGCTCCAGGTCGCCGAGCTTGCGCCGCAGGCGTTCGGCCGACAGCTGGATCGGGGTCAGCGGATTCTTGATTTCGTGGGCCAGCCGGCGCGCCACCTCCCGCCAGGCCGCCACCTTCTGCGCGCGAATCAGCGGCGTCACGTCGTCGATGACGAGGACGGTGCCATCATAGCCGTCGTCGGGGCCGGGTACCCGCGTGGCCACGGCGGCGAGATGACGCTCGCGCCCGTCGCGTACCAGGGTGATCTCCTGGGCCAGCGAATCGGTGCGCGCCCGGGCCGACTGATCGAGCAACTGGTTGACGGGCGCCAGGTCCGGGCGGCCGAAGACATCCACGGCGGGACGTCCCGCCGCCGTGGGATCGAGCTCCAGCAGCCGGGCCGCTGCGGAATTGATCGTCCCGATGCGCCCAGACCGATCGATGGAGACCACACCGGTGGCGATCCGCTCCACCACGGCCTCGATATAGCGCCGGCGGCTTTCGCCCTCGCGATGTTTGCGCTCGAGATCGAGACTGGCCCGTTCGAGCCCCCGGCGGCTGGAGGCCACCTCGGCGGCCATGGCGTTAAAGGCATCCACCATGGCGCCGAACTCATCGGCCGCCTCGTGCTGAATACGGTGGTCGTAGTGCCCCGCGCCAATTTCGCGCGCGGCCTCCGACAAGGCCTGGACGGGACGGGTGATGCGCTTGGCCAGGTACAGGCCGAGCCACGTGGATCCGACCAGGATGAACAAGGTCACCATCACGAAGAACGAGACGTACACACCGGCCAGCGGCTGCCGCAGGACGCGGAGCTGGGTGTAGTCCTCGTAGGCCTGGGTCATCCGCCGGGAACGTTCGGCCAGGCTGCCGGCGAGATACTCCGACGCGACGACGACACCCGTGACGCCCGCCCCGGTGTCGATTGGGTGGGCCACGCGCAGCAGCTCGCCGCCCTCGGGCAGCGGCTCGAGCGTCCAGGGTGACGGTTCGCCGCCCGCCGCCTGAGCGGCCAGCCGGTCTGCCGTCGCGCGCGCCCAACCCTGCGGCAGCGAGGGGGAGGCCACATCCACGACGGGCATCACCATCGGCGCGCCTCCGACATCGGGCACCACGCGGTATACCTGGAGCAGGCCCGGACGCGGGCCACCCACTTCGGCCGCGAGCGTGTTCCGCACGCCCGCCAGTTCGGCCGACGCGAAGCTCAGGCTCGCCAGCCGGCCGGCGACACGGGCGGCCTGTTCGGCCACCACCCGCTGGCGCTCCTGATAGTAGTCGGCGGCAATGCTGTTGGCCGACGACAGAATCTCGTCCACCGGGGTGTTGAACCAGCGGTCGATGGCCGTGAGCACGACTCGGCTGCCGACCAGCAGCACCAGCACGGCGGGAATCACGGTCATGCCGAGCATGGTGAGCACCAGCTTCGCGCGAAAGCGGGTGAACGGCAGACCGCGGCGACCCTCGACGATGGATTTGATGACGTTGCGCGCCAGCAGGAAGACCAGCGCGAGCAGCATGGTGAGATTGGTGGCCGAGAGCGCATAGAGCACGACTTCGGCGAGGAAGTCGGGCGCCAGCCGCGACGTGCGGTCCTCGATCACGAGCAGCCCGGCCAGCACCGACAGCAGCAGGATGATGCCGGCGAGAATCAGGCGCGGATTGTCGCGGAACGGCCGTCGCGCGGCGGCGCTGCCGGCCACGGGGACCGCCGGACGAACCAAGGGAGACGATCGCGTGGTGGACACCTCGAGCCTTCCAGGAGGACTGTATCAAGCCCCGCGACAGAGCGCGCCCGAATCTCCGGGCTGGCCGACGAGGCGTCCCCGCCGCTCGCGGCGCTATTCCTTGCTGCCGCGCAGGGCGCGAGCCTCTTGCACGAAGTCGTCCACGTCGCGGAAGTCGCGGTAAACGGAGGCAAAGCGCACGTAGGCGACCTGGTCGAGCTTCTTCAGCTCCTGCATGACGAGCGCGCCGATCTCGCGCGTGGAGATTTCCTTCTCCGATCGCTCCTGCAGGACGGCCTCCACGCGGTCGGCCACGTCTTCCACCGCCGTGGCGCTGACGGGCCGCTTCTCGCAGGCCTTCAGCAGGCCACCGATGAGCTTCTGCCGTTCGAAGCGCTCCCGCGTTCCGTCCTTCTTGACCACCATGTACGGGATTTCGTCGATGCGCTCGTAGCTGGTGAACCGGCGCAGGCACTCGGCGTTGAGGCACTGCCGACGCCGGCGGATCACATCGCCTTCGCGGCTCTCGCGCGAATCGACCACCTTGTCGCCAAGGTTGCCGCAATAGGGACACTTCATGCTTTCACCTCGGACGGTGTCGTGGCCAGACGTTCGACGCTCCGCAGGTCCAGCCCCTCGCGGGCGGCATACCAGAGTCCCAGAAACGTCACCGGAACAAACGACGTCGCGTGCAGCAGGATGGCGGCCCCCACCGCGGCGTCGTTGTCGGCGCCGAAAAAAGCGGTGGCGCCGAGCCGAAAGGCCTCGTGGAAGCCGCCGACGCCGCCCGGCGTCGGCAGCGACACCCCGACCACGAGCAGGCCCATCATGAGCCACGACCCCACGAAGGGCATATCGAGGTTGAAAGCCCGCGCCACCGCCCACGTCTCGCCGCAGATGACGAGCCACAAGACCAGCGACCACGCCAGGCTGGCCGCCAGGCGCGTGGGCCGACGCAGCACGCCAAAGCCGTTCGCAAACAGGCGCGCCACGCGGCCCAGCGTCGCCGCGAGCCGCGCGGGCAGCTTCCGATCCGCCGTCCGGAGCGCGGCGTCCAGCCATTCGGGGTGCCCGGCCAGCGCATACATGACCGCCAGGGCGGCCAGAGCCACCGGCGCCACGACCAGCCCACCCAGGCGCACCGCCGTGAACAGCGTCGAATCGCGGGCGGCCATGCCCGGATCGAACAGCAGGAGATACACCGCCAGCAACGACAGCACCGAAACCAGGTCCAGGATGCGCTCGACGATGATGGTGGCAAAGGTCGCGGTGGCGCTCAGCCCCTCGCGCCTGGCCAGCAGGTAGGGCCGCAGGATCTCGCCCGCGCGTGCCGGCAGCACCGTCGAGGCGGCGAACCCGATGACCGTGGCACGGAAGGCCATGCTGAATCGCGTGGGTCCGAGCGGCTCCAGTAGGTACTGCCATCGCTCGGCGCGCACGATGTAGCTCACCAGCGTGAGGCCGACGCCCGCGGCGAGCAGATCGAGGCGCGCCCCTCGCATGGCGTGCCACACGCGGGACACGTCGGCGTTGCGCAGGAACAGGCCCACGAGGCCCACGGCCAGGACGATGGCGACAATGGTGCGGATCGGGACGCGCAAGGCAGACACATGTTATACGCAGATGCCGGATCGTCGCCCACGGCTGGGGCACAGGCCAGAAGCCCCCGTGTTGCTGCGGTGTTACCGCACTTTCAGGGTTGTCCTAGCGCCGCTCGCCACGGGGGCCAACGCCGCTCGGGCGCATCTGGGTGGTTGCGTCCGCCTCACCGGGTGGCTAGGATCAGTGGCTTCGTGACCCTCCCCCTCCTCGATACCGACCTCAAAGGCCTCGCCCTCGTCCGCCGCGGCAAGGTGCGCGACGTGTATGCGGCCGATGGCGGCCTCGTGATGGTGGCCACCGATCGCATCTCGGCATTCGACTACGTGCTCGGGTCGGGCATTCCCGACAAGGGGCGCGTGCTCACGCAGCTGTCGGCGTTCTGGTTCGACCGCACGGCCCACCTGGTACCGAATCACCTGATCACCACGGTGGTGGACGACTATCCTGCCGCCGCGCGGGCGCACCACGCCGTGCTCGCGGGCCGCTCGATGTTCGTTCGTGTCACGACGCCACTGCCCATCGAATGCGTGGCGCGCGGATACCTCTCCGGGTCGGGCTGGAAGGACTACCGGGCCACGGGCGCGGTCTGCGGCATAGCCCTGCCGCCGGGCCTGAGGGAATCGGACCGACTGCCCGAACCGATCTTCACGCCGTCGACGAAGGCCGAGTCGGGACACGACGAGAACATCAGCGAAGCCAGGGCGGGCGGCATGGTGGGCGCCGACGTGTTGGCCCGGCTCAAGGCCCTGACGCTGGCGCTCTATGCGTTCGGGGTGGAGCACGCCGCGCGCTGCGGCATCATCCTGGCCGACACCAAGTTCGAATTCGGGCTCACCGACGCGGGAGACCTGCTGCTGATCGACGAGATGATGACGCCCGACTCGTCCCGCTACTGGCCCGCGGACGAATACGCGCCTGGCGGCCCGCAGCCGAGCTTCGACAAACAGTTCGTGCGCGACTACCTCGAGTCGATCCGGTGGAACAAGCAACCGCCCGTCCCGTCGCTGCCAGCCGAGGTCGTGGCCCGCACTCGCCAGAAGTACCTGGACGCCTACCGCCGCCTGACCGGCACCGCGCTGGCGAGCTCTGCGCCATGACCGTACGGCTGGTGACTGCCCGTGCGTGAGATGCTCGAACA
>JADZBZ010000372.1 GCA_020851835.1 Acidobacteriota bacterium
CGAAATCGAACTTCCCGCTGGCATCGGGGGCAAAGCCCTCGGCCTCGGGGCCCATGGCCGCGGCGGCCACGGGGGCACCCGCGCCGACGGCGCCGGCCGCCAGAGCGGTCAGTCCGGCACTTCTCAGAAACGATCTCCGGTTCAGACCTGCATGCTGTGACATCGATTGGGCTCCCTTATAGCTGTTCTGGGCGGACGCGCATCAGCGCCGTCGCTCGACGACCCATCATTCTGCGAGGACATACTACACCCGCGCGGCCGGGATGCAACGATTTGTTGGACCAGTCGCCGAGCACCACGCCCAGCCGCTTTTCGCTGGTGTTGAACAACTGTTCAACCATCGTCTCTTTCCACCCGGATGCTCCGCATCTTGGCGATGAACAGGGCCGGGGCCTCGATTAGCGCAGCCGCGCGACGCGACCCTGGAGCTGGCCGGCCAGGGCCTCGAGGCGTGCCTGGTCGCGGCCGCTCGCCCCCGCCGCGTCAGACTCGAGCTGCGAGGCAAGCGATGTCAACTGCTCCACCACCGCCGCCGCGCCGCGGTCGCGCGACGAGCGCAGTCGCTCGGCCTTGTCCATCGCCGCCACGACGGCCCTGGCGCGCTCGGGCTGGATGCCGCGTGTGCGGGTCAGCTGATCGACATAGGCCTTGGCCACGACCGCGGATGCGGGCCACTCGACCATCGGCTGCTGCTGCGCGTTGAACTCCTCGTACCGAACCAGGGACGCCGCGTCGATTTCGTTCTGGGACAGATACTCGCTCGGCAGCAGTCGGAAGATATCGATACCGCGCGCAATCTCCGACGCGTAGACGTACCCGTTGAACCAGTAGGTGGACCAGAAGCCGCCGACGATGAGGTTCGTGGGGTCGAGCGGACCTCGGTCGAAGAACGCGATCTCGACCGGGTTGGCCGAGTCGGTGAAGTCGAACACCGACAGCCCGCCCTGATACCAACCCTGCACCATGATGTCGCGGCCGGGCACGGGGATGAGCGAGCCGTTGTGAGCCACGCAGTTCTCCGAGTCGGTCTGGGCCGCCGGCATCTTGTAGTAGCCCTTGAACTGCAGCTTCTTGTCCACGATGTCGAAGATGGCGTCGGCGCCCCAGTTGGGCAGGTCCGTCGCGCGGCAGCGCGGGCGTGTGCCGCCGCCCCACTCATCGGTGAAGATGACCTTGGTCCCATCGTTGCTGAACGTCGCCGAGTGCCAGTAGGCGAAGTTCGGGTCGGAGGCGTGGTCCAGCCGTTTCGGGTGCACCGGATCCGAGATGTCCATCAGGATGCCGTTGCCCGAGCAGGCACCGGCCGCCAATCCGACATCGGGAAACACGGTGATGTCGTGGCACTGGTTCGTCTGGCTGGTGACTTGGGTGCCGGGGCCGTGATCGCCGCCCTTCCACAGGCCCGCGATGGTGCCGGAGGCCTCGTCGGCGAAGATGCGCGGCCGGCTCACGATCTTCGCCGTCTGGGGCGAGGCCAGCGGCACCTCGATGACGTCGATGCTGAAAAGCGCCGTGTTCTCGTCCTGGTCGGGTTCGAGGCCCGAGCAGCCCTCGAGTTCCTCGCCCGAGCGAACCGACCCGGTGCCGGACCCGTACACGTAGATGCGGGACTTGTCGCCGGGCACGGGCACGAGCGTGTGCGTATGCGAGCCGCGGCAGGTCTGCACCGCCGCCACCTGACGGGGCTTGCGCAGGTCACTGATGTCGAAAATGCGCACGCCGCGGAAGCGCTCCTTGCTCACCGTCTCAGGGACGCCCTGCAGGCCGCAGTCGATACGTCCCCGCGTCTGCTCGACCGACATGAAAAGGAGGTTGCCGTACACCGACACGTCGCCCTGTCCGCCCGGGCAGACAATCGAGGCCATCAGGCGAGGCCGCCGGGCGTTCTCGATGTCATACAGGTTGAAGCCGTTGAAATTGCCGACCCACATGTAGGTGTCGGCAAACGCCAGATCCGAATTCGCGAAGTCGAGGCCGCCCGGTGGACGCGGCGGTGTGGGCGACGCCCCGGCGAGGGGCATCGCGTCGCCGGCGAACTCGCGCGGGTCGAAGAAGCCTTTCGGGCGAGGCAAGGTGGCGGTCAGTTCCAGGTGGCGCGCCGCCACGCCGGCATCGAAGAGGCCCGGCTCGAGACCCACCCGCGGATCGTTCGGATCGGGCGGCTTCTGCTGCGCCACGCCCACCAGAACGGCGCCGGCCAGAATGCCGGCTACCGGCCACACCTGCTTGGTCACGCGCGTCACTTCTGAAGCTCCCTGAGCACCGCGCCCATGCGGTCGATTTCCATCTGTTGATCGGCCTCGATGTCGGACGCGAAGGCAAAGACGCCTCCATCCTGGCCGGCACCCGGCGTCGCGAACAACTCGTGCACCATGGTGAGCGCGCCGCCGTGGTGCGTGATCATGCCTTCGAGAAACAACCGGTCGAACTCCACGCCCCCGGCCGCCTCGAGCCGCACCATCTCCTCCATCGTCAGCATTCCGGGCATCAGCGTGGCGCCGTGCAGGTGATGAGCGTGGGGATCGGGCAGCGTCTGCCCGCGGGCCCGCAACCATCCCTGCATCATCTGGATTTCGTCTGCCTGCGAGACCTCGATTCGCCTGGCCAGCAGCTTCATGTCCTCGCGGCTCGTCCGCGACGGCAGCAGGACCGCCATCTCGATGGCCTGCTGGTGATGGCCGATCATCCCCTGCATGAACTTCACGTCGGCCTCAGTGAACCCGACCTTCGACAGGTCGGTCGCGGCGGCCGCGCTCACTTCCCGGTCGGGCTGCCCGGGCGCGCCGGGCTGAATCAGAGGTGGACTGTCGGAGGGCGCCTGCGGACTCGCCGCCGGCGACGGGGTGCCGGCCGGGCTCGCGCTCCGGCACGCGCCAGGACACACCGCCAGCAGGCACGCGGCAAGGAGGCCGGACGTCTTGGTGAGCATGTCA
>JADZBZ010000373.1 GCA_020851835.1 Acidobacteriota bacterium
CCCGACATTCCGAGCGCCCAGGTGAAGAGCGCCGTGTTGCTGGCGGGCCTGCAAACCGACGGCGTGACCACGGTGACCGAGCCCGCCGCCACGCGCGACCACACCGAGCGCGCCCTCGAGGCCTTTGGCGTGTCCCCGCTGGTCGAGGGCCGGACCATTTCGGTCACGGGCGGGCGGCGCCTGTCGGCGCGAGCCCTCCGCGTGCCAGGCGACCTGTCGTCGGCGGCCTTCCCCGCCGTGGCCGCCGCGGCACTGGCCGGGTCGGACGTCACCATCGAAGGCGTGGGGCTCAACCCCACCCGGGCCGCCATCATCGACCTGCTCCGCCGCTTTGGAGCCCTGGTCGAAGCCCGTGTCGACGACCGTCACGACGGCGAGCCCGTTGGCTGGGTGCGTGTTCGCCACGGCGTCCTCGAACCGGTGGAAGTCCTACCCGACGAGGTGCCCGAGGTCATCGACGAGTTGCCGGTGCTGGCCGCGCTGGCGACCTTCGGCGGCGGACTCACCGTCAGCGGCGCCGGCGAGCTGCGCGTCAAGGAGAGCGACCGTATCTCGGCGCTGGTGGGCGGCCTGCGCGCCATGGGCGCCGACGCGGACGAGCGGCCCGACGGCTTCGTGATTCGCCCGACCCGTCCCCTCACGGGCGGGTCCGTGGACGCCCACGGCGACCATCGCCTGGCCATGGCCTTCGCTGTCGCGGCGCTCGGTGCCACCGGACCTTCGCACATTGCCGGCGCCGACGTGGTGGCCGTCTCCTATCCCTCGTTCTTCACCGATCTCGACGGCCTCCGGGTGTGACGACGGACAAGATCTACCTGGTCGGCTTCATGGGCGCGGGCAAGTCCACCGTGGCACGGGCGCTGGCCCGCCGGCTCGACTGGCGCGTCGAGGACATCGACGACCAGGTTGCGCAGCGCGAGCGCCTCGACATCACGGGCATCTTCCGGCAAAAGGGGGAACCGTACTTCCGGGCCGCCGAGCGGCAGGCGCTCATCGACCTGCTGCCCCACCGGGGCACCGTGGTCGCCACCGGCGGCGGCACCTTCGCCGAGCCGACCAACCGCGAGCTGATGCTGCGCGACGGCCTGGTCATCTGGCTCGACGTGCCCCTCACCACCGTCCTCGAGCGCGTCCCGCTCGACGGGCGCCGGCCGCTGGCCGCCGATCGCGGCGCCCTCGAAGCCCTCTATAATCAGCGCCTCGCCGCCTATCGTCTCGCCCCGGTCCGGGTCGACGCGAGCCGCGGTCCCGTAGACTCGCTGGTCGAACAGATCGTGGACGGGCTGGACCACTGATGCGCTACCTCGTCATCAGCGACATACACGCGAACCTTCAGGCCTACGACACCGTGATGGCCGCCGCCGGCAGGCTGGGCTGGGACCGCGCCGTCGTACTGGGCGATTTGGTGGGCTACGGCGCCGACCCCAATGCCGTCGTCGAGCGCGTCCGGGCCCTGCAGCCGCACGCCGTGATTCGCGGCAACCACGACAAGGTCGGCTCGGGCCTCGAGACGCCGGAAGGATTCAATGCCGTGGCGCGCAGCGCCATCCACTGGACCCACGATGCGCTCACCGACGACAACCGCGCCTGGCTCGCCGGGCTGACGGCCGGGCCCATCATCGTGGACGAGGCGTTCGAAATTTGTCACGGGACGCCCTTCGACGAAGACGCGTACGTGTTCGACGACCTCGACGCCCTGCGGGCGGTGCACGCGGCCCGACGTGCGCTGTGCTTTTTCGGGCACACGCACGTCCAGGTGGGCTACGGCCTCCGGAACAACCAGTTCGTCGTGGAAACCGACGGCGAGCCGCGCCCCTTCGAGCTGGCCGTGGCCGCCGAGGCAAGGTATCTCGTCAACCCGGGCTCGGTGGGCCAGCCGCGCGACGGCGACCCGCGCGCCGGGTTCGGGGTGGTGGATGTCGAGGCCGGCACGGTGACGCTCCACCGCGTGGCTTATCCCGTTGCCAAGGCGCAGGCTCGCATCACCGCCGAGGGCCTGCCGGAGATTCTGGCGGAACGGCTGGGCGTGGGTCGCTAGTGCGCCGGCAATGCACTAGTGTTGCGACTTGCGCTCCCGCCGTTTGAGCTCCGCGGCGTAGGCGTCCCGGGCGGCGCGCGATCCCAGCACCCAGCCCACCACGATGCCAACCAGCAGCGCGAAGGGGATGTAGATGAAGTGCGCCGCCGACGGCAGCCCGATGTCCATCATCGCCTCCGCTGTTCGAGAGCGGCCAGGTCGGCCTCGGCCTTCTGCAGGCGGCGTCCCAGCGACCAGACGTAACCCACCACCACCACCCAGACGAACCCATAGGCGGCCGCCACGAGATTGATGGCGGGAATCTGTTCTTCGGGCGGAACCTCCTCCATCGGGACGAACTCGTCGGGCGAGGGCTGGGGCGGCTGCGCCAGGGCAACGCCGGGGGCCGCGAGCAGCGCGGCCAGGAACAGGGCTCGATAGAATCGCATCACGCTTCGTCCTCGGCGAGGTAGAGGTCCTCGATCCGCCCGCGCTGCCGCTCGAGGCGCGCGCGCATGCTCAGCAGGGCCAGGAACAACAGGAAGAACGCCGTCACACAGAACCACAGCGGACCGCCCATCTGCACCGGCAGAGTGGGCACCACCGACGTTTGCGGATGCAGGGTTCGCCAGACGTTGACCGACACGAAAATGAACGGCACGTTGGCCAGGCCGAAGAGCGCCATCCCGGCGCCGAGCTTGTCCGACCCGGGTCCGCCGTAGCGGCGCAGGAGCAGATAGGCCACGAAGATCATCCAGAGGATGAGGCTCGACGTCAGGCGCGCGTCCCACACCCACCAGATGCCCCACGCCTTGCGCGCCCAGAGCGGTCCGGTCACCAGCGTGATGATGCCGAACACCACGGCCAGTTCGGCCGCCGCCAGCGCCCAGGCGTCGGCGCTGCGCTTCTTCCGGAACAGGAACACCCCGCTCATGACGCCGGCGATGATCGCCGCCACCAGGAAGAGCCAGGCCGACGGCATGTGGAAATAGAAGATCTTCTGCACGAGCCCCATCGTGGACTCGTACGGCGCGCCATCGATGATCCACGGCGCCACGGCCAGCATGATGCCGGCCAGCCCGAG
>JADZBZ010000374.1 GCA_020851835.1 Acidobacteriota bacterium
CCGCCGCCGGTGGGGTAGACGATCCAATCGGGCAGGCGCCAGCCGAGCTGCTCGGCCAGTTCGTACCCCATGGTCTTCTTGCCCTCCACACGGTACGGCTCCTTGAGGGTGGAGACGTCGTACCACCCCAAGGCCTTGCCCTGTTCGGCAGCCATGCGACCGGCGTCGGTGATGAGCCCGTCCACCAGTGTGACCTGCGCGCCGTACAGGCGGCACTCGTCGATGAAGGGCCGCTTGGCGTCCCTGGGGATGAAGACCTGGCAGTCGAGTCCCGCCGCGGCGGAGTAGGCGGCAGCCGCGTTGCCGGCATTGCCAGCGGTAGGTAGCGCGATGGTCGTCGCGCCCAGCGCCTTCGCCCGCGTGATGGCCGCCGACTGGCCCCGTGCCTTGAACGAATTCGTGGGATTGAGCGACTCGTCCTTGATGAGCAGGCGGTCGAGGCCGATGGCGCCGCCCAGCCGCCGGGCGGGCCGTAACGGCGTGAAGCCTTCGCCGAGCGTGACGGGCTCGTCGCCGGGGAGGAGCGGCATCAGCTCGCGGTACCGCCACATGTCGGGATCGCGGCCCGTGAGGGAGTTGCGCGACCATCCGCGCGCGGCGGCCAGGTCGTAGCGCGCCAGCAGCGGCAGCGCGCAGGACGGACACAGGAAGTGACGCTCGCGCGGGTCGAACGGCCCCGCGCCGCAACCAGACGCACACTCGAGATGGGAAAAATAGGTCACGAGATAGACCGATCGACAGATTCCGCTACTTCCCCAGCAACTCCCCGTCCTTCTTCTGCTGAAGCTCGTCAATCGCTTTGATGTGATCGTCGGTGGACTTCTGCACCTCGGCCAGCGCGCGCTTCTCGTCGTCTTCCGAGATCTCGTGGTCCTTGAGCATCTTCTTCAGCTTGTCGTTGGCGTCGCGGCGGACGGCGCGCACGTGGTTGCGGCCCTCCTCGGTCATCTTATGGACGTGCCGCGACAACTCCTTGCGGCGCTCGTCGTTGAGCGGCGGAATCGGGATGCGCACGACCTTGCCGTCGTTGGCCGGATTGAGTCCCAGGTCCGACGAGCGGATGGCGCGCTCGATGGCACCCATGGTGGACGGATCGAATGGCTGCGCCACGATCATGGTCGGCTCGGGGATCGACAGGCTGGCGAGCTGGTTCAGCGGCATTTTCGAGCCGTAGGCCTCGACGTGTACCCCGTCGAGCAGCCCCGTGGTGGCCCGGCCCGTGCGCACCTGGGCCAGTTCCTTCCGTACGAACTCCACCTGGCCGGCCATGTGCTTGCTGACCTCGCCGAACAGCCCCTTCAGATCGCTGACATCCATGCCTGTGCCCTCTGTCCTGTGGCGTTACGCCGTGACGACCGTACCCACCGCCTCGCCCATGACGACCCGGCGGATATTGCCGGGCTCGTTCATGTTGAACACCACGATGGGCAGACGGTTGTCCATGCAGAGCGAAATGGCCGTCGCGTCCATGACCTGCAGCCGGTCCTGCAGTACCTGCAGGTAGGAGATGCGGTCGTAGCGGGCGGCGGTCTTGTCGGTGACCGGGTCGGCGTTGTAGATGCCGTCCACCTTGGTGGCCTTCAGGATGACCTCGGCGCGAACCTCCATGGCCCTGAGGGCCGCGGCCGTATCGGTCGTGAAGTAGGGGTTGCCCGTGCCGGCGGCGAACACCACCACGCGGCCCTTCTCGAGATGGCGGATGGCGCGGCGCCGGATGAAGGGCTCGGCGACCGCGCGCATCTCGATGGCGGTGAGGACGCGGGTCGCGATGCCGTGCTGCTCGAGGGCGTCCTGCAGGGCCAGGGCGTTGATGATGGTCGCCAGCATGCCCATGTAGTCGGCGGTCGAACGGTCCATGCCGCGCGCGCTGGCGGTCAGGCCCCGAAAGATGTTGCCGCCGCCAATGACGATGGCCGTTTCCACCCCGTGGGCGCGGATTTCGGCCACGTCGTGGGCGATCCGGGTGGTGACCGCCGGGTCCACGCCGTAGGCCTGGTCGCCCATGAGCGCTTCGCCCGACAGCTTCAGCAGGATGCGTTTGTAGGTAGGTGCGGCGGAATCGGACACGTCGCAATTATAGCCGCGCCGGCGCCCGCCGCTATTCCGCCGTCTCGCCCAGCTTGAAGCGCGCGAACCGCGACACGGTGACGTTCTCACCGGTCTTGGCCGTGGCGGCGGCCACCATCTGCTGGACGGTAACGTTGGGGTCGCGGACCGACGGCTGGTCGAGCAGGCACGCCTGGGCGTAGAAGCTCTCGAGCTTGCCCTCGACGATTTTGTCGATCACGTTGGCGGGCTTGCCCGACGCGGCGAACTGCGCGCGATAGATCTCGCGTTCCTTCTCGAGCACCTCGGCCGGCACGTCCTCGCGGCGGACGTACTTCGGGTCGGCCGCGGCGATGTGCATCGCGATTTCCTTGGCCAGGCCCTGGAAATCGTCGGTGCGGGCCACGAAGTCGGTCTCGCAGTTTACCTCGACGAGCACACCCACCTTGCCGCCCATGTGGATGTAGTGCCCGATGATGCCGTTGTTGGTGGCGCGTCCCGAGCGTTTGGCCGCCGAGGCGAGCCCCTTCTTCCGCAGGAAGTCGATGGCCTTGTCCGTGTCGCCGCCCGACTCGGCCAGTGCGGCCTTGCAGTCCATCATGCCGGCGCCCGTCTTGTCGCGCAGTTGCTTCACCATTTCCGCCGTGATTGCCATGGGTGTTAGGCCTGGGGCACGGTCGACGACTCGGCCGGGCGCTGCGGCTTGCGGACGTTGGCCGGACGCACGGTCCGGTTCGCCTCTTCGGCGGCCGCGGCCTCGGCGTCGGCTTGCGCCTGTTCGGCCAGGGCCGATTCGCGTTCGCCGCGGCCGTCCATCACGGCATCGGCCACGCGCGACACGAACAGCCGGATCGACCGCAGCGCATCGTCGTTGCCCGGGATGACGTAGTCCACCTGGTCGGGATCGCAGTTGGTGTCGACGACGCCAATCACCGGAATCTTGAGCTTGCGCGCCTCGTCGACGGCAATCTGCTCTTTGCGCGTGTCGACGACGAAGAGCGCGTCGGGCAGGCGGCCCATGTTGCGAATGCCGTCGAGGTTACGCTGGAGCTTGCGCTTCTCTTTCTCGGCTTTCGCGATCTCCTTCTTCGGCATGAACTCGTAGCGGCCGTCGGTGGCCATCGCCTCGAGGTCACGCAGGCGCGCGATGCTCCGCTGGATGGTGGCGAAGTTGGTGAGCAGTCCACCCAGCCACCGCTCGTTGACGTAGTACATCCCGCAGCGCGTCGCCTCTTCGGCCACCACGTCCTGCGCCTGGCGCTTGGTGCCGACGAAGAGAATCGTCCGCCCTTCGGTTGCCAGCCGCCGCACGTAGTGCTCGGCCTCGTTGTAGAGCTTCACCGTCTTGCCGAGGTCGAGAATGTAGATGCCCGAGCGCTCGCCGAAGATGAACGGCTTCATCTTGGGATTCCAGCGCTTGGTCTGGTGGCCGAAGTGTGCGCCTGCTTCGAGCAGGTCTTTCATTGCGAGCGGGGTCAATCTTCCTCCAGAATTCCGCCCTGCGTCGTGCGGGGCGCTGCCAACCATCGAGACTAACGCTTGCTGAACTGGAAGCGCTTGCGCGCGCCAGCCATGCCGTACTTCTTGCGCTCCTTCGCGCGTGCGTCGCGCGTGAGCAGCCCGTCCTTCTTGAGGCGCGGCCGCAACTCGGCGTTGAAGGCGCAGAGCGCCCGCGCGATGCCGAGCCGGATGGCGCCCGCCTGTCCGGTCACGCCGCCGCCGCTCACCGTGGCGAGCACGTCGAACTCGGCCGCCACCTCGGTGAGCGCGAGGGGCACCTTGACTTGCAGGCGCAGCGATTCGGTGGGGAAGTAGTTGTCGAGGGCGCGGTGGTTGACGGTGATGGTGCCGGAGCCGGGGCGAAGGAACACGCGCGCCGTCGATTCCTTGCGGCGCCCCGTGGCGTAGTACTGCGTAGCAGCCAAGATTTATGCGACCTCGTACTGAGTGGGTTGCTGTGCCTGATGCGGATGCGTCTCGCCCGCATATACCTTCACCTTGCGAAACATCGCGTCGCCGAGCTTCGACTTCGGCAGCATGCCCCGCACCGCTTGTTCCACCATGCGCACGGGCTGGCGCTGGCGCACCACCTTGGCCCGCTCTTCGCGCAGGCCACCGGGATAGCCGCTGTGCCGACGGTAGATCTTCTGGTCTTCCTTGCGGCCGGTCAGCGTAATCCGGGCCGCGTTGATGATGACGACGTGATCGCCCGTATCGATGAACGGGGTGTAAGTCGCCTTGTGCTTGCCCTGCAGCAGGCGCGCCGCATGGCTGGCCACCCGCCCGAGCACCAGGCCCTGGGCGTCGATGACGTGCCAGCGACTGGTCACGCTCGTCGGGGTCGCAACATAAGTACGCATGAATCGAGTCCTGAGTCCGGTTCACTGGCCACGCCCGCCTTGGACACGGCAAACCGAGATGATACGACGACCGTCACGGAATTGCAAGCGCTGCCAGGGCCCGGAACCTACAGCGCGCGCGGGAGTTGCCGCCCGGCGCCGCCCGGCCTCCGCGGTATTGGGATGCACACCGTGGCATACGGCGCGTCGCCGTCCCTGCTCCGGCTGAGCCTGCCGCCGATAAGCCCGAACGGAAGCAATTGCCAAGGATAGAAATGGTTCACACGCAGTTTTCGTCAGGCGCTAACGAAATTGTTAACCCAGCGGCAGGCCCGAACCGCCCGGTGAGCCGATGACCTCGTCCTTTCGGCCAAATTTGTTGTTTCTGACGGGATGGGCCGGGATGGTACCGGCTTTGCCCTCACGGTGCCCGGGACGAGAAGCGGAGTGATTCCAGTGTTCTTTCGCCGAAGCAAAAGCTTGATGGGACTCGACATCGGGTCCAGTGCCGTCAAAGCCATCGAACTCAAAGCCGCCGGAAAGGGCTTCAAGGTGACGGCCTTCGGGGTCGAGCCCATCCCTCCCGACAGCATCGTCGATGGCGCCATCATCGACAGTAGCGCCGTGACCGAGGCCGTCCGCCGGCTGTTCGACAACAAGCAGTTCAAGGCGCGGGAAGTGGCCGCCTCGCTGTCGGGCAACTCCGTGATCGTCAAGAAGATCACGCTGCCGGCCATGACCGAACAGGAACTGAGCGAGTCGATCTACTGGGAAGCCGAGCAGTACATCCCCTTCGACATCCAGGACGTCCATCTCGACTACGAGATCCTGAACCCCGCCGAGGGGCCGGGGTCGCAGGGGACGATGGACGTGCTGCTGGTGGCCGCCAAGAAAGACAAGATCGCGGACTACACCAACGCCATCTCTCAAGCTGGGCGCACCCCGGTCGTGGTGGACGTGGATGCCTTCGCCCTGCAGAACGCCTACGAGGTCAACTACGGCTTCGAGCCCGGCGTGGTGGTGGCGCTACTCAACGCCGGCGCCAGTGCCACCAACATCAACATCCTCAACGGCGGCCAGTCGGTGTTCACGCGCGACATCTCCCTCGGGGGCAACGCCTTCACCGAGGCCGTCCAGCGCGAACTGGGGCTGCCCTACGACCTGGCCGAGCAGCTCAAGAAGGGCTTCGACGTCGAGGGCGCCACGTTCGAAGAGGCGCGCCCGGTGCTGAAGGCGATGACCGACAACATCCTCCTCGAGATCGAGAAGACCTTCGACTTCTTCAAGGCCACGGCCTCGAACGACCGGATCGACCGCATCGTGCTGAGCGGCGGCGCCTCGCGCGCCGAGGGCTTCGCCGACGCACTGGCCACGCGCTTCGGCGCCGAGGTCATCAGCTTCGATCCCTTTCGCCAGGTGGCCATGGATCCCGCCCGCCTCGCGGGCTATACCGCCGAGGATCTGGCGCCCGTTGCCGCCGTGGCGGTGGGGCTCGCGCTGCGCAAGGTGGGCGACCGATGATTCGCATCAACCTGCTCGCCTCGGAGCGCCGTCAGCCCAAGGCCGGATCCAAGGGCCTGCAGCTGGGCCAGAAGATGACTGTCATCGGGAGCCTCATCCTGGTGCTGGTCGCCGTGGGCATCGGCTGGCGCTACTGGGCGCTGGGACAGATGGCCGCGACCGCCGAGCGGCAGTTGACCGAGGCACGCCGTGAAGAGCAGCGGCTCTCGGAAATCCTCAGGCAGGTGCAGGAGTTCGAGGGGCGCCGCGAACAGTTGCAGCAGCGGGCCACGCTCATCGACGAGCTGCGGCGTGGCCAGAGCGCGCCGGTCCACATCATCGACCAGGTGAGCCGGGCGCTGCCCGAGATGACCTGGCTGACCGAGCTCCGGCAGGACGGCTTCGACGTGACGATGCAGGGCCGCTGCCTGTCGCTGACTTCGCTGTCCGACTTCGTGGGCAACCTCGAAGCGTCCCGCTACTTCAAGCGGCCGGTCGAGATTCTCTCGAGCGAGGTGGTGCCGGGGCAGGGCGGAGCGCCCGACACCATCCAGTTCACCGTCCGCGGATCGTTCCAGATGGCGGGTATCGAGCAGGTGACACCGCCGCCGCCCCCGACCAGGGGCCGCGCGAAGGCCCCCGCGAAGGGAGGCAAGCGTGGCTAGCTTCGGACTGAGCAAGTACCCCTGGCACGTCCAACTGGCCGTGTTCCTGGTGATCGCGGCGGCCGGCGCCGGCACCTTCTACTGGTTCTACGACATGCCCCAGCAGCAGGCGCTGGCGGGTCGGCAGCGCGAGCTCGACACCATCCTCTTGCGGAACAGCCGGGGCAGCGAGACGGCCCGGCAGTTGCCGGCCTTTCGGGCGCAGGTGGCCGACCTCGAGGCACGACTCGACGCGCTCAAGCCGATTCTGCCGGAAGAAAAAGACGTGGGCGACCTGCTCCGCCGCATCCAGACCCTGGCGACCCAGTCGAGCCTGACCATCCGCGGCTTCCGCCCGCAGCCGATTGCCACGCGGGAGATCCACGCCGAGTGGCCCATCGGGCTCGAGCTGGAAGGGACCTATCACAATCTCGGAGCGTTTCTCGACCGGGTGAGCCGGTTCCCCCGCATCATCAACGTCGGCAACCTCGTGATCACCGGCAAGCCCGAACCCTCGACGACGGCGAGCATCGACGTGTCGTGCACGGCGACCACGTTCGTCCTGGTCGACCAGACCGCAGCAGCGCCGGCTCCGGCGGCCAAGAAGAAGGGGGCGCCGGCCAAGAAGACGCCGGCGCAGAAGAGATGATGACCCTCCTCCAGCGCCTCATCGTGGCCGCCGCCGTGGCTGCCGTCTTCCAGACGGTGGCCGCGGCCCAGGCCCCGCCGCCCGCGTTGCCGCCCGCCGTCGGCACCGCGCCGGCGCCGCCGGCCGCGCCGACACCGCCCGCCAACTACACCTATTCGGTGGATGGCCGCCGCGACCCGTTCGTGGCGCTCATCGGCCGCGGCGGCGTGCAACGCGGGAGCACGCGGCCCGAAGTGCGGGCCGAGGGCCTTTCGGGCCTCACGGCCGAGGAACTGGTCGTGCGCGGCATCATCGAGAGCCGCGGCGCCTGGGTGGCAATGGTGTCGGGACCGAGCGGGAAGGTCTACAACGTGCGTCCGGGCGACCGCCTGGCCGATGGCACCATCCGCGCGGTCACGGCCGAATCCGTGGTGATCCTGCA
>JADZBZ010000375.1 GCA_020851835.1 Acidobacteriota bacterium
CGCACGCACGGACTGCTCCGCACGGAAGCGGCCTCGCCCATCGATCAGCGCCGCCTTGGCCAGCACCGTCTGCGTCGGCTCGACGGTCGGCGATACGAACGTCACCGGGTTGGTCGCCAGCACCTGGTCCCGGTCGTCCACGATCCGGACGGGAAGCCCGACCTTCAGGTCGGCGGCCTGCTGCACAGGCACGTTGACGTACAGTTCCAGCACGTCGTTCTCATCCACCGTGGTGAGCACCGACGACTTGGTCACGCGGTCGCCGGCCCGCACCGGGATATCGCCGATCACGCCGGCCGAAGGTGCCGTGACCCGGTAGTACGCCAGCTCGGCGCGCAGTTGCCGGACCTGCTCGTCGACGGACTGCAGCACGGCCTGGGCCGTACGCTCGGCCGTCTCCGCCTGGGCGAGTTCGCGCTGGCTCACCGCGCCGGCGGCGTACAGCGCCTGGGTGCGCGTCCGCTCCTGCCGTGCGTACTCCAGCTCGGCTGCGCGCACGCCCCGCGTGCTTTCGAGAGCCGCGACAGCCGCCTGCTGGGGCGCGGAGTCGATTTCGAACAGCGGAGCGCCGCGCTGGACGGCTTCGCCCGACCGCACGGCGATGCGGGTGATGAGCCCCTCGACCTGCGGCTGAACGGTACTCGAGCGTCGCGACTTCAGCGAAGCAATGAAGTCGCTGGTCTGCTCGACGGGATGCTCGGTCAGCGTCAGGGTGTCGACAGGCATCGGCGGGGGGCCGGCGGGCCCGCCCGGGCCCGCACCGGGCGCGGCGCCGCCGCCGCACGCGGCCGCACCAAGGGCGAAGACAACAGCGATCAGAGATGGGGTCGTCGGGGACATGGTTGTTTGGACGCCGCTGGGAGGCCGGACGGGTGCCCGGGCGCAGATCGGCGAGCAGGTGATGATAAATGAAGGTTCATTTATTGTAAAGTTACCTTCGTGTCTCCGCGGCCCAAGACGGCGCCCGACGCGGTCATCCTGGAGGCCGCGGCACGCCTGCTGTCGCGGCTCGGCCCCACCCGCATGCGCCTCGAAGACGTGGCCCGCGAAGTCGGCCTCGCCCCCGCCACCCTGCTGCTCCGCTTCAAGAGCAAGCGCCATCTGCTGCTGGCCGTGGCCGAACACGGCATCACGGGGATGGCCGACTACTTCAGGGAGCGCCGGCAGCGGAGCCGCTCGGCCCTCCACGCGGTCACCGATGTCTGCGACAGCCTTCGCGAACTGGCCGAGGCGCCCCAGCAGTTGGCCAATCTGCTGGCCTTCATCCAGCTGAGCCTGGAGGACCCCGAGTTCAGCGCCGCGTCCGAGCGCCACGATGCGGCCCTGGCGCACGAGATGCGGCGCCTGCTCGACGAGGCCCGCGGCCGCGGCGAGCTCATCGAGGTCAGTACGAAAGCACTGTCGCGCGCCGTCATCGCGATGATGCGTGGGTCGCTGCTCACGTGGAGCGCGATCGGCCAGGACACCCGGCCCGACGCCTGGGTAAAGGCCGATCTCGACACCCTCATCGCGCCCTACCGCCGTGCGGAGGCGGGCGGCGACTTGTCCGCTCCCGCGCGCGCCCGGCGCGCCCCGGCCGACAGCGGAACCGACGCGCCCTCGCGAAAGGCCTCCCGGGTGGGCCGCCGTCCGCGCCCCCCACGCCCATGACTACCAACGACGATCTGATGGGCTATTCCCGGGGGATGTACAGCAACTGGCTGTGGCACCGGCCGCTGCGGCTGATCGTCGACGCTGGCGAGGGGCTGCAACTGGCTCTGGGCAGCCTCGTGTTCGCACCGTCGTTTCTCGCCATCACGCACGGCCATTCCGACCACGTCCTCGGACTGCCCGGCCTGATCGCGGCGCGGCGCTTCGGCAAGGGTGCGCGCGACAAGCCGCTCACGGTGTTCCATCCCGACCGGTCCACGGGAGTGCGCGCGGTCCGCACCCTGCTGGAGACCGCGTATGGAGGCGTCACATTTCCAGTCACGTGGGTGCCCATGACACCGGGCGGGTCCGCAGCCATGGGGACCGGGCGGACGATCGAGGCCTTTGCCGCCGAGCACACGCCGGGCGAACCCGCGTTGGGGTACCGCGTGGTCGAGCCGCGGCGCCGACTCCGGCCGGAGTTCGCCGCGTTGGCGCCGGCCGACCTCGCCCAGCGGGCCCGTCAGGGCGGGCGCGACGCCATGACGGTTCCGCTCGCCCACGTGGTCTTCGCCCATAGTGGCGACTCGATGGCGGTGGCACCGGAGGCGGTCGCCGGCGCCGACCTGCTGGTGCACGATGCCACCTTCCTGCACGCCGCGGATCGCCGGGAACGCGTCCACGCGACCACCGAAGAGGCCCTCGACGCGGCGCGCCGCGCAGAGGTGGGCGACCTGGTCCTCCAGCATCTGTCCATTCGGTACGAACGTCCGGCCGCCCTGCAGACGCTCGCCCGTCAGGTGGCGGCCAGCGGCTATCAGGGCCGCGTCCGGTTGCTCGACGACAGCCGCCTCATCGCGCTCGACGCCGGCACGCCGTGAGCGCCGGTGGTCGTCCGGATCGGTGGACTACAATGGCGGGTCTATGCCCACCGCGCTGACGCGCGCCGACGTGGCGCGCATCGCCGAACTCGCCCGCCTCGACCTCACGCCGGAGGAGCTCGACCTGTTCACCCGCCAGCTGGGCGACATCCTCGGCTACGTCGAACAGATCCGCGACCTCGACACAACGGGTGTCGCTCCCACCTCGCACGTGCTGAATCGTCCGGTCGAGCGGCCCGACCTCGTCGTGACGCCACTGTCGCGGCCCGACGCGCTCGCCAACGCCCCGGACGCGGCGCCCGAGGCGGGCCTCTTCAAAGTGCCGCGGGTGCTGTGATGGCGGCCTCGCCTGTCCAGACCGCGCGCCGGATGGCGGTCGACATCGCCACCGGGGCGCAGAGCGCGGCCGAGATCTGCCGCGCGTTCCTCGAGCGCATCCACGTGGAAGAACCTCGCATCGGCGCCTTCAACCTCGTGGCGGACGAACGGGCACTGGCGCGCGCGCGCGCCATCGACGCCGAGCGCGGCCGGGGTCCGGGCCTGCCCTTGCTGGGCGTGCCCATCGCCGTGAAGGACAACATGTGCACCGCAGGGGTGCCTACCACCGCGTCGTCGCGTATCCTGCGAGGGTTCGTGCCGCCGTATTCAGCCACGGTCGTAGAGCGACTCGAGTCGGCCGGCGCGATCGTGATCGGCAAGACGAACATGGACGAGTTCGCCATGGGCTCGTCGACCGAGAACTCGGCACACGGGACCACCCGGAATCCCCGCGACCTCACGCGCACGCCCGGCGGCAGCAGCGGCGGGTCGGCGGCAGCCGTCGCGGCCGGGATGGTGCCGGTTTCCCTCGGGTCCGACACGGGCGGCTCGATTCGCCAGCCGGCAGCTTTCTGTGGCCTGGTGGGCGTCAAGCCCACCTACGGCCGCGTGTCGCGTTACGGCCTGCTCGCCTTTGCCTCTTCGCTCGATCAGATTGGCCCGCTCGCGCACACGGCCGAAGACGCCGCGCTCGTGTTGCAGGTGATTGCCGGGCACGATCCCCGCGATGCCACCTCGTCCAGCGAGACGGTGCCGGACTACCTGGCGGCGATCGATCGCGGGGTCGCGGGGCTGCGCATCGGCGTGCCCCGCGCATTCGTGGGCAACGGCGTGGACCGCGACGTACAACAAGCGTTCGACGACGCCCTGGCACGATGGGAAGGGGCGGGCGCACGCATCGTGGACGTTGCGCTGCCGCACGCAGGACATGCCATTCCGGTCTACTACCTGGTCGCCACCGCCGAAGCCTCGTCGAACCTCGCCCGCTATGACGGCGTCCGCTACGGGCACCGCGCCGTATCCCGCCAGGGCGACGGCCTTCAGCAGATGTACGATCGGACACGCGACGAGGGTTTCGGTGCCGAGGTCAAGCGCCGCATCATGCTGGGCACCTACGTGCTCAGCGCCGGCTACTACGACGCCTACTACCTGAAGGCGCAGCAAGTACGGACGCTGCTACGCCAGGACTACGAGCAGGCCTTCGACCAGTGCGACGTGGTGGCCATGCCGACCACGCCGACGCCGGCCTTCAAGCTCGGTGAGAAGACCGACGATCCGATTCAGATGTACTTGAGCGACGTCTTCACGGTGGGCGCCAACCTCACCGGGCTTCCCGCCATCAGCGCCCCGGCCGGGCTATCGGCCGACAGCCTGCCCATCGGGATTCAACTGACGGGCCGGATGTTCGATGAAGCCACGCTGCTGGCCGCCGCGCGTTCTCTGGAAGTCGACTGACCGGAAGGCGGGGGCAGGGACTAGGCGACGGCCGGCGTCCGGCGGAAGAAGATGGCCCACACGAGCAGGCCGAGCAGGACGAACGGAATGGCCGGCAGCAGCACCGCCATCACCGCGACGATGGTCCCGACCACCGCCACGGCCGTCAGCGCAATCAGGATGAGAGGAACGGCCGCCGCGCCCGCCACGACGCCCACCGCACCCAGCGCCAGCCAAATGGGAAGGAAGAGCAACCTGAGCAAGAGCCGCACGGGGAGCAGCACGACCCAGAGCACCAGTTTCAGGAGCAGGAACACGAAGCCGACCACCGCCGCAACAGCGAGCCCGGCGGCGATCAGTCCACCGAAGACCAGCAATTCGATCATCTCACTCTGAGGAGACGAAGCTCGTGCGGCCCCGGTTCCGCGCCGGCGCCTATCGCGTGTCGAAGACGGCCTTGAAGTCCGGCAGGCTCCACTCGACCAGCCCGTGCCGAACCTCCTCCATCGCCACGCGCTCGGCCTTGATCTTCCGGACGACCGGGACGCCGGGCACCGGCGGCACGGTGGCCGCGACGGGCGCGGGTGGCGGGGCCACGGGTTCGGGCTCGCCGGTGGCCAAGCGCGGCTTGGCGCCCCGTCGCAGTTGCTTCGCCCTGAGGGCGGCCACATCCACGAACAGGAACCGGCTCTCGATGGGTGACGCCTGCGGTCGCTCGACCGGCTCGTCCACCTGGTCGTTCAGAATCTCCGCTTCAGACATAGCCTTTCAGTTTAGCACGGCCGATGCCGGCCCCGTCGTCCGAGGCACTTCCAGCGGCCGGCGGCTCCGGTCTTCTCGCCCTACGCTGCCAGGAACCCGCCCACAAACCATGACACCAGGCTCACGACCAGCGCCCCGAAGAGGGCCGCCCAGAAGGACGACACGGAGAAACCGGGAACCAGCGCCGCGGCCAGTGCGAACGCGGCCGCGTTGATCACGAAATAGAACAGGCCCAGGCTGAGGACGGTCAGCGGCAGCGTCAGCAGAACCATCATCGGCTTGACGACCGCGTTGACGAATCCGAGCACCAGGGCGCCAACGGCCAGGGCGACGCCCGACGACACCCGGACGCCCGGCACCAGATACGCCGCGGCCCCGAGACCGATGGCGACCACCAGCCAATGGATGAGAAAAACGGTCATACGACCTCCTGCCGGTAGCCTACTCCCACCGCGGTTGATTGGCCGAGCGGCACGCCGGAGTGGCGGAGCGTCGGCGGGAGGCCATCACGCCTTCGGCGCCCGAACGATGAACACCGGCCGCTTGCTCGACGCCATGACGGCTTGCGCGACCGACCCGAGCACCACCCGCGCCAGCGCCGACCGCCCCTGCGAGCCCATGACGATGACGTCGGCGGCGAATCGCTCGGCGTGCCGGCAAATCGCGGCCGCCGGGTCCTCGTCCTCGACCACAGCCACCTCGACGCCGACGCCGAGCGCGCACGCCTCATCGGGTACGAGACCCTTCAACCGGCGCTCGCATGCCCGCACGTGACTCGCGTGGCGGGCACTCGGCCCGAGCGTCACCTCGAATTCGCCGCCCGCCAACGCCAGGGGATGCACCACGTGGAGGATCTGCACGAGGCCCCCAGGCGGGGCGACCGCCAGCGCATGGGAAATGGCCCGGTTGGCCAGAGGTGAGAAGTCGGTGGCCACCAGAACCCTTCGGAGGGACGGTACCGGCGGTACCTTCTTCAGCGCCTGGACGGCCGGCACGGTGACCACGCTCACCAGGGCGGTGTGCAGGAGCCCCCGTGACACGGACGGCGTGAGGAGGCGCCCCAGCCCCTTCTGCTGGTGGGTGCCGGTGACGATCAAATCCGCCTGTGCCTCGGTCGCCATTTCGAGCAGGGCCAGATCGGCCCGTCCCCGCGCCGCGTGCACGACGAGGCGGGCGTCATCGCCCGCCAGAGCGCTGACACGCGAACGGAGGCTGCGCTCGAGGGCCTCCTGAACCGCCGCGGGGTTCTCGACCGCTGACGGATCCCGCGGGAACCCGAGGCGCTCGCGCTCCTCCGGCCAGTTGGCGTACGCGACGGTGACGCGGCACGGCCCGGCTCGCCGCAGTTCGCGTACCCAGGCGAGGGCCGCTTCGGCCGGCAACGTGTAGTCGAAGCCGAGGAACACATTGAGGGGCCGCTCGCCGCCGAGCCACGCGAGAAGCGGATCGGCCCGCCGCACGACGAGCGTGGGCACTGGAGCGGACTCGGCCGTCCGCTCCGAGACGCTGCCCAGTTGGTGGCGGCTGGCCGACCTCGTTCCGAGCGCTCCCACGACGATCAACCTGGCGTCGCAGGCCTGGGCCTGCTCGACCAGCACCTCATCCGGATGACCGCCGGCCAACACCTCGGTCACGGTCGCCCCCCGGCCGCGCAGGCGGGCAGCCTCCGCCTTCAGCGCCTCGCGCCATGTCTTCGCCATGACCTTGGCGGCTGGCGGGCCGGGTGCGGCGTCGGGAGACGCGTGCACCAACACGATGGGAAGGCCCAGAGCCACGGCGAGCGCGGACGCGACGTCAGCGGCCTCCTTCGCGTTCCGGGTGAAGTCGGTGCCACACACCACGGCATGGCGGATCGGTGATTGCTCGACCATCTCTCAAACCCCCTGCGTCGGCCGCGCGGCTCACCCGCGCAGGACAAACACCAGTGTGACCGCTGCCACATACACCGCGGCAATCGCGCCCGTATCCCAGGCCACGACGAACCG
>JADZBZ010000376.1 GCA_020851835.1 Acidobacteriota bacterium
GGCGCGAGGAAATCGACCGGTTTCACGACCTGATGCGCGCCACCACCCGCGACGGGTACCTCTCGCGCCTGCACATGCTGCGCGAGTACGATGTCCGCGGTCATCTCGCGCGCATCACGGCCCCGGTGCTATACCTGGCCGCCGATCGCGACCATCTCGTGCCATCGGTGGAGCAGGCCCGCCTGATGGCGTCACTGACGCCGCGCGCGACGATGCGCGTCCTCACCGGTCACGGCCACATCTGCCTGATTGCGCCGGACCTGGACCTGGGCGCAATCCTGGAGGAATGGATCCCCGCCACATGAGCACTCATCCCGAACTCGATTGCGCCTATCAGCGCTCGCTCGCGTATCTCAATCAGGTGGCGCGCCGGCGGGTCGGAGCCGCCGCCACCCGGCAGGCGCTGCTGGACTCGCTGGGCGGGCCGCTGCCCGTCGGGGCTGACGATCCTGCCCGGGTCATCGAGCGCCTCGCCGAACGAGCCGATCCGGGGCTCGTGGCGACCGTGGGGCCCCGCTACTTCGGGTTCGTCACCGGCGGCGCAGTGCCGGTGACGGTGGCGGCCGAGTGGCTCGCCGCGTCGTGGGACCAGAACGGCGCGATGTATGCCATGTCTCCGGTCACGGCGGTCCTCGAAGACATCGTCGCCGGCTGGGTCACCGAGTTGCTCGGGCTGCCGCGCACTTGTTCGCTGGGTTTCGTGACGGGCTGCCACATGGCGAATTTCACGTGCCTGGCGGCCGCGCGGCATGAGGTGTTGCGGCGCACGGGCTGGCACGTCGAGGCCGACGGGCTGCAGCGCGCGCCGCGCGTCACGGTCCTCGTCGGGAGCGAAGCGCACGTGTCGGCGGTCGGTGCGCTGCGCCTCCTGGGCTTCGGCGCCAACGAGTTGGTGCGCGTGCAGGCCGACAGCCAGGGCCGCATGCGGGTGGACGCGCTCGACGGCGCGCTCGACCGCTGTGACGGCCCGCTGATCGTGTGCGCTCAGGTCGGCAACGTCAACACCGGCGCCAGCGATCCGGTCGGGGACATCGTCTCGCGCGCGCACGCTCGGGGCGCGTGGGCACACATTGACGGCGCATTCGGCCTGTGGGCCGCCGCCGTCCCGGAACTGGCGCCGCTGGTGGCCGGGGTGGAAAACGCCGACTCCTGGGCCACCGATGCGCACAAGTGGCTGAACGTCCCGTACGATTCGGGTCTCGCCATCGTCGCGAATCCGGCCCCGCACCGGGCGGCCATGGGCATGCCGGCGTCCTACCTGGAACGCGGGGCCGACGAAGAACGCGTCGGCATGGATTGGGTGCCTGAATCGTCCCGCCGCGCGCGGGTCATCGCCCTCTACACGCTGGTCCGGACTCTGGGCCGTGATGGCATTCTCGACCTGATCCGGCGCAACTGCCGACTGGCCAGGCGCATGGCGACGCGCCTGTCGCCGCAGGCCGGCGTCACCATCCTCAACGAAGTGGTCCTCAACCAGGTGCTGGTGGCCTTTGACGCACCGGATGGCGATCACGATGCGATGACGCGCGCCGTCATTGCCCGGGTGCAGCAGGACGGCACCTGCTGGGCGGGAGGCGCGATCTGGCAGGGCCGGCAGGTGATGCGCATCTCGGTCTCGAACTGGTCCACGACCGAGGACGACATCGACCGATCGGCCGACGCGATTCTCCAGTGCTACGCGGCGGGCTGAGTGGCCGCCGGTTGGGGGAGCGCCTCAGCCGCGCACGCGGTCGCGGCCATCGCGCTTGGCGCGCAGCAGAGCGGCGTCGGCCCGGCGGGCCAGCGACTCGAAGGATTCCCCGGTCACGGCCTGGGCCACGCCGACCGAAATCGTGCAGTCGGGGTCGCCGGCCGCGTGCGACGAGGTGACCGCTGCGCGCAGCCGTTCGGCCACCTCGGTGGCCTCGGTGAGGTCCACATCCGCAATCAAGGCCGCGAACTCCTCACCGCCATACCGCGCCAGGAGGTCGTCGGGGCGCAGCGCCCGGACCAGGGCACCCGCCACGCGCTGCAGCACAGCGTCGCCCACGGCGTGACCGTACGCATCGTTGAGGACCTTGAATCGATCGGCATCGGCCATCAGCAGCGCCGCCGGCCGCTGCTCGTGCTGGAGGCGGACGAGGTGTGCCGGAAACACCGCATCGAGCCAGCGTCGGTTGTGGAGCCCGGTGAGCCCGTCGATGATCGAGAGCCGTTCGAAGTGCCGGCGCCGGTCCGCCATCTGGCGTAGCGCGACGTCGTCGTTGCGGACGCGACCTGCCAGCACCCTCAACAGGTTCCGCGCGAGCTCGGCACTGGCGTCGATCGCAGCCCACACGTGCCGATGCGGTATCACGAGCACCGTCACATCGGTCGAGGCGACGACATCAGCCGACGCCGGCTGGCCATCGATCAGGGACAACTCACCGGCACACTCGCCTGGATACAGCTTGACGTGCGGGCCATCGCCGCCGGGCAGGTGCACGTCGAGAGCGCCGTCGAGCAGCATGAGCAGTTGGTCGTTGGCGCAACCGGCGGTGAGGAGCCGCGTGCCCGCTTCGACCTTCTGGCGCACGCCGCGCCGGAGCAGCGCCTGGCGCGCCCGTTCGGAAACGCCGTCGAGCAACGCGGCTTGCGCCAGGATGGTGGCCGTTGGATCGGTCATCGCCTTACCTGAAGGGGCTGGCGCTCGGCGGGGTAGTCCGACGGGCCCCTCGCACCTGGTTCACACTGAGTCAGGGTTTGCTGGCCGGCGGCCGCGCGGGCGCCTTGCGAGGTGCCGGTCCGGGACGGTACTCGACCATGACGTTGCTGACGCTGGCAATGGGCCGGCCGTCGGATGTGAAGTTGTCGGTGCCGTCCGGACGCACGACCGTGAGCTTCTCCCCGAGCAGGCTCACCTGCTCTCCCACATTGGCGGGGAGCGTCATCGAGATGAACTCGGTGCCGCTCGGCGCTACAGCCTTCACGCCGCCAGGTCCGGCGCCGCCGGAGATCCGATCGAACAGGTCGCGCGCGGTCCGGAACTCGGACCGGATGACCGCACGGTCGACGAGCGTATTGTCCATGGTTAGCACGCCGATCGTCGCGGTGTACTGCCGGAAGGCGCGGTTGGCCTCGACCAGGTCCTCGGAATAGGTGTGTCGGTTATGGAGTTCGAACGACAGGGTGACGGGGCCGCGATGCGGAGGAATGGTGACCAAGACCCCTGCCGCCGGATCCCGTCCGGTCAGCACGTCGCAAAACTGGCGCTTCGTGGTCACACCGATAC
>JADZBZ010000377.1 GCA_020851835.1 Acidobacteriota bacterium
CCGATGCGGTGATGTTCATCTCGGACTTCTCGCGGCGTCGCTTTCTCAACCGGTTCGGCGGCGGCGCGCCGGACCTGCGCACCGGGGTGTGCCACCTGTCGCTGGCGCCCGCCGACTACGTGACGGCGGCGGCCCAGGGGCAGGCGCCCGCCGCGCCGTACTGGCTGCTGGTGGGCAACCAGTACGATCACAAGCACATCGGGCCGACGGTCGATCTGTTGACGCGGTCGTTCCCCCGCCAGCCGCTCGTCGTCTTCGGCGACCGCGCGCAGGTGCGGACCGCCCGCGTCACGCGGTACGACAGCGGGCCGGTCGAGGAAGCCACCGTGCAGGCGTGCTTCGCGAAAGCCGCCCTGGTGGTCTTTCCCTCGTTCTACGAAGGCTTCGGCCTGCCGATGGTGCAGGGGCTGGCGTACGGCCGCACCGTGGTGGCGCGGGCGTCGGCGCTGGTGGACGAGTTGGCGGCGCTCTACCGGGGACCGGGCCGGCTGCTCACCTACGGCACCGATCGCGAACTGGTGGAACTGCTCAATCGCCTGACGCGCGGCGAGGTGCCCGACGGCGTGCCCCTCGGGACCCATCCGTCGGCGGGCCGATGGACGTGGGATACCGCTGCGGCCACTATGCTGGACGTCACGTGCGACCTGGTGGCCCAGTGCCCGTCGGCGCGTATGCTCACACGAACGGGGCTTGCCGGCCGGGGGCTCGCGCATCCGCTCCGAGCCGCCACCGACTCTGGCCTCGTGACCGGATGGTGAAGCCGGGGCACCGGTCGCGGCCCCTGCTCGGTTCTCTCGACGCCGGGCTGCTCGCGGCCTACGGCGCGCTGGCCGCGGTGCTCGGCTACACTTTGGGGCAGGATCTCAACTGGGATCTGCTCAACTACCACTTCTACAATCCCTACCAGTTGCTGGGCGGCCGTCTCGACCGCGACATCCACGTCGCCGGCGTGCAGACGTTCCACAATCCGCTGCTCGATCTGCCCATCTACGCGGCTGTACGGGCGGGTGTGCCGCCGGTGGTGTTCTTCGTCTCGCTGTCGGCCTTCCACGGCGTGGCCCTCTGGGCCGTGCACCGCATCACGGTGATGCTCGTGCCCGCCGCCTACTCCTCGCTGGCACACGCCGCCGGCATGCTGGCGGCCCTGACGGCGGCCGCGGGCGCCGGCTTCCACTCGGGGATCGGCAGCACCATGGGCGACAACACCGTGGGGGTGCCGCTGCTGCTCGCCCTGCTGCTCCTGCTGCGCGCGGTCGAGGACGACGCGGTGCCGGAGGCTGGCACGCCGCGCGGGGGCGCCATCATCGCGGCGGGGGTGCTCGCCGGCGCGGCGGTCGGCGCCAAGTTCACGGCCGGGCCCGTTGCGGTCGGGCTCGCTGCGGTGGCGCTGGGCCTGCCAGGACCACTCGGAGCACGCATCGGGCGCCTCGGACGCTTCGGCGCCGGCGGCGTGCTGGGTCTTGCGCTGGCCGGCGGCTTCTGGATGTGGCTGATGTATCGCCACTTCGAAAGCCCGGTGTTCCCGTACTTCAACAGCGTCTTCCAGTCGTCGTTCGCTCCGCTGCACGGCACCGCCGACGACCGTTTCTTTCCTGCCACGCCGCTGCAGCGGCTCTTCTACCCGTTCTTCTGGATTGCCACCCAGAACCTGGTGATCGAGCCCGTGTTCCACGATGCACGACTGGCGGCGGCCTTCCTCGCCGTGGCGGGGCTTGGTACGGCCGCGGCCCTGGAGCGCGGCGCAGCGGCCGTGGCTGATGGTGGGGCCCCGCTGAGACGACTCCACCTGCTCGCGATCTGGTTCGCCGTTTCCTACGCGCTCTGGCTGCCCCTCTTCTCGTACTACCGGTACCTGATTCCACTCGAGGTGATGGCCGGCGCGCTGGTCATCGGCGGCGCCGCCGCGCTCGCGCGCCGATGGTCGGGCGCGGCCGGCATCGCCGCGCCGGTGTGTCTCGCGCTCATCCTGGGCACGCAGGCACCCGACTGGAGCCGCCGCGCGTGGTCGGATTCGTACTTCGGCGTCGACGGGGCCGCCCTGGCCAGGTTCGAGGGCGCCACCGTCTTCGTGTGGGACATGCCGCAGGGGTATCTCGTCCCGTTCTTCCCGGAATCGACGACGTTCCTGCGCCTGCTCGGCAACCGGGGGCTGCTGCCCGGCAATGCGATGTGGGATCGGCTCGAACGCCGGGCGGCGGGGGCTCCGTCGGACCGCCTCTTCCTGCTGGATCTGGAGCCGGGGTCGATACACGAGCAGCAGGCGCCAGTGCTGGCTCACTTCGGCCTCGAAAAGACAGACGACTGCGAGCGCTTCGACTCGTTCGCGGGCCCTTTCCGTATCTGCCGCGTGCGGCGGGTGGCCCAGGCGCCCTGACCACCGGGCGCGGAGGCATCAACCGGCGGGATAGGCGATGAAGTAGTACTCGGGCCCCTGGCGCCAGTTGCGGGCGAAGTCGTCGGCCGACAGCGGCGGCTCGTCGTGCAACCACCGCCGCATCGTGGACAGGTGGCAGAGGTAGTCGCCCGTGAGCAGTTCGAACATCTCCTCGGGCGCCACGCCGTACTGGCCCGTCGATCGCACGCTGGCCTCGAACACCACGACCGGACGCGATCGCTGGATGGTGCGTCTCGCTCCCTTGAGCGCGTGGAACTCGCCGCCCTCGATGTCGAGCTTGATGAATGCCACCGCCACATCGTCGGGGACGACTTCGTCCACCCGGACCACGCGGACCGGCAGGATAGTCTTCACCGGGTCGGGGCGGTCGTATTCGCGCTCGCGCAGGCCGCTGTAAGCGGGCGCGTTCTCGACATAGACGTACTCGGACTGGCCGGGCTGGTCGCTGACGGCCGCCTCATGCACGTTGACGGACGGGAACGCGTCCCGCAGCCGCGCGGCCAGGTGCGGCAGCGGCTCGAACGCGTGATGGCGGCCGCGTGGGGCGATGCGCACCATCTCGCGGAGCACGCTGCCCTCGTGGGCACCGATGTCGAGGCAGACCGACTCGTCCCCCAGCAGCCGCGCCATCACTTCGATGGTCTCTTCGTCGTACGCGGCGTTGGTGTCGTGCACGAGTTCGCCGCTCGCGACACCCGATCCATCGAGGGCGGCCGGGACAGCGGAGACGGCGACCCACGACACGGGTGGCTCGATGCTCTGCGCGTCGCGATCCCGCTGCCCCAGCTGCTGCCACCACGGCGTCGTCCAGTCGGGCATCCGTCCGGAGGCGAGCACCGACGACAGCCAGGTGGTGTCGATGGTACGGCAGCCCGCGGCGCGGAGGCGGATGCCGAAGAGGTGCTCGTTCAGAATCGCCAGCGCCTTGCGCTCGAAGATCGGCAGGCCGTCGCCGTCGAGCGACAGCGTCGTGTGCCAGCGCACGCCCTGGCCGATGTCCTCGCCGAGCAGCCAGTCGAGGATGTACTTCCGGTAGTTGTCCGAGAGCGGGGCATCATCCGCGAAGGGTGCTTCGGCCCGGCCACTGAACCAGGGCGATCGATGGCGCGCCGACACGGCCGAGCCGAGCAGCATGAGCTCGCGCGGCGGCAGCATCACGAACGAGGTTCGCAGCCAGTGCTGGCTCCGGTACGACAGGACCCCGATCTCCTCGTTGTAGCAGTCGATGTGACCCACCGAGGCGCGCGCCCCGACCACCGCCGCCACCACGGCCGGCGTGAAGCGGTCCAGATAGGCCACATAGAGCTGCTCGAACGCCGCCGTGACGATGTTCACCAGGTCGTAGTGCCAGACATCGCGTCCCACGTGCGCCAGCGCGGCATCGATGGCCGAAAACTCGGACACCGAGTTGTCGCCGCCGATCACGACGCGGCCGGGCGCCGATTCGGCGACGCCGGGCGGCAGCAGGTTGTCCACGACGACGACATCGCGCGACAGGCCGGGCAACTGGCGGTCGAAGCGCTCCGCGAGCTCTGGCTCGGCGTCCGGGTAGGCCTCGGTGCCCGTCCGCAGGAACAGGGTGAGGACGCGTGGGTCGCTCACGTCGTGGCCTCGTGCCGGGCGAGACGATCGTAGAGGTCCAGTCCCTCGTCTGTGCCGCCGTCGAACACCTTCTGCCCACCGCTCATTACACACACCCGCGAGCACATCTCGCGCACCGACTTCTCCGAGTGCGACACGAACAGGATGGTCCGCCCCTGCTCGACGAACCTCTTCATCGTCCGCCGGCACTTATCCTGGAAGGCCTGGTCGCCCACCGCGAAGATCTCGTCGAGCAGCAGCACCTCGGGATCCAGGTGCGCCGCAATCGCGAAGGCCAGCCGCATGACCATGCCGGAGGAGTAGTTCTTGACCGGCTCATCGATGAAATGACCGATCTCCGAATACTCGACCACCGCGTCGTAGATGCGTTCCACCTCGAAACGTGACAGGCCGTAGACCGACGCGTTGAGGAACACGTTCTCGCGGCCGGTGAGCTCCATGTTGAACCCCACGCCGAGCTCGATCATGGTGCCGATGGTGGCGTCGCGCCGAACGAGCACGCGGCCGGACGTGGGCCGGTAGATGCCGGCAATCAGCTTGAGCAGCGTGCTCTTGCCCGAGCCGTTGCGGCCCACGAGGCCCACCGCCTCGCCGCGCCCCACGGTGAGGTTGACGTCGCGCAGGGCCCAGAAGTCCTCGGTGCGCTGCCGGTAGCGCTGGTGCACCAGCCCCATCACGCGCGACTTGAGCGCGTGCGCCTGATTGTGATGGATGAGAAACCGCTTCGAGACGCGCTCGGCGACGATCAGCGTCTCCACCTCAGGCCATCTCCGGCATCTGTCCCTCGTAGGCCAGGAACACGCTCAGCCCGCACACGAACGTGCCCGCGCCGTAGACGGCGGCCACCACCCACACGGCCACCTCGGGCGTGACGCCGTAGTAGAAGATGTCCTGGTAGGCGCGGATGAACGAGGCCATCGGTGACAGCAGCGCTATCTGCCGGAACTGCTCGGGCACCATGGTCGGCTCGTAGATGATGGGCGTCGCCCAGAAGCCGATGCCGATGCCCACCTCCACGAGGTGCCGCACGTCGCGAAACGCGGCAGCGGCGGTGGAGAGGATCAGCGCCAGCCCCGCCGTGAACAGCACCTGGAAGAACAGGAACAGCGGAAACAGCAGCATGCGCGGTGCCGCCGGCACGCCGTACACCAGCAGCACCACCGGCAGGAAGACCACGATGGTGAGCAGGTACTGGGTCAGGTTGAACAGCACCGCCGAAAACGGCAGCACGACGCGCGGAAAGACGACGCTTCTGAGCAGCGAGCCCTGACCCGACACCGCCTCGGTGGCACTGGTGACCGACCCGGCGAAGAAGTTCCACGCCAGCAGGCCGATGAGGATGAAGAGCGCAAAGCGCATCGTCGGCAGCCGCATGACGTAGGTGAAGGCCACCGTGTAGACGCCGATCATGATGAGCGGGTTGAGGAGCGACCACGCGAAGCCGAGCAGCGACCGCTGATACTTGAGCTTCAGATCCTTGGCCACCAGGTTGGTCAGCAGGTGGCGGTACCTCCAGGTGCGCACGATGGACCCGGTCATCGAGCCCACCTCGTCGCCCTGGACGACCAGCGCCTGGCCGCCGAACCGGTCGGCGATGACGCGGGCCTGCTCCTGGCGGTCTTTCAGTCCGGCGACCGCGCGCCAGAGCACGGCGCCCAGACCGATGAGCGCCACCTGGCCGGCCACGGCCTGACGCGAGAACCCCAGGTCGGCGCCGCTCCACGCCGCCAGCGCGATGCCGGCGATGGCGCCGCCAACCGCGCCGAGCGCCAGCCGCAACGGCCACATCACCTGCCCGTGCTGGCGGTACAGGCCCGCCGCGCCCCCGGCTCCCACCTGCAGGCCTACCACCGCCAGCAGCATCGGCCAGCCGGCGGCCAGGAAGTGCACGGCGTCGGCCGAGCCGAACCGCACCAGATACGCCGCCGCCATGGCCAGGATCCCGCACCCGGCGTCGAGCGCCATGGCCCGCCCTCCCAGACGGAACCGCCCGGCCGAGAGCCCGGGCGGAGCGAGGACGGTGTCGTCAGGCGGAGCAGTCATCGGCGGTAGGTGTCGGCGGGTTCGGCGAACAGGGTCGGCGGCATCGGAAGCCCGCCCGTGGCAGGTGTCCCCGACTGGTGGTC
>JADZBZ010000378.1 GCA_020851835.1 Acidobacteriota bacterium
ACGCCAACCCGGACCACGCGTGGCGGCTGCACCGCCGAAATGGTGCGGAAGGCCGCACCGCCGACCACGTCCTCCTCGACCTCGTTGGCCATGTTCAGCAGGTTGAAGACGTCCACCGTGAGCCCCACCGCGCGCCGGCCCCGCGGCGGGAACTGCCACTCGACGCGCGTGTCGAGCGTGGCCGTGAACGTGAACCGCTGCCCACCCCGCGGATACGCCTGGATGACCTCGGTGCCCTGGTTGAGACCCTCGGCCAGCACGACCCTCGAGAAGGGCTGACCGTCCTGGTAGCGCGCGATGAACGAGGCGCGGAAGGGGCCGGGGGCCGAATACGCGCCGAGCATCTTCATGACGAACGCCCGGTCGTAGAACAGCCGCCCGCGAGCCGAGGTCGCCGCGTTCGGCGTGGTGAAGACCTCACCCAGCAGGCCCTGATCGTTTTCGTCGGGTCGATATCCGCGGTTGGCGCCGACGCCCTCGCTCCGATAGGCGCTGCCCCCGAACCGGAAGTACCAGCGCTCCCCGGCCTCTCGCGCCAGCGTCACTTCGAAGCTCTGGAAGCGGGAAGGGGGGACAGGCGCATTGACCAGCGCGTAGCGGTCGCGCAGAAGGCTTCCGGACAGCCGATCGTAGATGGGGAGCGGATTGAAGCCCTGCAATCCCGCCACGTCCACGCCTGGATCCTGGATGTAGGTGACGGCGTAGTCTTCGACGGTGACGCCCGTGTTGACCAGCGCCACTGTCTGACGCTCGCGGCGATCGATGCCCGTGATGCCCCAGCGCCACGACCCGATGGCCTGTTCGAAGCCCACGTGGAATTCTCCGGTCGTCGGACGCCGGAGGTCGTCCGCGATACCGTTCGGCTCCGCCCCGGCGCAGCACAATCCCACGTGCGCCACCGCCGTCAGTTCAGACGTCGTATAGGCGCCGTCGCCATTGAGATCATCCCAGCGGTACATCACGCCGGATGAGCCCGCCGGGTCGCCCACGGCGAAATAGCCGAGCGGCAGGCGATGGCGGTACCAGCCGTAGCCGGTCGTCACGGCGAATCGGCCGTTGCGGGCCGGAGCCCATCGTACGGCCACCCGCGGCGATCCGTTGAACCAGCTGATGCTGTTCGATCCGCCGTCGGCCGACCCGCGATCCAGCTCGAGCCGCAGGGCGGCGGTCAGCGTCACGGTGTCGGCAAGCGCGATGCGGTCGCTCACCCACGCGTACGCCGCGGTGGAGGTCCAGCGCGTCTCGGCTCCGCGAAACGAGACGTCCCATACTCGAGCGGGGCGCCCGTTGACCAGTTCCGCGAACGTGGGTTGAGGACCGGGAATGCCCACCGCGCTGGCGCCGCCAAGGCCGGCGCCCATCTGCAGCCCGTGTTCACGCCCCAGCCATCGGCGCGTGGCCGGTGCGACGTCGGCGCGCAGGTCCCAGCGCTGCCTGTGGGAGTCGAGCGGATCCGCGAGCCCGAGGGGAGGACCGTCGAGCAGCCGCTCGATGCGGCCGCCCGGCGCCGTTGGGGACACGTCCGCCGACGATGACGCTCGCTGGTAAGCGGCCGACACCGACCACGTGCCCGCATCCCGAGCTCGCTCCCACGTGGCCGACACCACCAGTTGTCGATCGCGCTGGTCGAGATCGCGGTCCGCGAAGCGCGCGCGGCTGGCCAGCGGCCGCGTGATGTCGGCGAAGGCGCCGATGACGCGCAGTTGCTCCCCCGGCCGCGGGCCGCCCACGAGGTGGGCCGTCAGCGATCGCACGCCGCCGTCGAGCGTCCCGGGTTGCTCGCGTTCGACGTGCTCACCATCGGTCACCCGTCCCGATGCGAACAGCCCGTAGCCGGGGGCGAGCGGCCCTCCTGCAACGAGGCTTCCGTCGGTCCACGACTCGAGTCGGGCGATGGGCGCGATCTCGCTGGCGTCGCTCTGCCATCCGCCCGGCGCCGCCAGGAACTGGGCGCTTCCGCTCCAACTGTCGCCGGGCCGGCGCAGCACCATCGTCATGATGGGGCCGGGACCGGCGGCAGCCGGATCGAGATTGGCCGACTCCATGCCGACCTCCTGCAACACGCCGAGGTCCGCATGGAAGAGCGGTGTGCCGGTCGCGAGCGGGTCGCTCACGTCCAGCCCATCGACCCGATAGGTGGTCTGGGTCGCCGAGCTTCCAGCGCCGAGGCGCGATACTTCGCCGGTCCAGAGCCCGCCCCCGTCAATCCGGTCGGCAATGAGAAAGGGGTGCGCGGTTTCGGCCAGTGACTGGAGCGTGCGCGCGCTCGGCAGGCCGTCGAGCATCCGCGCGGGAAACGTCGTCTGACGGGCGAGGTCCGATCGATCCACGGTGATCGTGACCGTATCCACCGGCGGTGTGCCGGGCGCCAGTCGCACTTCAACCGTGGTGACCGTGTCCGACGCGATCGCGAGCGTCCGCTCGACCGTAGCCGTGCCGGCAAGCGTCACGCGCAGGCGATAGGTGGCCGGAAACACCGGCCACGCCACCATCGTGTCGGCGACCTGGGCGGACCGCGCGAGGCCGGTGTCAGACACGGGTGACAGTTCTACGAGCGCGCCACGGGCGACGGCGCCGTCCGGCGTCAGCGCCCGGATGACGACCAGACCCGACGCGCCCTGCGCAGCGGCCAGTGAAGATGCGAGCAGAAGTGCTGCGCACAGGGTCACGACGGGACGGCGGCGGGACATGAGCCACCGATTGTCGTCGTCCGCGCGTGGGCTGTCCAGTCGCTCCCGCCGGCGGGTAGGGGCGGCGTCAACTTTAGTTCGCCCAAACCAGGGCGGAGTCGTATACTCGGCCGGTGCAGTGGAAGCACATCGCTCCGGCCGGCGGCCTCGCGGTGCTTCTCTACGCCGGGCCCGCGTGGGCGCAGTCTGCGCCCGAACCGTCCGCAGTGAGCGACGGTTCCCAGGCGACGACTCCTGCGCCGCAGGCACCCTCTGCCATTCCCGACCCCTCGGCCGATCGGCCCTTCGCGCGGCTGCTGCCGAATCTTGGGCACGATCTCGTCCGGTTCCCCTCCGGCGGCACGGCCCTGGTGCTCGGCATCGGCAGCGCCTTGAGCGTCGTCGCCCACAACAACGACAACTACTTCACGGCTCACGCTGCCGCGGGCGGCACCGACCAGATCTTTGCCGTGGGCGGCGTGCTCGGCAACGGCTGGGTGCAGGGAAGCATCGCGCTCGGCACGTACACGATGGGCCGGCTCACCAGGCGCCCCGCCGCCGTGCACCTCGGGTCGGACCTGATCCGCGGACAGATCCTGACCGGCCTGGCCACGCACGGCGTCAAGTTGGCCGTCCGCCGGTCCCGGCCCGCCAGCGAGGGCACCGCCTACCGGGGCACGCACTCGTTTCCGTCGGGCCACTCCGCATCCACCTGGACGACGGCCACCGTGCTGTGGCGGCACCTGGGCTGGAGGGCTGGCGTGCCGGCGTCGCTGGTGGCGGCCTACGTCTCAGCGTCGCGTTTGCAGCAGAACCAGCACTACATGAGCGATGTCCTGTTCGG
>JADZBZ010000379.1 GCA_020851835.1 Acidobacteriota bacterium
ACCTGCCCGACCGGAACGCCCAGCTCGTCGGCCAGATACAACTCCCAGAGCCGGTGGGCGCGCACCACGTGCAGCGCCGCGCGCTCCCCCGCGGCCGTCAGGCGGAACTGGGTGCCGTCGGTGCGGATGAGGCCTTCGCGCTCGAGCCGTTCGGTGAGCGCCAGCAGCCGGCGGTCGTCGACGCGGAGCACGCCCTGTAATGAGGAGAGCGAGGCCGCATGACCGGCGGCTGCCTGACTGAGCAGGTGCTTGAGCGCGTTCTCGGCCTGCTCGCGGGCCAATGCCGCCCGATGGCGCCGCCATCGGGCCAGCAGCCCGACACGAGGCGCGGCCAGAACAGCCAGGGCGAGAGCGAACAGGGCAAGCCACAGAAGGAGTGTCACGGTGGGAAAGGTGATTTTGATTACACAAAATTAAACTACAGCTTCATGCGAAAAGTCAACCACACGAGCCGCGAAGTTTGCTAAACTCCTGATTTTGCGATGCTCCCGTCCAGCACGGTCGAAAACTACCTGAAGGCCATCTACCTTGGCGAGGCGCAACTCGGCGAGGGGCAGCGCCTCGTCCCCATGGGGCAGCTGGCCGCAGCGCTGGGTGTCGCGCCCGGCACGGCCACGACCATGGTCAAGACGCTCGCCGAGTCGGGCCTCGTCGAGTACGAGCCTTACAACGGCGTGCGTCTCAGCGCCGCCGGCGAGAAGCTCGCCGCGCTGGTGCTGCGCCGCCACCGGCTGATCGAGCTCTTCCTGGTGCGGGTCATGGGACTAGGTTGGGACGAGGTGCACGACGAGGCCGAGCAGCTCGAACACGTGGTGTCGGATCGACTCATCGAGCGCATCGACGACATGCTCGGCCGCCCGGAGGTCGACCCGCACGGCGACCCGATCCCGACGGCCGACGGTCAGATCGCCAGGCACGAGTCCGCCACGCTGCTGACCTGTCCCATGCGACAGCGCGTCACCGTCACGCGCGTGACGGATCAGGATGCCGCGTTTCTCCGCTTCATCGAGCAGCACCACCTGATGCCGGGTGAAGACGTCGAGGTCGAAGCGCGCGACGAAGTGTCCGACAGCGTCCGTCTCAAGGGGCGCGCGAATCAGCGCATCACGATCGGCACGCGCGCCGCCTCGAAGGTGCGGGTTTCGGGTAGCGACACCAGCTCCCGAGGGTGATCGGCCATGCGGGTACCCGCGGGAACTCGCCCGTGGAATTTCGCGACGCCGAACCCCCATCCCGCCAGGATGAACAGGCACCCGGCGGCGGAGGCCGTCTCGGCATCCACTGGCGAGTCGCCAATCATGACCGACCCTCGCGGCGACGAAGCCATCAGGCGGCGGAGCGAGGTCGGGTCGGGTTTGGGCGGTTGCGGCCCGTCGCCACCGATGACCACCGAGAAGAACCCGCGCAGCCCGAGATGCCTCAGCACGTCTTCGGCCGGCGCCAGTGGCTTGTTGGTCAGCACGGCCAGCGGCCCGTGCGCGGTGAGCAGCGCCAGCACCTCCGGCATGCCGTCGTAGACGACGGTGTGGTCGAGCATGCGACGATCGTAGATGGCGAGAAACCGGTCGAGGGCGCCGGGCGCCTGCGGATCGATCCCCGCGTGCGCGAGGGCCCGCGACACCAGCACGGCCGCGCCCTCGCCCACCATCTGCACGACGTCAGCCTCGGAGAGCGCCGGACCTCCGTACTCCTGCACGAGTTCCGACGCTGCCTCGGTGAGGTCACGCGACGAGTCGATGAGGGTGCCGTCCAGATCGAAGACAATCATGCGCAACCGGTCTGCACGCTATTCTGCCTCAGTGCCCCGCAACACGCTCGCGGTGATTGGACAGGTGGATCCGGCGGCGTATGGGGCCGCGGCCTCTCGCTACGCTAGCGTTCGAAACGGATGGATCCGTCGCCCGTCCGGACCTTCAGTACCGGTCCGCCGTCGCCCATGCGCGCCCTGACCTCGCGCGGCGCGGAGCGACGTTCGCCATCGCCCGGCTCGATCGTAAGTCCCGGATGCGACGAGCGGACGGAGCCGTCGCGCGTCTCGGCGTCGATTTGGGCGTTGAAGAGGGCAGGCAAAGTGAGGGTGACGCTGCCGTCGCGGGTGGACAGGTCCCAGGCATCTGCCATCGTCGTCTCGTCCCGCAGCCGCACGCGGATGGCGCCGTCGGCGGTCTTGGCCCGCAACACGGCCGGTTCCCCCTCGACGGTGATACTGCCGTCGTCGGTGTCGAGTTGCAGGCGGCCCGCGGCTTGCTCCAGGCGGATGGCGCCGTCGGCGGTCCGGATCTCGATCTCGCCCGATACGCGGTTCGCCGTGATGCTGCCGTCACCGCTCTGGAAGACCAGGCGGCCTTCGAGGTCTTCGACCCGGATGGTGCCGTCCTCGGTGCGCGCGTGGATCGACCCCTTGCGTGGTACGGCCACGCGCAGACGCGCGGCCGGCGAGTAGTAGACACCAACCGTCAGCCCGCGACGTTCGGGGCGGGCCGGCCCGGTCACGCGCACGACGATCCGGTTGCCCTGCTGATCGGCTTCGATGGTCATCTGGTCGATGAGGGACTGCTCCATCGCCCGCTTCTCGATTTCGACCTCTACCTCGTCTCGATCCCAGGAGTGGATGTCGATGGAGCCGTCGAAGGTGTCGAGCGTCAACTCGGCTTCGCCCGTCACCTTGAACGTCCGGGTTTCCTTCGACGTGAGGCCCTCGGTGTTGAGGTTGACTTCGCAGGCCGAAAGGGCCGCCGCGCATCCGAGGGCCAGGCCCACAGAGGCAACGGCGTGAATTCGTGGGCGCATGGCAGACTCCCTCGCTGGCCTTGTAGACGAACCTCCCGCCGCTAGTGTTCCCCCACGCGCCGTCCGGCAATCCACGTCTGGACCACGTTGAGCGCTCCATCCAGCACGGCCAGGTCGGCGGCCGCGTCCACGGTGAGGCGTCCGAGACGTCTCCTGTGCAGGCGGTCGGCCGGCGTCGTTGCGCAGAGGCGCGCCGCCACTGGCAGCGGCAAACCGACCTCGCGCACGAGCATCCGGAACACGCGGTCCATCGTGGTGATGCTGCCGGCCAGCGTACCGTCTTCGAGCTGGGCCGACTGCGGGGCCACGACGATGGGGCGGCCACCCAGCATGGCCCGCGAGCCCGGGGACAGACCTGAAGCTGCGGTGCCGTCGGTAATGGCCATCAGGCGCGCCGGACCTTTCAGGTCCACGGCGAGCCGCACGATTGCCGGGTGCACATGGAAGCCATCGCAGATGACCTCGGCCGCAACCGCCGCCGACTCCAGGACGGCGCCGACGGCGCCGGGCTCCCGGTGGGTCAGCGGCGTCATGCGGTTGAACAGGTGCGTGGCGTGGGACACGCCGGCCGCGATCGCGGCGCGGGTCTGCTCGTAGGTCGCGCCGCTGTGACCCAGCGATACGACATGCCCGCGATCGCGGAGCAGGCGAACCAGGTCCAGGCCGCCCGGCAGTTCGGGCGCGAGCGTCACGATACCCACCCCGTCGCGGCGCGCGTGCAGCACGCGCAGGATGTCGTCGCCGCTGAAGGTTTCGCGGTCCGGGTCTGCCGGCGCGCGAAAGACACGCAGGCACTCGCCGGGTTGCGCCCCCTTCCAGGCCGGGTTGATGAAGTTGCTCTCGAGGTGTGCCGGAAGCACCCGCGCCGAGCCCCACGCCGGCGATAGGTGCGCGCGCTCGACCGCGTCGAGGAACGTCTCGAGCGCGTCGGGCGTGCACGCGACCGCTGTCGGGCAGAATGCCGTGACGCCGTATCGCGGCAGCCGGGCCGCTACTGCGGCGACGGCGTGGGCGCCGTCGAGCACGTCGGTGCCCGCGACCCCGTGTACGTGGACGTCGATGAAGCCCGGCACGATAGTCAGCCCCGCCGCAGACCGCACGTCGATGCCGGCCGCGCGATCGATGGCCCGCGGCTCGACCGACACGACGCGGTCGCCGTCGATGACCAGCGTGCCTCCGCGCAGCACCCCGTCCGGCAACACGAGATCGCCGCCGGCCAGGGCAATCATGGGGAGAGGCTGGTCATGCGGGCGGCGCCGATGGCCGCCGCGTCGCCGCCGAGCGGTGACAGGACGATCCGGAGCCGTTCCGCCTGCGCGTGGGGCAGGCGGCGCCCGCACTCGAGCCGGATGGACTCGAGCAGCACGTCCCCGGAGGACGCAATCACGCCGCCCAGCACGATGGCCTGCGGGTCGAGCGTGGCAGCGAGGTTCGAGAGCGCCATGCCGATATAGCGGGCCGTATCGCGGATGACCGAGACGCACAGGCCGTCGCCGCCGCGCGCCCCCTGGAAGACCTCGTCCGCCGTGATGCGCGACAGGTCGCCGCCGTGCCGCTGGCTGACGACCGAGGTGTCGCCGGACTTGATCCGCCAGACGATGCGGCGCACGATGCCGCGCGCGGAAACCTCCGCTTCGAGGCCGCCCAGCCGGCGGTAGTCCTCGCGCTCCACGGGATTGAGCGACAGCCAGCCGACCGAACCGGCCATCCCATAGGTCCCCGTCCATGGCTTGCCGTCGAGGATGATGCCGCACGTCACGTGTTCGCCCGCGGAGAGCGCGACAAGGGTCGTGAGGCCGCGGGCCGCGCCGCACCAGTGCTCGGCGACCACGGCCGCCACGCCCGAGGCCACCGTCGCCGGGGCTGCTGAACCCGGCAGCAGGTCGCGGAGCGCGGCATCGAGATCCCCCGGGACGACATCTCCCGGCTGCGGGAGCGCGACCGCCGCCCGCTCGACCGTCACGCCGGCGCCAGCCACCGCGCGCCGCACGGCTGCGGTCGCAGCCGCGGCCGTCTGGCCGGCGGCCAGCAGATGCTCGCCGCGCGCCAGGACCTGCGCGTGCTCGTTGACGATGACGGCACGGGCGGTGCCGTCGGACAAGTCGAGGCCGAGTGTCATGGTGCCCAGTCGGTGTGCGCGTGCAGTTTACGCCCGTCGAGGGGCAGCGGGGCGGCCGGCGCCTTGAACATCCGGGCGTCGAGCCGGGAGAGCAGCACCTCGAACCCGCGGGCGTTGGGCGCCGCCACCACCAGCACGCCCGCACCTTCGTGAGGAGGAAACTGCCGGTCGTCCAGATAGTCGCGGTCGAGCGTCACCAGCGTGCGACGCAATCGCCGCGCCAGCCGGAAATGCTCGACGTCGCGCGCACGGCGCAGGTCCGGATGCTCGAGCACGAACAGGACGTCCCAGCGGAGGGTGTCGCGCATGAATCCCACCAGGCCGGACGGTACGTTGGCATCGGCGTACACGCGCGGGCGCTCGCTCGCGGTGTCGGCAAGGGGCCCCAGTTCGGACCAGAGAGTCCCCATGGCGCCGTCGCTCACCGTGCCTGGGGCCGGCGGGCGATGCGGCGCCGCGCCTGCGTCTCGAGAGCGGCGACGAGATCGACGCGACGATGTACCAGACGCTTGCGCGTGCGGCGGCCGTTCTTGTGTCCCACGACGTACTCGCAAAAGAGCGGGAAGGCGATGGTCGAGTCGCAGTAGGCCACGACCGTGTCGGGCAGGACGCCCGCATTGACCTTGCCCCAGCTGACGGCCTCGGCGGGCGTGGCGCCGGAGAGCCCGCCCCAAACGACAGAATCGGTCGTGATCTGGATGAAGTAGTCGTTGCCGCCCTTGGGAATACCGTAAACCTCCCAGAGTGTGGGCTGCCCCTGCAGGTAGAAGTTCTTCGGCGACCCGCCGCCGAGGATGACGCACCCGTTCTTTTCGGCCGCCAGGATGATGGCGCACACTTCGTTGACGTCCTTGTTCGGATTGAGCAGCAGCCCGCTACCGTTGATCAGTTCGTGGTAGGCGATGTTCATGCCGATCGAGCTGTCGCCCGGAGAGGAGGTGTAGATGGGAACGCCGCACTTGGCGGCCCGCGCCACGACCGAATACTGCTCGCACCCCGGCCGCACCTTCAGCAGATGCCGGCCCAGCTCGTAGTGCAGGTCGGCAGTCGAGATGGGTCGGTCGAGCCCGCTCGAGGCCAGGAACTCGCGGATGAAGCGATCGGTGTCGAGGAGGACCTGCGCCGGAAAGAGCACGTCATAGATGCGGATGATGCCTTCTTCGTAGAGCCGGCGGTCGTCCACGAAGGGCGACCCGCGCCTGAGGGTGAAGTTCAACGCGTAGTGCAGGTCGTGGTAGAGATTGGCGCCCGTGCTGATGATGACGTCCACCAGCCCGCGGTCCATGAGCGCGATGACACAGCCGCCCAGGCCGGCGGGCGTCAAGGCGCCGGCGATGGTGAGGGCGATGGTCGTATCGTGGGTGGGCGCCAGCATCTTGTCGGCAAAGATGCGGCAGGCCTCGCCCAGCCGGGCGGCGTTGAAGGCCTGGAATCCATCGTCGATGAGCGTCCGGATGGCAGCGGCGCCTTTGGGTCGGTAATAGCGAATGGGCTTGCCGGACAGGTAGCCCTTGCCCTTCTTCGGTGAACCCGGTGCGCGGTGCGGCATCTTATTAGGGTAGCATTTGCCTGTGACGTCGGCGGCGCACGGTACGGCATTCGGCACACGACCGGTCCGGCGCATCGAGCCGCGACAGGTTCGACCCCAGGTCCCGGAGAGCGGAACGGTTGGCGGAGCAGCCCATGGATGATGTGACCTTCGCAGCGCGGCGGGCCACGCCGGGGTCGCGGGCCGAGGGGGACGTCGCGGCCCGCTTCCGGGTTCTCGTGCAGTCGCCCCTGCGCGCGGGCATCCTGCGCTTTCTGAGCGCGCGGCCCGGCGAGGCCTTCGACCTCGAGGCGATGATGCAGGCCTTCGGGCGCATGCGCCTCGACATCGACAACTGCGTCCGGGAACTGGCCGACTTCGGCGTCGTGCGCCGCGTGGCCGGCGAGCCCCCCACCTTCACCGCCGCCAAGCCCGATGGTCCGGTCGCCGCGCTGCTCGACACGTTTCTCGAACGTCGCGCCAACGTCGGGGTGGAGGACGCCTCGCCGTCGGTGCAGCGTTTCCGGGAGATGATCGGCCGCGACGAGAAGATGCTCGCGATCTTCGAGTGGATCCGGACCTCCGCCAAGTCGGACATCTCCGTCCTCATCCTGGGGCCGACTGGCGCGGGCAAGGAAGTGGTGGCCCGCATGATTCACGAATTGTCGCGACGGGGGCAGGAGCGGTTTCAGGCCGTCAACTGTGCGGCGCTGCCGGACACCCTGTTCGAATCCGAGATCTTCGGCTATGAGAAGGGCGCATTCACCGGCGCCCACGATCGCAAGCCCGGCCGGCTCGAGATGGCCAACGGGGGCACGCTGTTCCTCGACGAGGTGGGCGACCTGTCGCTGGTCGCCCAGGCAAAGCTGTTGCGGGTGCTCGAAGAGCGCCGCTTCGAGCGACTCGGCGGCAATCGCTCCATCCACGTGGACTTCCGCCTGATCTCGGCGACGAATCGGCCGCTCGACTCCTTCGTCCGCGAAAGCCGTTTCCGCGAAGATCTCTATTACCGCATCAACGCATTCGCCATCCGGCTGCCGTCGCTCAAGGAACGGGTCATCGACATCCCGGTGCTCGCCAACCGGTTCCTGGCACGCTACTGCGCCACCAATGGCCTGCCGCTCGACGCCAAGCAGTTGTCGCCCGATGCCGCCGACCTGCTCATCAGCTACCATTGGCCGGGCAACATCCGCGAGCTCGAGAGCACGATGTCGCGCGCGGCGCTCTCAGCGCCGGGACGCGTGATCCGGCCCAGCGACATCGAGTTCCTGCACGGGCCGGCGATACCGCGGGGCGACGCCGCAGAGTCGAGCCGCCTGCCCACCCTGCGCGAAGCCGAACGGGCGCACATCATCCGGGTGCTCGAAGCCGCCCACTGGAACAAGGTGGAGGCCGCCCGCATGCTCGACATCAGCCGAGGCACCCTGTACCGGAAAATCGACGAGTTCGGACTCGAGCCGTCGGCGCCCGCTGGCAAACGACGAGCGAGAACATAAAGTCGTTTAAAGTCGCTTGTCATGATTTCAAACCTCCACGAACACACCATCTTGGTTACGTATAACAGCTTTATAATCAAATATTTATGCGTTTCGATGCCTTTTTCCTTGATGTATGACTCTAACGTAATGTATGCTCTCGCACTGAGTGCCGGATGAGCTGCAGACACAAGATCTGTGGACCGCGCACATACCATCTCGCATGCGAGGGATTCCGCTTCCGGCCCGCATCTACGTCGGCGCCACCACGGCCGTCGGCGCAGCGTTGCTCGTCTGGTTCGGTTGGCAGGCGACCTTCAACCAGCCCCTTCTCTTCCTGGTCCTGCTGCTCACCTCGTCACTGACCTCGGCCTTCAAGGTCAGTCTGCCCTTTGCCCGTGGTGGCTCGACCCTGTCGGTGTCCTACGCGGTCGATTTCGCCTCGCTGCTGCTGCTCGGGCCCAACCTGACAATGCTGGTGGCCGCGACCAGCGCGTGGAGCCAGTGCACCTTCCGCATGAAGGCGCGCAATCCCCTGTACCGCACGTGGTTCAGCATGGCCTGCCTGGCCATCACGGTGCAGGCCGCCGGATTCGCGTATGCGCTCGTCGGCGGTGTGCCGGGCACGCTGGGCGCCACGCTTCCCGATGTGGCGCGGCCCCTGGTAGCGGCCGGCAGTACGTATTTCGTGTTCAACACCTTCTCCATCGCCATCGCCATCGCGCTCACGACACGACGGAGCCTCGCCAGGGTCTGGCACGAGAACTTCCTCTGGAGCGGGCCGAGCTACTTCGTGGGCGCCGGCGCGGCCGCAGTCGCGGCCTGGGCCCTCACCACCTCGGGAATCTGGCTCGCACTGCTCGCGCTGGCGCCGCTCTACCTCACCTATCGCACGTACAAGGTGTACCTGGGCCGCATCGAAGACGGGCGCCGCCACGTCGAGGAGATGGCCGACCTGCATCTGGCCACCATCGAAGCCCTTGCCCTGGCCATCGACGCCAAGGACCAGACCACCCAAACCCATATCCGGCGCGTCCAGGTGTACTCAGCCGAACTGGCTCGCACGCTCGGCATGTCGGACAACGAGATACAGGGCGTGAAGACCGCGGCGCTGCTGCACGACATCGGCAAGCTCGCCGTGCCCGAGCACATTCTGTCGAAGCCCGGACCACTCACCCAGGAGGAGTTCCAGAAGATCCGGATTCATCCGCAGGTGGGCGCCGAGATTATCAGCGCCGTCCCGTTCCCGTACCCGGTGGCCCCGCTCATCCGCAGCCATCACGAACGGTGGGACGGCAAAGGCTACCCGCAGGGCCTCAGGGCCGAAGACATTCCGCTTGGCGCGCGCATTCTCACCGTCGTGGACTATTTCGATGCGCTCACCTCCGACCGGCCGTACCACAAGGCCATGACGCACGACGCGGCGCTGCTGCTGCTGCAGCAGGAGGCCGGGCGCGCGCTCGACCCCAAGGTGGTCGACCTGTTCATCGAGAAGCTGCCCGAGATGACGCGGCAGGCAGAAGCCGCCGAGAACACGCCGGCGCGCCGGCTTACGCTGGAACCGACCTCGGACTTCGGCCATCCCGCCGCCGGGTTCCAGCCCGAAGTCGCCAGGAGCAGCACGGTATTCGACGACATCGCCCTCGCGCATCGTGAAATCTACGCCCTCTACGAGATCGCCCAGACGATGGGCACGAGCCTGGGCGTTGCCGACACGATGGCGCTCATCGCGTCGAAGTTGACCAGTCTCGTGCCGTTCTCGGCCTGCGCGCTGTTCGTGTACGACAAGGCGACCGACACGCTCCGGTGCCGATTCGCCACCGGCGACGAGTCCGACAGCATCGGCTCGCTGTCCATTCGCGCGGGGCACGGCCTGACGGGCTGGGTGGCACGCAACCGCCGGTCGCTGGTCAACGCGCGGCCGAGCGCCGACTTCGAGG
>JADZBZ010000380.1 GCA_020851835.1 Acidobacteriota bacterium
CGGCGGGCTGGATGCGCCGGATGAGGCCTTCGGACACCAGAAGACCCAGGGCGTCGTACACCGACTGGAGCGAGATGGCCCCGATCTCGGCGCGGACGAGCTCGGCCACGGCGTCGGCCGTGCTGTGGGGCTGACCCGTCACGGCGCGCAAGACAGCCAGTCGCTGGGCCGTGACCTGAATGCCGTGCTGGCGGAGGAGGTCGGCCGGGTCGGTTGCCACGTGTAGAGATTAGATCCAATCTTTGAATGATTCAAGTATCCCCTGGACGCTGCCTGCCCCCCACGTCTGCAACGTTCCCCATCCCGCACACACCAACTCCTCGTGGGCCGCGCGCCGATGGTTCTCGTGCGTCACGAGGCGACGCCGGGATTCGACGCGGCACATCGTCCGAGGGTCCACGTCTGGAATAGACTCCTGGGTAGAGGCCACGAAGAAACGCCTCCCCCCAGCGCAATCCCGGTCATCACTCAAGAGGGGGAACCGCAATGCCCAAGATCGTCCTGAATGGTCGGACGCCCGACGAAAGGGTGCCCGAGCTGGTGGTGTATGCCACGGACGCGGGCCTCGAGCCCATCACGAGCGCTCGCGTCGACGACAAAGGCAGCTTCAAGCTGCCTGACGATGCGCTCGAGAAGGCGACGTATGTCGCCATTGGCCCGGCGGCCGAAAAGAAAGTCGAGCGCCTGTCGCGCGACGAGGTCATTCTGTACCGGTCGCACCAGTTCGCCGAGCTCCTGCACTCCGCAGACGCCATCGAACTGGCCCGCGCACGCTGGGAGCGGCTCCTGGTATTCCGCCACTGTGTGACCGGTCACGTGCGCTGGTGCGGCTGGCGCCACCCATGGTTCGACACACTCGTCGCCCCCAACTTTCCCGCCCGCGCGGCTGCGGCCGCGTACGCCAATCCTCTGGCCGGCGGCGCCGCCACGGCCATGTTCCGTCCGGAGCTCGACCTGGCGATCCTGCCGCTGCGGCGGTGCCGTCCGGTCTGCGAAGGCGTCGTCGAGGTCTACACGCGGCGCTGCTGCTGGAGACCGATCGTCGTGTTCGACCCGCGCATCGAGGAAATCATCGAGCAGCTCGAACACATCCCGATTCCCATCCCCGACCCTGATCCCGGCCCGCTCGGGCCCGGGTCGGTCGGGCCCGATCCGGTGCCGTTCCTCGAGGGCGGCGTGCCGGATCGACTCGCCCTCAACGCCGCCCGCGATCGGGTGGCGTTGCGCGCCCTGCCGCCGGCCGAGCGGGTGGCGTACATCGAAGCCCGACCTTATCTGCTCTCGCTCTTCCGGTGCGGAACACCCAGGCCGGTGGGTTCGGGGTTCATCGGGCCCGACGGCGAGTTCCAGGTCTGCTGGAGACGATTCCCCACGATCCTGCTGCCGCACTGTCGCGACGAGGTTGCCTACGTCGTCAAGCAACTCATCGACGGCGTCACGGTCACGATCTACGACGGTGTCGCGGCCGGCCGGTGGTTTGGCCTGAACGAGTCGCCGACGCTCACGACTTACCATCCGCGGGCCATCGCGTGTCGCGGCGGGGATGATCCGCCGCTGCCCGGTGCGGTGGCGTTCCTCGAGCTGATTGGCGATACCGGCAGCCATGATCTGGAGAGTCCGGCGCCCGATGGATGGGATCGCGTGAGCGCGCCGGCCTTCAACAGTGGCCTCTTGTACCCGGTACCGACCGCGGCGGCCGCTAAGGGACTGCTCCGGAACTGCAACCTGGGCGGCGTGGTGAGCCTGCTCTACCGCTTCAGCGAAGGCCTCCGCGGCGTCGGCGCCCGCTACTACCGGCTGACGGTGCAACAGGCCAACGCTGCGGGCGACCCGGTGCCGGGCACGTCACAACGCATCGGCCCGTCCGGAGGACGGTGGCGGAAGTTCCGCTTCAGCGGGGGCTCGATTCAGGTGCTCAACGTGCCTCTGGCCGCACCGCCGGTCGCGAGCGGCGAGACCGACCTCTGGACCATCCCCTTCGACGCGGACCTGCCCTCGAACGAGGAGTGGCTCGCGAACCAGTATCACGGCCAGCTCGATACCACTACGTTCCCCAATGGCCGGCATCTGCTGACCGTGGAGATCTTCGATTCGAACGGCAACCGCCTGCGTCCGACAGGGGCGGGCGGCGCCGGCACGGACACGCCGTTCACCTATCATCTCTGGCAGAAGTCGGGAGCGACCGACGTGTTCCCCAACGTGCCGTTCGCGGGGCTCACCCACATACTGTGGTGGGACAACCGGGCCGGTACGGGCGACATCGAGGGTGTGCAGGTGTCGGGCAGCCCGGTGCCGGTCGGCACCTGCCTGTTCCTGAGCGGGCCTTCGACGGCCGAGTTGCGCGTGCGCTACCGTGCGTACCACCCGGAGGAGATGTTCCTCCAGCGCTACTCGCTCACCTGCTACCGGGGCCTCGAAGGCGCCGTGCAGGCGCCGCCGACCATCGTCAACGGCGTGCTGCCCGTGGCCGATGCCACCGCAAACGCCGGCACGCCGCCGTCGGCAGCGGCCCTGTCGACTGGGGTGCCCTTTTCGGCTCTGCTCGGGTCGCACACCCGGTGCAGCTTCGCGGTCAACCTCATCACGTCGCTCAAGACCACGAACGGTTCGGACTTCCTGCACCAGGGGAACCTGCGCGACACGGTCGCGTTCGCGCTGGAAATCACCTAAACCACCGGCGTTCGGGTCTGCCTGCGGGCAGGCCCGACGCCATCTCTACGCGCCAGAGACTGACGGTGTAGGTCGTAGGGGCAGTGATTTCGGCGGCGACGCCGGCGCTGGCGCAGCAGGCGGGTCGCGTCGGCCTGACGATGGGCGCACCCGCAGCGTGGGGCTGCGCTCCACTATCGGAGCGATCGTCTACTTCTGACCCGAGGGGGCGAGGAGGCGGTCGCCCGACCGTGGACGCTCATCGGCGCGGGCGGCCCGCCCGCGCCCGTTGCAGGGCCGCGCGACGGGCTCGCCGCCCCGCCTCAGCGCTTCAGCCGGGGAATGAACTTGGTCAGCCCCTGGATGGGCCCGACTTCGCCCGCGTAGACAACGCCCGCGGCATCCACGGTCACGCCTTCACCCATCGACCCGTAGCCACCCATCCCCGAGGCCTGCTTCGACACGTGCTCGGGCACGAAGTACCACACCTCGCCCGTCTTCGCGCTACCAACTCGGAGCCCCTTCCGCCAGCCCGGGTTGAAGTTGTCGTCCGATTCCGAGTCGATGGCGTAGAGCGTGTCGTTCTTGTCGATATAGAGCCCGCTGATCCGGCTGAACTGGTACCACGTGGCCAGGTGCTGGCCTTCCTGGTCGAAGATCTGGATGCGCCGATTACCTCGGTCGGCCACGAAGAGCCGCCCCTGCGAGTCCAGGGCGAGCGAGTGCGGGCCTCGGAACTGCCCCGGCCCGTAGCCCCACGAACCGAAGGTCTTGATCAGCTTGCCGTCGGGCGAGAACTTCGAGATGCGGCCGATGGCGCCGGGGCCGTCCTCGTCCAGGGACTGACCACCGTGCGACTCGCCCACGAAGATGCTCCCGTCGGGCGCGACGAGCACGTCGTTGGGCTCGGTGAATTTCGCGGGTGGATCGCCGGCTTCACCGGGCGTGCCGAGCACCATCAGCACCTTGCCCTGCGGACTGAACTTGGTGACGGTGTGGCCCTTGCCGGCTGCATCCGGGAACTTCTTCAGCTCCGCGGCCGTGGCCGATCGGGCATCCGCCACCCAGACGTTGCCCTGCCGATCGACGTCCATCCCGTGGGGCCACAGGATGAGCCCGGCGCCGAAGCTCTGCACGACCTTGCCGCTCGGGTCCAGCTTGACGATGGGATCGACCATGGAGCCGGCACAGGAGTTGGTGCCGCAGCGGTCGCCCGCCCAGACGTGCTTGCCGTCCACGTCCACGTTGATGGCGCTCACCGAGCCCCACGTGCGACCGTCCGGCAGCGTGCCCCAGTTGCGGACCGTCTCGTAGGGATTGGGCAGGTTGTTGACGGGCGTGACCTTGGCATGCTCGGGCGGGCCGGTGGCGCCGCGCGGCTTCTGCTGCGCCAGGGCGGTGGCTGCCGCGGCCGCGATGAGGGCGGCACAGGCGAACGTGGCGGGGCGAGAGCGCGTCATCGTCATCGGCATCTCCTCTGCGTGAATGGGGCGATTGTCGTCGGTCGGGCGGTTCGAATCAAGCGCGCGCTCCGGCGCGGACCGACCGCCGAACCGATCCTGATTCAAGCCTCCCGCCCGGCCGGCCGATTACGCGTGTCGCAGGCCTCAGCGCAATGCCCGTGAAACCCGACGTGTCCGCCTACCGCGTGGAGAAGTTCCGCAGCCACGCCACCGTCACCCTCTCCAGCGGCGAGTCGGTGGAGGGCTGCTTCTTCCTGTCGCCCCTGAGCGCCCACGTGCCCGGCCCCGAAACGGTCGGCGAGCTGCTCAACGGCGAGCCCGGCTTCTTCCCCTTCGAGCTGCACGGCAGCGACGCGCCGCGGACGGTGCTGCTCAACCGCGCCCAGGTGCTGACCGTGGCGCTGGCCGGGCCCGAGGCCCGGCAGGTACCCGGCTACGACGTCGCCCGACGGTATCTGGTGGCCATCGGCCTGCCGAGCGGACCCCGCGTCATGGGCGAGGTAAGGGTCTACGGCGCGGCCGGACACGATCGGCTCAGCGACTGGACCCGCGCGCCCGAGCCGTTCCGCTATGTCGAGTGCGATCGGGGGACCCTGTTGGTCAACATCAAGCACGTCCTGGACGTGAGCGAGGCGCCACAGTGACCAGCGCGACCCTTCCCGCCATCAATGCACTCTTCGAGGCCATGTGCGCGATGGGCGCGTCGGACCTGCACCTTGCGGTCGGCGCGCCGCCCATCGTACGCAAGGACGGCCGCCTGCAGCCGATGGACCCGGCCGCGGGTCCGCTGGTCGCCGCCGATTTGGAGTCGCTCCTGCTGCCCATCATGCCCGAGCGGAACCGGACGGAGTACGGCCAGTGCCACGACACCGACTTCGCCTACGAGATCGCGGGCCTCGCGCGCTTCCGGGCCAATGCCTTCTCCGATCGGCGGGGGCCCGGCGCGGTGTTCCGGGTGATTCCGACTCAGATCCTGACCGCCGAGCAGCTGGGACTCTCGACGCACATCCTCCAGCTGTGCCAGCTCAACAAGGGACTGGTGCTCGTGACCGGGCCGACCGGGTCGGGCAAGTCGACCACCCTGTCGGCAATGATCGACCACATCAACCGTACCCGGCACGATCACATCATCACGATCGAGGATCCAATCGAGTTCGTGCACGAGAACCGGCAGTGCCTCATCAACCAGCGCGAGGTGCGCACGCACACCGACTCGTTCAAGGCGGCGCTGCGTGCAGCCCTGCGCGAAGATCCCGATATCGTCCTGGTCGGCGAGCTCCGGGACCTGGAGACGGTGGCCATCGCGATCGAGACGGCCGAAACCGGCCACCTCGTGTTCGGAACGCTCCACACGACGACGGCCGCCTCCACCGTTGACCGGGTCATCGATCAGTTTCCCGCGGACCGGCAGGCCCAGATCCGGATCATGCTGTCGGAGTCGCTCAGGGGCGTGATCGCCCAGACCCTGTGTCGCAAGACGGGCGGCGGCCGCGTGGCCGCGCTCGAGGTGCTCATCGCGACGACGGCGGTCAGCAACCTGATTCGCGAGGGCAAGACGTTTCAGATTCCGTCGATGATCCAGGTGGGCCGCGCCACGGGCATGGTGTCGCTCAATGACGCGCTGATGGAGCTGGTGACCAAGAAG
>JADZBZ010000381.1 GCA_020851835.1 Acidobacteriota bacterium
CAGTTCTTCCATGGTCTGGCGGTCGTAGATGCGCACGTGCTCGTTGGCGCCGTCGGCCATATACAGGAACCGCTGCTGCGGGTCCTTCGAGAAGGCGATGTCCCACACCGAGCCGTCCGACAGCGTGTCCTTGTGGATGATGTATTCCTTCACGAACGTGCCGTCGCTCTTGAAGACCTGCACGCGGTCGTTCGGGCGGTCGCAGACGTAGACCAGGCCGTCCACCGACATCTCGGCGCAGTGCACCGGGTTGCGGAACTGCTGGGCGGGCGGTTCGCTCGGGTTGTAGCGGCCGAGGGCTGCGTCGGTCGGGGGCTTGCCGTAGGCGCCCCAGTAGCGCTTGATCTTGCCGCTGTCGAGGTCGATGACCGCCACACGGTGGTTGAGGTAGCCGTCAGCGACGTAGCCTTCGTTGGCTTTGGGGTCGATGAAGATCTTGGCCACCCGGCCGAAGTTGTCCATGTCCATGCTGTTGGCAACGTACACGGGCTTGTCCGCCGGCGACTTCGGATCCTTGCGGGCGCCGGCCTTGCCGTACTGGGCGATGAACTTGCCTTCGCGGGTGAACTTCAGGATCTGGGCGTCGGGGCCACCGTTGCCGCCGACCCAGACGTTGCCCTTGTGATCCACGACGATGCCGTGGTTCGACTCGGGCCACTGGTAGGGCGCGCCCTCCTTTGGACCACCCCAGCTGGCAACCAGGTTGCCGGCTGGATCGAACTCGAGGACTGGCGGGGCCGGGTTACAGCACTCGCTGACGCGCGGCTGCGCCTGTCCGCCCGGGAAGGCGAGCTCGGTACGATCCAGATTGCCGGGATCGTTGCCGCGATGGATGAGCCAGACGTGGTCGCGATCATCGACCGTGAGGCCGATGGTCTGGCCGAGCACCCAGTTGTTGGGCATCGGCTTGGGCCAGAACGGATCAACCTCGAACTTCGGCGCCTGCTTGGCCTGAGCCGACGTCCGATCGAGCATGGCCTGGCCGACGCCGAGACCGACGAGCAGGGCGACCAAGGTCAGCCCAACGAATTTCCGTGATCGAAGCACACCTGCCATCTGCGTCTCCCCCTATGAAGCTGGCCGAGTATACACAGAATCGGAGTCAAGGGGAATGCCCGTGGCTGTTGGGCAGGGCCCGGTCCGCTTCACTACCGTGGTAACCTGCCTCTGTTTCCCATGCGTGTCCGCCGCCTGTTGATAGCTGTCCTGCTGCTGGCTGGCCTGCAGGCCGGCTCGTCCGCCCACGAAGTCCCGAACGAAGTCACGGTGCTGGCGTTCCTCAAGCCCGAGGGCCAGACGCTGCGCTTCCTGGTCCGGGCGCCCATGGCCTCCCTCCGCGACGTCTCGGTTCCGGTGTTCGGGCCGGGCTACCTCCAGATCTCCGCGGCCGACGCCGCCTTCCGGGACGCGGCCACGCTGTGGATCTCGGACTTCGTCGAGCTGTACGAGAACGGACAGCCCCTGCCCAAGCCCACCGTCCGCGCCGTCCGCGCCGAGTTGCCGTCGAGCCGATCGTTCCAGAGCTACGAGGCGGCGCTGGCAGACGTCCTCGGCCCGCCCCTGCCCGACGACACCAATCTCTACTGGGAGCAGGGCGTGCTCGACGTCCTCTTCGAGTACCCGATTACCTCGGATCAATCGCAGTTCGCCATCCACCCTGGATTCACACGCCTCGGCCTGCAGGTCAACGTCGGCCTGCGATTCCTGGCGCCCGGGCAGCCCGAGCGGGTCTTCGACGTCCACGCCGACGTGGGCGTGGTCGAACTCGATCCACGCTGGCACCAGGCCGCCTGGCTCTTCGTCAAGGAAGGCTTCTGGCACATCCTCGACGGCACGGATCACCTGCTGTTCCTGCTGTGCCTGGTTTTGCCGTTCCGGCGGTTCCGCCCGTTGCTGGTGGTAGTCACCGCCTTCACGCTGGCTCACTCGGTGACGCTGCTCGCCTCGGCGTACGGGCTGGCGCCCGACGCGCTGTGGTTTCCGCCGCTGGTCGAGACGCTCATCGCCGCATCGATTGTGTACATGGCCCTCGAGAACATCCTCGGCGTGGGCCTGCAGCGACGCTGGATCATGACCTTTGCCTTCGGCCTGGTGCACGGCTTTGGCTTCTCGTTCGTGCTGCGCGAGCGTCTGCAGTTTGCCGGCTCGCACCTGCTGTCGTCGCTGCTGGCCTTCAATGTGGGCGTCGAGTTCGGCCAGTTGCTCGTGCTCGCCGTGCTCATCCCCGCGCTCGGCTGGCTGTTCACGCGGGTCGTGCCCGAGCGACCGGGCGTCATCATCATGTCGGCGCTGGTGGCACACACCGCCTGGCACTGGATGACGGACCGGTGGGCCGCGCTCAGCCGCTTCCCCCTGCCCGCCCTTGACGCGCTCGCCCTCGCGGCCCTCATGCGCTGGGCCATGGCAGCCATCTTCTTGGCGCTGCTGCTGTGGTGGGTGTCGGGCATCGTGCGCCGGTGGGAAGGGCTGCCCAACGAGCCGCGCACCGACGCCAATTGACGCGCCCATCGAAGGTTGAGGATGGGAGATTGATGATGGGCGATGAATCGCCCATCTCCCACCCTCAACGGACACGAAACGCGCTATTTCTTGACGTACTTCTTCACGGCCTTCGGCCCGACTTCAGCCCCATAGACGTTGCCGGCGGCGTCCACCACGACGCCCTCCGCCGCGAGGGTCCCCCTCGCGCCGGGTGAGCCGTCAGCCTTCTTCATGACGGGCTTGCCGTCCACCATGGTCAGCGTCTCACCGACGCTCGTGGGGTCTTCAATGAAGGCGATCACCTTGCCGTCCTTCGCCGAGCCGATTCGGATACCCCGGCGCCAGGCGCCGTGCGGCGGGTTGACCGATCCCGATTCGGAATCGGCGCCGTAGATCATGTCGTTCTTGTCGATGTAGATGCCGCTGAGGCGGCTGAACTGGTACCAGGTGTCCAGCGTCTTGTAGGTCTCGGCATCGAGGACCTGGATCCGATTGTTGTTGCGATCCGCCACGAAGAGCCGGCCGCGGGAATCGAACGCCAATCCGTGCGGCTGCATGAACTCGCCGTCCGTACCCGTACCCATTTTGCCGAACTCACGCAGGAACTTGCCGTTCTTGTCGAAGCGAACCAGCCGCGCCGTGGACGGAGGCGCGTTGCCGTGCCCTTCGGCCACCAGGATGTCGCCGTTCGGATAGGTGATCACGTCGTTCGGCTCGTACAACGAGCCCGGATCCGCCGGCTGTCCGGGCTGATTGCCGCCCGGCTTGCCGAGCGACATCAGATGCTTGCCGTCGGGACTGAACTTGTGGACCTGGTGTCCGATGACCGTGGCCGGCATCGGCCCGCTGGCCGCCTGTCCCGGTCGGCGTCGCGGCAGGTTGTCCTGCCCGTCGGTCACCCAGATGTTGCCGTCGCGATCCACATGGATGCCGTGCGGAAACACCATCATGCCCTTGCCGGTGCTCAGCAGGAGCTTGCCCGAGGCGTCGAACTTGAGCAGGGGATCGGACGCGGACATCTCGCCCTTCGTGGCATCCCAGCACGAATTGGCCCCGCACCGCTCGGCCACCCAGATGGTGCGGCCGTCCTTGTCGACATCCACGGCGCTGGTGGAACCCCAGGGCCGTCCCTCGGGCAGCTTGAAGTAGTTCTCAACCGTCTGATACGGATTGGGCGCCTCGTTGACGGGCGGCATCTGCGCACCCCCCTGAGCCAGCGCCCCGTAGCCGGCCCCGGCCATGATAACGGCCGCCGCGACCACCAGTCCCTTACGCACGTACTGCTGCATCGAAGTCCCTCCCTCAAATCGCCCCGCGATTACGGTCGACAGCATAGCGTACGCAGAGAGCGAAGACCGGTGGCGCCCCGGTCGGCTAACCGCGCACGCCGGCCTTCCGCAGGATCGCCATCATGGGGCACCAGCTGGTCAGCGCCGACTGGAACAGGTTGGCACCCACGAACAGGGTGAACCAGAAGAAGCGAGCATCCACGTACATGCCGAGCAGCACGCTCACGACGATGAAGGCTCCGGCAATCAGGCGCAGCATGGGTTCAACGGTCATGGGGTAGGCCCTCCCTGGGCCTCGGGCACGAACAGAACGGGCGTCTTGCAGCTGGTAACGAGCGGCTCGCCGACGTGCGAGAGCCAGTGCCCGTCGCGCGGGGTGGGTGCCGGAACGGCCACCCACGACGCGCCCAGGTCGGCCCGGGCGCTTCGCACGTCGTCGGGCTCGGCCTCCACCACGGAACCCTGGACGCAATCGGCGATGTGCCGGACGATCGCCCGTGATGCGGGAGCGGGCATCCCGTCGGCGGCGAGCAGCATCGCCACGGCGAACGCCTCCTCCGGCGGCGGCCGGTGGCCCGCGTGGGCCACGAGGAGCGGCACACGCGTCTCGCGCAATACCCGCTCGGCCACCGAGCCCAGCCACCACCGGGACGGCCCGCGCCGGCCGTGGGTTCCCATTACCACCAGGTCCATTCCGGCCGAGGCGTGCAGGATGGCGTCGGTGGCCGTGCGGTTGTCCACCACGGCTTCGAAGGGCTCCTGGGTGTGCTCCCGAGCGAATGCGCGCAGGAACTCGGCCGCGCGAGCCCGGTTGGCGTGGGCCTCGCCTTCGATGGCGTCCATCTGAGCCCGGGTGAAGTAGGGTGGTGCGTCCAGTGCCTCGGCGTGCAGCACCCGCAGCCGGGCGCCGCACCGGCGGGCGAGAACGCCAGCCAGCGTGAGCGCGCGGGCGGATGCCTCGCCGAAGTCCACCGCCGCCAGAATCGTCTTCAGCTGCGTGTCCATGGCCTCAGGCCTCCACCGGCGAGGGCTCGGGTGAGGCCGCGATCGCCGCCCGGCGGTGAGTCAGGTAGTAGGTGATGGGCACGGTCATCCGCGACAGCAGGAGCGAGGCGACCTCGCCCGCCATCAACGAGATGGCCAGGCCCTGGAAGATGGGGTCGAAAAGCATCACCGCCGACCCCACGATGACGGCAGCGGCCGTCAGTGCCATGGGCCGAAACCGCACGGCGCCCGCGTCCACGACGGCTTCCTCGAGCGCCATGCCGTCGCGCACGCGCAGCTCGATGAAGTCCACGAGAATGATCGAGTTCCGCACGACGATGCCCGCCCCGGCGATGAACCCGATCATCGAGGTGGCCGTGAAGAACGCCCCCATCGCCGCGTGCGCGGGCAGAATGCCGACCAGCGAGAACGGGATGGCCAGCATGATGGTCATCGGCGTGATGAAGGACTGGAACCAGCCGACCACCAGGATGTAGATGAGGACGAGGACGGCGGCGAACGCCAGGCCGAGATCGCGGAACACCTCGTAGGTGATGTGCCACTCGCCGTCCCATTTCATCGCGTACCGGGACGTATCGAAGGGCTGTCGGGTGTTGAAGATCTCGAGCGCGTAGCCTTCCGGCAGCGTCACCGCTTCGAGCGCCCGGTTCATCTGGAGAATCGCGTAGACGGGGCTTTCCACCACACCGGCGACATCACCGGTCACATAGGTCACCGGCTGCAGGTTCTTGTGGTAGATGCTGGGCTCCTCGACCCCGTCGGACACGCGCACCAGCTCGCCGAGCGCAGTGCCGGGCCCCAGCTGGATCGACCGCAGCGCGCCGGCCGAACCGCGCTCGTCGCGTGGCAGCCGTAGCACGACCGGCACCGGTTCGCGCGCCGTCCCGTCGTGCAGCAGGCCCGCTGGCAGGCCGGCTCCCGCCATGCGCGCCACGGCCATCACGTCCGTTGCGGACACGCCCGCGGCGCCGGCCTTGTCGGCATCCACCTCGAAGCGCAGCTTGGGCCGATCGGTCTCGACGTACCAGTCCACGTCGACCACTCCCGCGGCACGCTCGAACACGCCTCGCACCTCGCGCGCGAGCGCCGTCCGCCGCGCGGTGTCGGGGCCGTACACCTCGGCAACCAGCGTCTGGAGAACGGGCGGGCCGGGCGGAATCTCGACGACCTGGATGCTGGCACCGAGCGAGGCGGCCACCGCCGCCAGCCGCTCGCGCAGGCGCCCCGCGATGCCGTGGCTCTGGATGCTGCGCGCGTCCTTGGAGGTGAGCATCACCTGCAGGTCGGCCAGGTGCGGCTCCTGCCGCAGGAAGTAGTGGCGCACGAGCCCGTTGAAGGTGTAGGGCGAGGCCGTGCCGGTGTAGCTCTGCGCGCTCACCACATCCGGGTCGGCCAGCGCCGCGTCGGCCAGCGCCGCGGCGGCGCGGCTGGTCGATTCGAGCGGGGTGCCTTCGGGCATCCGTACCACCACCTGCAGCTCGCTCTTGTTGTCGAACGGCAGCATCTTGACGGTGACCAGGCCGGTCGGCACCAGCACGAGGGCCGCCAGCAGCAACACCGCCACCGCAGCGAGGAACCCGGCTCGCCGCGCCGGATTGGTGATGAGCGTCCTCATCACGCGACGATAGGCCGCCGTCATGCGATCGTCGGTGTCGTCGTGATGGGCCGGCGCGCGCCCCAGCAGCCGCACTGCCGCCCACGGCGTGACGATGAAGGCCACGACCAGCGAAAAGAGCATCGCGGCGGTGGCCCCCACGGGGATGGGCCGCATGTAGGGCCCCATCAGCCCGCCGACAAACGCCATCGGCAGGATGGCGCCGACCACGGTCAGCGTCGCGAGGATGGTCGGATTGCCCACCTCGTCCACCGCCCGGATGGCGATGTCCTCCATCGACAGTCGCACGCCCGACAACCGGGCGTGGCGCACGATGTTCTCCACCACCACGATGGCATCGTCCACGAGGATGCCGATGGAGAAAATCAGGGCGAAGAGCGTGATGCGATTGAGGGTGTAGCCGTAGAGATAGAAGACGAAGAGCGTGAGCGCCAGCGTCACCGGAATCGCGGTGAGCACGACGAGCGACTCGCGCCGGCCGAGCGCGAACCAGATGAGTATCGATACCGACAGGACGGCGATGAACATGTGCCAGAGCAGCTCGTTCGACTTGTGCTCCGCCGTCTCGCCGTAGTTGCGCGTGACCGAGACCTGCAGGTCGCCGGGCAGGACGTAGCCGCGCACGGTCTCGAGCTTGTGCTCCACGTCGCGCGTCAGGTCGATGGCGTTGGTGCCGCGTCGCTTGGCAATCGACACCGTGACGGCCGGGAACATCTGCCCCGGCCTCGGGTGATAGAAGACGTAGTCGGACGGCTCGCCCGCCTCGTCGGCCACGCGGGCCACGTCGGCCAGGCGCACGCGGGCCCCGCCGACCGACCCGACGACGATGGCCTCGAGCTCCGCGACGGTGCTGGGCCAGCCGCCGGCCTCGATACGGGTCGCGCGGTTGCCGGACACGATGTCCGAGACCGCCACGCGCGCGTTCGCGCCCACCAGCGCCTGCTGCACCGCCAGGGGATGGAGTCCGCGCGCGGCCAGCGCCGGTGGGTCGATCTCCACCGTCACCTGCCGGGGGCGGCCACCAATCACCGTCACCTCCGAGATGTCGGGAATCTCCTTCAGCGACTCCTGGAGCTGGGCGGCGAGCTGCCGAAGGGCGGCGTCGTCGTAACCGCGTCCCCAGAGCGTCAGCGCCATCACCGGCACATCGTCGATGGAGCGGGCGCGCACCATCGGCGGCGAGGCCTCCGGCGGCAGCAGACCGGCGGCGCTCGCCAGCTTCTGATTGACACGCACGAGCGCGCGATTGTCATCTTCGCCGACCAAGAAGCGCGCGACGATCATCGCGCGGCCCGGGCTGGAGGTCGAGTAGAGGTACTCGAGACCCGGCACCTCCCAGAGCAGCTTCTCGAGCGGCCGCGTGGCCCGCTGTTCCACCTCGGAGGACGAGGCGCCGGGCAGATCCACGAACACGTCCACCATGGGCACGATGATCTGCGGCTCTTCTTCGCGCGGCAGCGCCACGCCGGCGTACACGCCGAGCAGGAGCGATGCCACGATGATGAGCGGCGTCAGCTTCGAGTGGATGAAGGCCGCGGCCAGGCGGCCGGCGAGGCCGTAGTGGACGCTCATTTCGCCGCCCCCGCCGGGCCCGGCTCCGCTCCGCGCACGGGCCGTCCGTCGGCGAGGCCGTCCGGCGGATTCAGGACGACCTGGTCACCATCGGCGAGGCCGGCAAGCACCTCGACCTGGTCACCAGAGGACTCGCCGGTGGAGACCATGCGCAGCCGGGCTCGACCTTCCGCGTCGATCGCGTAGGCAAAGGCGAGCTGCCCGCGGCGCACGACGGCGCCACGCGGCGCCGCGAGCACCTGATGGGACGGCCCGCGCAGCCGCACCCGCCCGAACTGACCGGATCGCAGGTCGTCGGCCGCCGGCAGATCGATCTTCACGAGAAAGCTGTGACGCTCGGGATCCACGCTGGCGATCTCTCCAATCGTCGCGCGCCGCCACGTGCCCGCGGCGCGGGCGGGCCCATCGAGACGTACATCGACCTCGGCGCCGGCGGTGGCGTCCCGGACCTGCGACTCGTCGATTCGGGCCTCGAGGCGATACCGCGACGTGTCGTCCACGGTCAGCAGCGGCGCGCCGGGCGACGCCAGGCTTCCGGCGTCGGCCTGACGCGACGCCACGATGCCGTCGAAGGGTGAGGTCAGATGCGTGTAAGACACGCTCACGCCCGCCGCGTCGGCGGCGGCACGGGCGGCGAGAATGCCCTGTTCGGCTTCGGCCACGCGTGCACGAGCGCCGGCCACCCGTGCCTCCGCGCCCGCGCGCGCAGCCGTCGCCTGATCCAGTTCCTGCGCCGTGGCCGATTGCTTGTCGTGCAGCCCGTAGATGCGATCGAAGGTCGCCCGGGCCAGGACCAGCGCCGATTCCGCCGCGGCCAGCTCAGCCCTTGCCGCGTCGAGCCCCAGCGCGGCGCCCGCCGCCGCCGCCGACGCCCGCGCGGCCTGAGCCTCGAACTCACGACCGTCGAGCACCACGAGCGTCTGCCCCCGGCGCACGCGATCGCCGGCGTTGACGAACACCTGGGTCACCGGTGCCACGACGCGGCTGGAGATGACGGCCGTCTGCCCGGCGCGGACGACCCCGCCGGCTTCGGAGGTGGACGGCCACTCGACGAGGCTCACCCGTGCCAGCCGTGCGTCGATGGGCGCACCGGCGCCGGCCTCGCCCTGGTGCTCGGTCGGGGCAGACTGGCAGGCCGCCAGCGTCACAACGGCCAGGCCGGCTGCCCACGCCCACCGGTGCTCGAACATGGATTTCACGTTACCGTCTCCTCCCAATGGCGCGGTCGAGCGCGGCCTCGGCGGTGAACCGATCCGCGATCGCCGTCACGCGCGTAGTCTCGGCCTGCAGCACCGCTGCCGCCGCGCCCAGCACATCCTGCACGCCGGCGAGGCCGGCGTCATAGCGGTCCCTGACGATCCGCTGGCGCTCGCGCGCCTGCGCAACCGTGGCCCGCGCCACCCCCTCGCGTGCCTCGGCGCTCTCGAGCTGTCGAACGGCACCCAGCACGTCCACCTCCACGGCGGCGCGGGCATCGTCGAGCGAGGCGTGCGCCTGGGCGGCGGCCGCCGCCGCCGCGCGCATCGCCGCGCGCTCCCCGAGGCCGGTGGAGAATCCCCATCGGGCTTCGCCGCCGACGACCCAGGACGAGGCGCGACTGGAGAAGTCGAGGCCGTCGTACTGATAGGTGGCCTGCGCGGCGACCCGCGGCCACCAGGCGGCGCGCGCCTGGCGGCGGCCGGCGCCGGCCAACGCCACCGCGGCCTCGCCGCGCTTCACGTCGGGCCGGTTCGCGACGGCCTCGTCGGCCAGAGCGCGCCAGTTCCGGCCAGGCCCGCCTGCCGACGGCGGCTCCTGCACGCGGAAGTCCTCGTCCACCGGTGCGCCGCGCAGTCGATTGAGACCGGCCCGGGCGACGGCGGCCTGTCCGGCCGCCTCGATGCTCTGCTGGCGTATGGAGGCCAGGTGTACCTGGAGCGCGAGCACGTCGGCCTCGGTGACGGTACCGGCGTCGCGGCGCCGCTCGGCGCGCGCCACGTCCTGGGCGGCGGCCTCGACGGCCGCGTCGGCGGCCTGCCGGGCCGTCTCGGCGGTGAGCACACGACCGTAGGTGGCGGCCACCTCCAGCGCGAGGCTCAGCGCCTGCCCGTCTCGATCGGCGCCGGCCACAGCCGCAAGGCCCATGCGCGCGTCAACCGCCGCGGCCGTGCGGCCGCCGTCGAAGAGCATCTGCTCCACGGAGACGGCGCCGTGGAAGAAGCCCAGCGGATCGGGGCGATTCAGCGCGTCAATCGCGAAGTTGCCGGCGGCGAACCGCCGCGCGGAGAGCAGCGAGCTGAAGACGAAGACCGGGGCGTTCCCCCGCTGCCACGCCTCGCTCACCGTGATGTGGGGAAAGAAGCCCGCGCGCGTCTCGTCGACGCGGGCGGCGGCCTCGTCCTGGCCCGATTCGGCGGCGCGCAGGCCCGGATTCCGGGCCAGGGCTTCGGCCACGGCACGGTCGAGCGGCAGCACGTCCTGCGCCGCAGCCCGAGCCGACGGTACCAGGACGGCAGTCAGCGCCGTCAAGAAAATGGCTCCTCGGAGTCTCATCGGCGTCAAAGATGCGGCCTGGCTGCCAAAGGTGACACGGGGCCGGCCCCGGGCGGCCCCCTGGGATGCGCCTCCCGGCCCGCTTGGTATGATCGGCACCGCCCTTCGCCGATGCCTCATCCCCGACCCGCCACCGAACCAGACCATTACGCCGGCCTGATCGAGGAACTCGGCCGGGCTGACGGCCGTGTGGCGATGGAGCGGTTGCTCACCGACGCCCAGGCACTGGCCTACCGCTTCAGCCTGCTGGTCTGCGGCCACCCCGAGGATGCCGAAGACGCCATGCAGGACGCCCTGCTGCAGACCTACCGCAACGCGCGACGCATCCGCCAACCCAGGGGCTTTCGGACCTGGCTCTATCGGACGGTGAAGAATGCCTGTCTGATGTCGAGGCGGACCAAGTCACAGCAGATGACGCGGATGGCCTCGCTCGATGCCGACGGCGCGCCCGAGGTGCCGGCCACCGGTCCGAACCCAGAGGAGCAGACGGCCGCGGCCGCCGAACGGCACCGCTTCGAAACCGCCTTCCAGGGGTTGCCCCCGCCGTACCGCCTGGTCGCGTTCCTCCGCGACGTCGAGGGGCTGTCCACACGCGAAGCGGCCGCGGTGGCGGGCATCTCCGAGGCCAACGTCAAGCAGCGCCTCCACCGCGCACGCCAGATGCTCAAGGAGGCGCTGGCGTGAGCCGACGGGCAGCCCGGCAACACTGCGCAACGGAGTTGGCGCACTGGTCGCGGTACCTCGACGGCGAGTTTTCGTCGGCCGAATGCCGGCGATGCGAGGAACACCTGGCGACCTGCCGTGAGTGCCGTGAGCGGCTTCGGTCGGTAGGTCAGACCATCCGCGCCTGCCGCCAGGCCGGGCGCGTGGTGGTGCCGGCCGACGTCAAG
>JADZBZ010000382.1 GCA_020851835.1 Acidobacteriota bacterium
CGAGAACGCTTCGGCCGCTCCACCCACGCGCCCTTCCAGGGCATCGACCGGCACGACGGCGGGGAAACCGGCCGCCACTGGATCCCCGGGATTGTCCTCACGGTGGAGGCGACCAAGTAGACGGACGGCTTTCGGTCCCGCGCGCCTCAGCCGTGGCCCGTTCGACGCGAACGGAACGTCCCGTATCAGATCCTCGCGCTAGGATTCACCGGGCATTCGGCCCCCCGGGTTGGCAGTCGATAACCTGACGTGCGAGCGCAGCGAAGATCCCATGCAAGCGCAGCAGTTCCGGTACTCGGCTCACAGTGCTCCTCTCACTCCCCTCCAACCCGTCTGCCCTGGATGTTCGCCACCCCGCGTCCGCGGAGCAGTTCGTTGAACGTCCCGAGCTCCTTCAGGAGGCCATCATAGGAGCCTTGATGCGCCTTCAGGAGTGCCCCTAATTCTTTCTGCACTTCCATCTGCTGATCGGTAGGCCTGAAGTCCGTGCCGCTCAGCCCTCCCGCCAGGTACCCGAGCTTGCCCAGCAGGCGCGACCCGAAGCGCACGCCGTCCTGGCCGCGACCGGTCAGCCGGAGATCGATCAGGTTCGTCTCGACGTCGGACATCTTGCTCTCCAGCGCCTCCGCGAGCTTGCGTATCTCCTGGTTCTCCACCGTTTGCGACAGCGCCTGCAACTGGCTGCGCACGCGCTCGAACTCGTTGATGAGGCTCGCAGCGGTGTCCATGTCGCCCTTGAGCGCGCTCAGCATCTTCACCTGCTCGGCGATCTCGGCCTCGGATCCGCCGGAGTTCGGGTCCTTTCGCACCTCGAGCTTCTGCGTGAGCGTCCTGCCGCCCACCTCGAGCCGCACGGTGTAGGTGCCGGGGGGCTGGAGGATGCTGAGCCTTCCACCACCAGGTGCGGAGCGTGTCCCATCCGGATCCAGCTCGACATCCGGCGCGTAGAGCGGCCGCGTCCGCATCTTCACCTCGACGCTCGGCTCGTCGCGTAGGTCCCAGTACACGCGGTTCAGGCCGGCCGCTCGCGTGCCGATAATCGTCCGCACCGTCTGATTCGCAGCGTCGAGAATCCGTACCGTGACCGGGCCGGTCGCTGGCGAACCGAGCTGGTAACTGATCGCCGCGCCGTACGGCGGGTTCTGTCCGACGGTCTGGTCCTCATAGACCGACGCTTCCTGCGTAATCTGGCGGAAGCGGTACGTCGCTCGTGGCGGAAACAGGTGCGCGTCGGCGGTCGTCACCGCCGGCGACAGCTGCTGCAGCGGCGTGAGGTCGTCCAGGATCCAGAAGCCGCGGCCGTAGGTGGCGATGACCAGGTCGTTGAAGTGCTCCTGCACCGTAATCCAGTACACCGGCGCGGACGGCAGGTTGTTCTGCAGCGGCTGCCAGTTCTCGCCGTCGTTGAACGACACGTAGATCGCATTCTCGGTCCCGAGGTAGAGCATCCCGCGCCGCACCGGATCCTCTCGAACGCAGTGCGCGTAGCTCAGCATGCTCTTCGGAATGCCGTTGACGATGAGTCGCCATGTCCGGCCGTGGTCCGTGGTCTTGTACACCCACGGGTCGCGGTTGTTCACCTGGTGAAGGTCGACGGCGATGTACGCCGTGCCCGCGTCGTAGCGCGATGGCTCGATGTTCGAGAACGTGCCGTCGGGTGGAAGCCCCGGGATGCTCTTCGTCAGGTTCGTCCAGGTCTTGCCGTTGTCGCGCGTGAGCTGCAGCTGCCCGTCATTCGTGCCGGCCCAGATCTGGCCGCGCTCGAGAGGCGATTCGGCAATCGCCATCACGACGGCCGCGTACTCGACGCCGATGTTGTCGCCGGTGAGCCCACCCGAGAACTGCTGGCGGGCCTTGTCGTTGAGCGACAGGTCCGGACTGATGACCTCCCAGCTCTGGCCCCGGTTCGACGTCCGGTGCACGTGCTGGCTCCCAACGTAGACGACGTTCCTGTCGTGCGGCGACATCGTCAGGGGCATGGCCCAGTTGAAGCGGTAGCGCAGGTCGGCCGGAATCCCGTTCGCCTGGTTGGGCCACACCTCGACGTTGCGAGCCTGCCGCCGGCTCTCTTCGTAAATCGCCACGATGCCGCCGACGCTGCCCGAGCCCGAGGCGCTCGACCAGACGAGATTGTGATCCACCGGGTCGGGCGTGGCCCAGCCGCTTTCGCCGCCAGCCACCGTGTGCCACGCCGCGCGCGGGATGACCGACCCACCCGTGCGGCTGTCGCTCGGCCCCCGATACGACGGCCCGTCCTGCTTGTTGCCATACACGTAGTACGGAATCTGGTTGTCTGTCGTCACGTGGTACATCTGCGCGTTCGGCAGACGCAGGCGGAACCACGACTTGCCCCCGTTCTGTGAGATGGACACGCCCTGATCGTGGGCGACGATCATGCGCTTCCCGTTCGTCGGGTCGATCCACATGTCGTGATGGTCGCCGCCGGGCGCGGTTGTTCCGCCCTGCATCTGCTCGAGTGTACGCCCGCCATCAATCGACACGTTATAGGACGCCGACAGGTAATACGAGGTGTCCTCATCGTCTGGGGACACGAAGAGGTGGCCGTAGTACGCCGCGCGACCCATTGCATTGCGGTCGGTGCTGGTCATCTGCCAGTTGCGGCCGCCGTCGTCCGAGCGCCACACCTGTCCGTTCTCGGTGTCCCGGCCCTCGTACGGAATGCCGTCCCCGGTTTCGATCAGCGCGTAGAGTCGCTCAGGGTTGGACGGCGCGAACTGGACCTTCACCTTGCCCACTTCACCGGTGGGGAGGCCGCGTCCGCGCAGGCGGGTCCAGGTGCTGCCGCCGTCGTTCGACGTGAACATGCCGCTGCCGGCGCCCCCGCTCTCGCGCCCCCACGTCTTGATGTCGATCTGCCACATGCCCGCGAACAGTTTTCGGGGGTTGGAAGGATCCATGGTCAGCTCGGAGCAGCCCGTGTTTTCGTCCACGAAGAGCACCCGCTCCCAGTTCTGGCCGCCGTCGGTCGTGCGGAACACGCCCCGTTCGGGTTGCGGTCCGTACGCGTGTCCGAGGGCGCACGCGTAGACAACGTCCGGGTTCTGCGGGTGGATGACGACGCGGGAGATGCGACCGGTGCGTTCGAGACCCATGCGTGTCCACGAACGGCCGGCGTCGGTGGACTTGAACATGCCTTCACCCACCGAGATGTGGCTGCGGATGCACGATTCGCCCGTGCCAGCCCAGACGGTACTGGGATCCGAGGGCGCGACGGCCAGATCGCCGATGGAATGAACGGGCTGGTCGTCGAAGATGGGGTTCCAGTGGACGCCGCCGTCCACCGACTTGAAGATGCCGCCCGAGGCCGAACCGGCATAGTAGGTGGCCGGGTC
>JADZBZ010000383.1 GCA_020851835.1 Acidobacteriota bacterium
CTCGGCCGCACACCCCACCTACGCGATTGCGGCGACCGTGCGGGTACCGATTTTCGAAGGTGGTCGCGCGCAGGGCCGCCGCATCGAGGCCAATGCCCAGCTGCGCCAGCGGCGCGCGGAGTTCGACGACTTCCGCGGGCGCATCGACCTCGAAGTCCGCTCGGCCTTTCTCGATGTCCAGGCGGCGGCGCAGCAGATCGAGGCGGCGCGTACGGCGGTGGCGCTTGCCGATCAGGAACTGACGCAGGCACGCGACCGGTTTGCCGCCGGTGTGGCCAGCAACATCGAGGTGACCGCCGCGCAGCAATCGGTGGCGGCCGCCGCCGAGTCGTACATCGCCGCTCTCTACAGCCACAACGTGGCGAAGGCCAGTCTCGCTCGCGCCGTCGGAGTGGCCGAGGAGACGGTAGCGGCGTTTCTTACGGGAGCACAGTGATGGCAGGGGGTCCAAACGTTGCCCGCGGGCCGGTGAAGTGGGTTGCGCTGGCGGTGTTGGTCGTGGCGGCGAGCGTGGGGCTCGTGCGATGGCTGGGTGCCGGCCACGAATCGACCGACGACGCGCAAGTCGAGGGGCGGATCACTCAAATTGCCACGCAGGTGGGCGGCTCGATCGTCGAACTGCACGTCACCGACAACCAGTTCGTACAGAAGGACACGCTCATGGCCCGGATCGATCCGCGCGAGTACCAGACGGTGGTCGACCGCGCTGAAGCGGAACTGGCCGATGCGGAGGCCAATGCCGCCGCCGCGGTCAGCGGGGTACCGATTGCGGAAGTGTCGACCTCGAGCGACGTGCAGACCGCGGCGGGCGGCATCGACGAAGCCCGGGCCGGCGTGGCCGTGGCCGAGCGGCAAGTCGAGGCGGCCCGGGCGCAACTGGTGGCCGCCGAGGCTCGTGTGCGCGAGGGCCAGGCGGGTGTCACCAAGGCGGCGCGCGACGTGGAGCGCCTGCGCCCCCTCGCCGAAAAGGAAGAGGTGGCCCAGCAGCAGTTCGACGCCGCGGTCGCCGCCGCCGACGCGTCGCGGGCAGCCGGCGAGGCCGCCGAGTCAGAAGTGGCGGCGGCGCGTCTGGCGATTGCGGTGGCCGAGCAGCGCGTCATCCAGGCACGCGCGGCCGCGGGGCGCGCCGAAGCCGTCATGGCCGCCGCGCGTACGGCCCCCGAACAACTGGAGGTGAGTCGGGCGCGTGCCGCGGCCGCGGCCGCACAGGTCAAACAGGCTGCCGCCGTGCTCGCGCAGGCCCGTCTCAACCTCGAGCGCACCCGCATCGTCGCGCCGAGCGACGGCCTTGTCGGCCGCCGAGCGATAGAGCTTGGACAGTTGGTGCAACCCGGCCAGCCGCTCTTCGCTCTGGTCTCGCGCGACGATGTGTGGGTGGTGGCGAACTTCAAGGAGACGCAGCTGGCCGACATGCGCGCGGGTCAGGCCGCCGTTGTCACCGTCGATGCGCTCGATGGACGCCGCTTCACCGGCACGGTGGACAGCATCGGACCGGCCACCGGAGGCCAGTTCAGCCTGCTGCCGGCCGAGAACGCCACGGGCAACTTCGTGAAGGTGGTGCAGCGCGTGCCCGTGAAGATCGTGCTGGAGCCGGGACAGGACACGGGCGGGCAGTTGCGCCCCGGCCTGTCCGTGGTGCCCACCGTGTACACGAAGTAGGCGGCGCGATGGACGGGCAGCGCCAGGTCAATCCGTGGATTGTCGCGATCGCGGTGATGTTCGCGACCTTCATGGAGGTCCTGGACAGCACGGTCGTCAACGTGTCCCTGCCGCACATCGCGGGGAACCTGTCGGCCACCATCGACGAGTCCACCTGGGTGCTCACCTCTTACCTGGTGGCCAATGCCATCGTGCTGCCGCTCACGGGCTGGCTGGCCCGCACGTTCGGCCGCAAGCGCCTGCTCATGACGTCGGTGACCGGCTTCACCGTCTCGTCGCTGCTCTGCGGCCTCGCACCGAACCTGCAGTCGTTGGTGCTGTTTCGCCTGCTGCAGGGCGCCACCGGCGGCGCGATGCAGCCGCTGTCGCAGGCCGTGCTGCTCGAGGCGTTTCCGCCCCACGAGCGCGGCAAGGCGATGGGGTTCTGGGGGCTCGGTATCGTGGTGGCGCCCATTCTCGGTCCGGTGCTGGGGGGCTGGCTGACCGATACTTACAGCTGGCGCTGGGTCTTCTATATCAACCTGCCGGTGGGCATCGTCTCGCTCGTGATGACCCGGCTGTACGTCTTCGACCCGTCTTACCTCCGGCAGGAACGCACGCGCGTGGACTACTGGGGCATCGGCTTGCTGGCCCTGTGGGTCGGGTGCCTCCAGTTGGCGCTCGACCTCGGGCAGCAGCGCGACTGGTTCTCGTCGCCGTTCATCACCACCCTGGTCGTGATCTCGGGCGGCGGCGTCGTCGCGTTCCTCGTGCGCGAGATGTTGGCCGACGAGCCGGTCGTCGACCTCCGGGTGTTCAAGCTCCGCAGCTACGCGACCGGCGTGTTCCTGATGACGAGCCTGGGCTTCGTGCTCTACGGCAGTCTGGTGCTGCTGCCCATCATGCTGCAGACGCTGCTGGGGTACCCGGCGTTCGAGGCGGGCATCGCGATGGCGCCTCGAGGAGTGGGTTCGCTCATCGGCATGCCGACCGTGGGTCTGCTCATCGGGCGGGTCGATCCGCGCAAGCTGGTGGCCGGGGGGCTGGTCATCGGCGCGGGCACGCTGTTCTGGCTGGGGGCGCTCAATCTCAACGCCGGGTACTGGGACGTGTTCTGGCCGCAGTTCCTGCAGGGGATCGGCCTGTCAATGCTCTTCGTGCCGCTCACCACCATCAGCATGGACCCGGTGCCGCGGGAGCGCATGGGCAATGCCACGAGCCTCTTCAACCTGATGCGCAACCTGGGCGGCAGCATTGGCATTGCGGTCAGCAGCACGCTGCTGGCGCGAAAGCAGCAGGTGTACTTCGGCGTGCTCGGTGAGCACGTCGACGGCTTCTCGTCCTCCAGCCGCGATCTGCTGGACGGCCTGCGTCAATCGATGATCGCGAGCGGAGTCGATCCGGTGACGGCCACCGCGCGCGCCTACGCGACCGTGGCTGGCTTGGTGCAGCGGCAGGCAGCCATGCTGTCGTTCGTGGAAGTGTTCCGCTTGCTCGGCGTCGTCTTTCTCTGCCTGCTGCCCTTGATCCTGCTGATGCGGCGCCCGCAGTCGCAGGCCCCGCCAACCGGCGCGCACTGAGGCGAAGTCGGGCCGCGGGCGCTGAAGTCGATGAACCGGCTGGCGGGCGACGAGCCCGGGGCCAGCTCGTCCACGAAGATCGGCGCTGATATGGCGGCAGCGCGGCTGACTCTGACGCACAATAGTCGGCCGTGACCCTGCCGGCCCGCTTCCGCTTCGCCGACTTCGAGGTGTCGCAGCGGGAGCGCCGACTGCGGCGGCAGGGAAGGGAACTACCCCTCATCCCCCGCTACTTCGACCTGCTGGTGCTGCTCATCGAGCGTCGCCCGGCGGTGGTGACGCGTCGCGACATCTTCGACCAGGTCTGGGGCGACGTCATCGTCAGCGACGGGGCCCTCTCCCAGGCCATCCGCACGCTGCGCCGCACGCTCGGCGACGACTCGCGCGAGCCGGCGTACATCCGTACGATATCGCGCCACGGATACAGCTTCGTGTACGCCGATGTACGAGAAGACACCGACGACGACCGTCCAGGCCTCGCGCCAGGCGATGCCCCCGTCCCCGCCCCACAATCGAGCAGCGACATCGCCGTCCTGTCCACGGACGACCGGATCGAGGCGCTCGTCGCAGCGCTGGTGGGCGAGGGATCTTCGGACGCACGATCGATCGAGGACAGGCGAGATATCGCTCAGCAACTGCACCAGCTCGGCACGGCGCGGGCCCTCCAGGCGCTGGCGCGACACGCCGATGGTGGCGCGGCCCTTGCGTTGCTGCGCGACTCACGGTGGGACGTCCCCGGAGCGGGCGAGGTCCCGCTCTGGGGCCAGTCGGGTGGCCTGGCGGCCGCGCGTGTGCTCGTGCGCTTGCGAGCCATGGATGCGTTGACCGTGATCGGGCGGCGCTGGACTCGGGCCGCGAGCGGAGGTGGCACCGCCGGCCTCGTCGCCGGGTGTGCCGGCGGAGTCCTGCTGTGGCTGGCTCCTGCATCCGAGGCGCCGGCAACCGCTGCCGTGGTGCTCGGTGCCCTCGGAGCGGCCGCCGGCACCGTTGCCGCTGCCGGCGTGGCTGCGGGAATGACCACGGCCGAAGCCGTTTCTCGGTCGAGGCGTGGGCTGGCCATCGTGGCCGGCGGGGCGGCCGGCGGCTTCGGCACGGGCGTACTCCTGAGTACCCTCGGACGCCTGACGCTCGAGGCCCTGTTCGGATTGCGCGTCGAACTCGGTGGACCAGTGGAAGGTCTTGTCATCGGCGCGGCCGTGGCTGCCGGCTACGCCCTCTCGACGCCCAGGCCCGGCGGCGGCATCGCGGCACTGACCGGCTCCGCGCGGCGGGTGGCCGCTCTTGCCAGCGGCGGCTGCGGCGCCGCCGCGGGTCTTCTGTTGTCGTGGGCCGGCCATTCCCTGGTCGGCGGCACGATTCACGCCGTGGCGCTGGCGTCCCAAGGGTCACAGATCGCCCTCACGCCGCTTGGGGCTCTCCTGGGAGAACCCATGTTCGGCCCCGTCACCCAGGCGCTCGTGGCCGCGTTCGAAGGAGGGGCGTTCGGCCTGGGCCTCGCTTGGGGGCTTTCGAGCCCCGCCGCTCGCCGCGGCGATCCGAACGGGCGTCCCGTCACCTGATATCCGAACGGCTCACCAAACGCTCAGCTTTTGCTGAGGACTTCCGCGCACGGCCCTGTCAGGGTGGCGTCCACCGGCGGCCGCATGTGGCCCGCCGTCGTTTTGGAGGGAGGGCCTCGTGACCGTTCGACGCATCTTCGCCATCGGCTTCATCTTCGTCTGCGCCGCCACAGCCTGGTTCACGCTGGGGACGTCCCTGGTGTATCGCACCGGCCAGTTCGACAGTTCGCTTCGGGAGGAGGTCGCCGGGTTATGGGGGGGACCGCACCGCCAGTCGGCGCCGGAGGCGTGGGTGGCCCGACCAGCCGACACCGTCGAGACCGCTGTCGAGCAGGACGATCGCGGTCGCGACGTGGCGCGGCAGGTGCGCCAACCCTCCGTGCAGTGGGTGCCGGCGCCGCTGCTCCATACCGCCGCCGACGTAACGCTCGACCTGGAGCAGCGCCAGAAGGGCTTGCTCTGGTATGACACCTACACGGTGGCGTTCCGGGGAACGTACGTCTTC
>JADZBZ010000384.1 GCA_020851835.1 Acidobacteriota bacterium
ATGAAGATCTCCCAGAAGCCGCTGCTGCGCGCCCGCATGGGGTGCACGCGGCCATCCCAGCCGTTGAAGTTGCCTACCACGCTCACCCGGCGGGCATTGGGGGCCCACACGGCGAAGTGCACCCCCTGCCGGATGCCGTGTACCAAGGGCCGCGCGCCCAGGGCATCGAAGGCGCGCACCTGCGTGCCCTCGGCCAGCAGGTACAGGTCGAAGGCCGACAGCACCGGGCCGTAGCGATAGGGGTCGTCGAGCTCGAAGCTCCGCCCACTCTCGTCGGTCACCTTCAGCCGGTAGTCGAATCCCTCGCGGGTGACACCCGGCAGGACCCCTTCGAACACCCCGTCGGGGTGCAGGCGCTTCATCACGCCGAGCTCTGCCCCGCCTGGCGCAACCACCGTCATGGCCCGCGCGCGCGGCCAGAACGCCCGAATCGCCAGCGCGTCGACAATTTCGTGCGGTCCGAGCACCCCGAACGGATCGGCGTGCCGTCCGCCCACCACCGCGTCGATATCCTGTGAGAGCATCACTTCATACTATCGGGTGTGGGCCAGGGGCGTGTATTTCCGGTTCGACGCCGGGCCCGGGTCCGCGGGGGACGGATCGCGGCTGCCGATTGCCGGGTACACTTATTCGCGTGTCTACCGCTGCCCTGCTCGACAAGCTGTGCCTGCAACCCCTCAACCCCGGTGCCTGCACCGGGCCAGACGGCTGGCTCCCGGAGCCGGACGGCCACAAGCTGACGTCCTTCAATCCGGCCACCGGCGCGGCCATCGCCACCGTGATGCTGGCCAGTCCCGCGGCTTACGATCGCGTCGCCGACGGTGCCACCGCGGCGTTTCGGGCCTGGCGCGAGGTGCCTGCGCCCAAGCGCGGTGAGGTCGTCCGAGACCTCGGCCAGGCGCTGCGCGAGCAGAAGGAACCGCTGGGTGACCTGGTCTCGCTCGAGATGGGCAAGATTCGCGGCGAAGGGCACGGCGAAGTGCAGGAGATGATCGACATCTGCGATTTCGCCACCGGGCTGTCGCGCCAGCTCTACGGCTTGACGATCGCCTCCGAGCGCCCGGGCCACCGCATGATGGAGCAGTGGCATCCCCTGGGTCCAATCGGTGTGATCTCAGCGTTCAACTTTCCGGTGGCCGTCTGGTCGTGGAATGCCGCCATCGCCGCGGTATGTGGCGATACCGTCGTCTGGAAGCCCGCCGAGCCGGTACCCCTGACCGCGATTGCCGTGCAGCACATCGCCAACCGCGTGATGGCCGATCACGGCCTCACGGGCGTCTTCACGCTGGCCGTCGGCTCGGGCCGCACCATCGGCGAGGCGATGCTCCAGGATCACCGCCTGCCCCTGGTGTCCTTCACCGGCTCCACCGCCGTCGGGCGGCACGTCGCGCAGACGGTGGCCGGCCGCTTCGGCCGGACCATTCTCGAACTGGGCGGCAACAACGCCATCATCGTCGCCGCCGACGCGAACCTCGACATGGCGGTTCGCGCCATCCTTTTCGGTGCGGTGGGCACGGCCGGACAGCGCTGCACGTCCACGCGCCGGATCATCGCGCAGCGAGGCATCGCTGGTGCGCTGGTCGATCGGCTCGTCAAGGCGTACGGCCAGGTGCGCATCGGCGATCCGCTCGCCGAGGGTACGCTCATGGGGCCGCTCGTCAACGCGCAGGCCGTGGATCAGATGCAGTCCGCCCTGGGCCAGGCCGTCGCCGAAGGCGGTCGGGTGGTACACGGCGGCGCCCGGCGGCCCGACATCGGCCCCCAGTTCGTCGAGCCCGCCATCGTCCACATGCCGGCACAGACAGCCGTGGTCCGGCAGGAGACCTTCGCGCCGATCCTCTACATCCTGGAATACGACACCACCGAACAGGCCCTCCACCTGCACAACGACGTGCCCCAGGGCCTGTCGAGCGCGGTGTTCACCGAGAGCGTGCGGACGGCCGAAGAGTTCCTCTCGCCGCGCGGATCGGACTGCGGCATCGCGAACGTGAACATCGGCACCTCGGGTGCCGAGATTGGCGGCGCCTTCGGCGGCGAGAAGGAGACGGGCGGCGGACGCGAGTCGGGCTCCGACGCCTGGAAAGCCTACATGCGCCGGCAGACCAATACCGTGAACTGGTCCACCGCGCTCCCGCTCGCGCAGGGCATCACGTTCGGGGCGTAGTCTTCTTGTTGAGTCAGGGCACCGCCTGACCCGACGGCAGCGCGTCGCCCGGCTGCATCACCGCGTTGGGCGGGGCAGGCGTGCCCTGCTCGACCCACCGCACGAGGGCGTCGAAGGCGCTTCGGACGGCGGGCAGGTACGAGGGGCCCGCGCCCATCGCTCGGGCCACGTCCGGGTCCAGCCCCATGCGCGTCGCGATGTACATGAACGACTGCACACCGTCGTCGTCACCCGACATGTGCCACACGCCCTCGACCTGATAAAGGCGGTGCAGGGCCCGCGGTTCCACGCGGCGCGCGTATGCCAGCAGCTCTTTGCGGACGAAGTCGTCCCAAGTGCCGACAACCTCGATGGTCGGAACGTACACGCGGCCGGTGGAGTTCTCGCCGGGAGGCTGCGGCGGTCGCGAGGCCGCGCTGGCGGCGCCGGTCGCCGTGTAGGGCCACAGCCGCCGGGCGGCCACCGGCGTGCCGATGGCCTCGGCAAAGGCCTGGATTTTCGGGTCGGTCGGGGTCAGGCCGGGATGGCGCCGGGGATCGACGTCCGGCCACAGCGCGGCCAACTCGACCTGCCTGGCCACGCGCGTGGGCAGGTCGCCGCCGGCGCCGGCGACGATCAAGGTGCCGGCATAGGGCCTGGACGGATCCTCCGCGGCGACGCGTGTAATGCCGCCGCCCATCGACAGGCCCACCAGGTAGCGGCGTGCCGGCGCGCGCCCGAGCCGCGCGACCACCTCGGCGGCGGCGATGTCGGCGAACTGGTTGGTGAGGCCCAGGCCGTCGCGGGCACTCACGGCGCCGTCGCGATCCACGCTGGCGTAGGCAAAGCCGGCGGCGACGGCATGACGGCCAATCACGTCATCGAGCGCCGTCTCGTCCGTGCCAATCACCTTGCCGGTGGGGTCGAAGTTGTTTCCGCCCGAGCCGCCGTGCGCGCCGATGACCAGCGAGCCGTTCCACCGCGACCGTTCGGCCGGATAGCGCAGCACGAACCGCTTCGGCACCGGCTGGCCCGCGACGTCGAGCGCGACCCGGCCCTTGACCTCGGTGACCCCGTCGCTGGTGGACTCGGTGCGATCGGTAAGCCGCGACGCCTGGGATTGCGCGGCGCAGACCGCAGGGGTGACGTGGAACAAACACGCGGCCAGCAACGTGGCGGAGATTCGCATACGCGCCGATATTCTAGTCCCCCGGGACCCCTCCGGGGCCAGCTGTTAAGATCCTCGTATGACGCATGCAACGTTCGACACCTCGGCCGGCACCTTCAAGGTCCGGCTCTTCGATGACAAGGCTCCGAAGACCGTCGCCAACTTCACCGACCTGGCGACCGGCGCCCGCGAGTGGACCGACCCGGCCACGGGCAAGCC
>JADZBZ010000385.1 GCA_020851835.1 Acidobacteriota bacterium
GCCGGGTGGTGATCATTCTCGTCCTCGACCACGACGAATCGGTCAACGTGGACGAATCGCTCCGCGCGGCGATGCTCGCCGAGTCGGAGCGCGCGCCCATCCTCGATTCGCTGCTGACGAACTACTCTCTCGGCGCGGGAAAGACGTTTTCGTGGGTTCCCTGACCGATCTGCCGCCCGAACTCGTCCTGGGCTGGGCCTTCTGGATGGTCGGCGGCCTGGTCCTGATGTTGTGGTTCCGCCGGCGCAGCGCCGCGGCGCCGCGCCATGCGCCAACGCCTCGCCCGGTGCCGTCGCCAGCTTCCTCCGTCCGCCGCTCGGGCGTCCGCCCGGTCGCCGCACGCCCGGCGTCCCCGCCGGCCGACGATCCGTTCTCCGAGCTGCACACCCTGCTCGACGAGCCCGACCAGCGGTAGCGATACGCTCCCTTGCCGGGCCCAGGGGCGGGTGATACACTCCACCCCCCGTGCCGCGGAACCCCCTTTCCGCAGCCGCGTCGTCGGATGCCGAGTCTTCGGAGTCCGCTGCTCCGCCCGTCGTCCGTTCGCGCGACTCGCGTGATGCGCTTCGCGTCGCCGTCGAGCTCACCGCCGCCGACTCGCTGGAGGCCTTCCAGCCCGAGTCCGCGTCGCGCCTGGCCCGGCGGCCACGATTCAATCCTGCTTCATTCGCCGACAGCCGGCGGCGCGCCTTCTGGAAGCGTCTCGCCCTCGCCGCTGTCGCCGTCACGCTCGTGCTGCAGTCTGCCGCCATTGCCTGGTGGCTCGGTACGGGCACGATGCCATGGGCAGCTGCGCACGCCACACCCGTGGCCGTGACGTCGGATCCCGAGGGCGCCCCGGTCATCATCGACGGCGTGCGGATGGGCACCACCCCGGTCACCTCTGCCTTGCCGCCAGGTCCGCACACGGTGGTGGTCGGGGAGGGCGCACGTGCCCAGACGCAGCACATCGAGGTTCAACCTGGCACCGATGCCACGATCCACGTGGCGCTGGCGGCGGCCCCGGCCCCTGCCCAGCCGGCGGCGCCCACGGGTGAGCTGCGCGTCAGTACAGACCCACCGGGGGCCGAGGTAATCGTGGACGGTGAGGCACACGGAGCATCGCCTGCCACGATCGACGGGCTGGCGCCGGGACGGCACGAGGTGACGGTGACGAGTGCGGGCACGACCATCCGCCGCTCGGTCGAGGTCGAGGCAGGCGCCCCGGCATCGGTGATTGTCTCGCTCGGCGGCGGCGGCATCGCATCGGGCTGGCTCACGGTCGCGAGCCCGGTCGTGGCAGACCTGTTCGAGGACGGCACCCTGCTCGGCCGCACCAACACGCCCCGGCTGCTGCTGCCGGTGGGCCGTCATGAACTCGACATCGTGGACGAGACCCTGGGCTACCGCGTGCGCCGCACGGTGCAAGTCACCGGGGGCAGCACGACGAGGCTGGAACTGGAACCGGTCAATGGCCTGGTGAACATCAACGCGCAGCCCTGGGCGGAAGTGTGGATCGACGGCGTCCACGTCGGTGAGACACCCGTGGGCAACCTGTCGCTGCCCATCGGCTTCCACGACGTGGTCCTCAGGCATCCCCAGTTGGGTGAGCAGCGACAGACCGTGGCCGTCGGCGTGGGGACGCCCGCCCGCATCGGCGTGGACCTGCGGCGATGACCTCGCGTCTGCTGACGATCGCGCTGGTCTGGGCCGCCCTCGGTTCTGCCGCGGCGGCGGGGCAGTCGCCGATTGATACGGTGCACGAGTTCTATGCCGACGCCAACTACGAGGCGGCGCTCGGCGCGCTCGACCGGCTCGACCCGCCCGCGGCCGTGCCGGTGGCCATCGAAATGGATCAAGTCCGGGCCTTGTGTCTCATCGCCCTCGGCCGGGCCAGCGAGGCCGATGCCGTCATCGAACGGATCATCACCACCGATCCGGCGTTCGAGCCGGGAGACGACATTCCGCCGCGAGTGCGGGCCGTTTTCGACGCCGCGCAGCGGCGTGTGCTGCCGGGCATGGCGCGCGAACTCTACGCGGAGGGGAAGGCCGCCTACGATGGGCACGCCTACGCCGATGCCGTGCGGACGCTCGAACGCTCGCTGGCCGTGATCCGCCTGGTGGCGGAGGAAGACGAGGCGAGCCTGACGGACCTTCGCGTGCTCGGGGAGGGCTTCGTCGAGCTCAGCCGCGCCGCGATCGCGCGGGCCGAGCCTCCGCCGCCGCCCGCGGCTCCGCTCGCGGCCTCCCCCGCCAGCGCGCCCCCCGAGCCGCCACGCGAGGCCATTCCGATCCGCCAGGACATGCCACCCTGGAAGCCGCCGGCCGCGGCCGACCGCTTCACATCGGGCTTCAGTGGCGTGATCGAGGTTGACATCGACGAAACGGGCGCGGTCACCGCGGCGCGCATTGTCGATCCGAGCTACCCCCCCTACGACGCCCTCCTGCTCGAGACCGCGCGCGCATGGCGGTACGAGCCCGCGCGCCGAAACGGGCAGCCGGTGAAGTCCACCAGGCTGGTCGGCGTGGTCCTGGCGCCGCGCTGAGCCCGCAGCGTGCGCCCGCCCGCCGGGCTTTCGGATAGGATCCCCGGATGGTGCTGCCAGCCTCCACGCAGATGGTGCTGCGTGAAGGCCACTCGGAGTTCAACTTCGGCCAGCCAGA
>JADZBZ010000386.1 GCA_020851835.1 Acidobacteriota bacterium
GGCGGCGTTGGCCATCATCGGCGGGACTCCTCGAACGCCTGGTCGACACGGAAGTAGGTCACCTGCAGGCCAAGCGGGTTGACGCGTACGAACGCGTTCGGCACGTGGTCGCGGAGCACGAAGTCGATCTGGGCGATGTGCGTCTCGCGCGTACGTTCGTGACGCGTGCCGGGGGTGTAGAACACCTTCTGGAAGTTCACCGCCGCCCGGAACGGTGGCGTCGTCAGCTCGCTCAGACTGACGTTCTGGACGACGACATCGACCTCGTCAGCAGACGGGTTCGTGACGAACGTCTCGATGACCCGGCTCTGGTCGTCCTGGGCGATCGTGGCATCCGCCAAGGCTGGGTCCAGGAACAGCAGGGAGTCCGGGTACTCGCGCTGGACGGTGGCGCGCACACGACTGAAGTGCTTCACGACGAACTGCGTCAGGAAGTACCGGAGCTCGGGCGCCTGCGGGCGGTAGGTCAGGGCGTCGTACGCAACGGCCTCGGCGCGCCCGACCTCGTCGATGCGGATCACCAAGGGCTTGATGTCGGCGTACTTGGAGGCAGTGTGCACGTTGAGCCCCACCAGTCCGAGCGCCACCATGGACACAAGGACCAGCGCAATCTTCAGGTACGTGTTCATGACGAGGGCCGAGCCATACAGTTCGACGAACTGGCGCTTCGCGCCCTCGAGCGACTTCGGGTTCGGCTCGGCCACCGGCACACTCATCGATAGCCTCCTTCCTCACCCAACCAGCCGGAGCCACACCAGGTGGTACGCCGTCCATGCCAGACCGGCGAGCAGCCCGAGCAGCATCGCGATGCCCATGGCCAGGAAGATGATCCGGACCAGCTCTGGAGAGGCGGTCTCTTCAGCGTCGTCCCGGGTCGGCCGGTTGGCGAATCGCGGTGACATCAGCCCCTCGTTTCTACCGGCGCAGCAGCCGGCTAACGGCGATGCGTGGCGACAGCACCGACTCGCCGCCGCCACCTGAGAAGATGTTGCTCGTGAGCGACGGCACGAGCAGCATCCCGACCACGAAGGTCACGATCACAGCCACCGCCTGCAGCGCGTAGATGCCGTATTCAGCCTGGGTGATGGTAGGCGGCAGCGTCGTGACGTACCGGAAGACGAACTGCTCGAATACCATCAGGAACGCGATGGCCACAACGGGGATGAACGAGTATTGGATGAACGACTTCAGCCAGCCCCAGAACAGCCAGTCGAGCTTCGGCACGATGAAGAACGGAACGAAGATCGGGCCCAGGAGCGCGCAGACGGCGGACGCGATGAGGCCGAACGCGATCACCGCCAGCGACAGCGCCTTGGCTACGGCCACGAGCAGCAGCACGGTCCAGTAGAGCAGGTTGGCCAGGATGGACCAGGCGTCCGGTTGCATGAACGCGTCGGACAGCGTGTCGAGGTGGCGGTAGATGTTGTCGAACGACCGCGCCTCGAGGACGCTCTGGAAGTAGAACGTCTGGTCCGTGATCAGGTTGCTGAACGACACCCCGATCCCGGGCAGCGGCGCCTCGTAGAACGCAATGAACGCGTAGCCGAACGACACGAACAGCAGCATCTTCGCGAAGTCGAACATCTGCTCGCCCAGCCCGTCGTGCGAGAACATCATCTTGATGCCTTGCCAGCAGATCAGGATAGTGGCGAACGCCAGGAAGAGCGTGTAGCCGAACCGCAGGAACTCAGGCTCGTACACTGTCAGCAGGTTCGTGATGGCCTGCTGGATGGTCGGGAGAAGGTTCAGTGAGGGCTGCACGACACACCACCTCTCTCAAGGCTGGCGCCACGTCCTGAGGGCATCGGCTGAGCCGCGGACGAACGCTTCGTTGGCGGCCGTCCCGTCGCGCCACGAGGTGAGCTGCATGTTCATGACGACGGCGTCCGTGTCTCTGGCTCGTTTCGAGTCGGTAAGGAGCTGTTCGACGATGGCGGCGAGCAGCTGCGTCCTGGCCTGCCTTTGCCGGGCGGCGATGAGGGCCGCACCGCTGATCTTGTCGAGCACGGCGGTGGCGCTCTGTTCGAGCGTGGGGTCCACCACATGCCCATCGAGCACGTCGATGGCCGCCAGTTCGCGACGTCCGTTCAGCCGAAGTCGACCGCTTTCGTGAATCGCCGCGATGGCGGAGGCATCGGCAGCCTCCAGCGTCGCCAGGCGCGCGAGCGCCAACCGCCGTGTGGCCGGCCCGAGCCTGGCAACGAGAGGTGCAGCGGTCTGGACCGGATGACTCACCGCCAGATAGGCGGCGCCAGCCGCGTCGCCGTAGTTGAGTGCCGCATGCAGCGCCCGGGTGACGGCCAGAAGGTCGGGATTCTCGAAGTCGTGGATCCGCCATCTAGGCGCATCCCGAATCGAGTACTTCGCCAGATTCGTGAACATGCTCAGCCGCTGGGCCATCCGGCGAAGCTGGCTGTGTTGCTCCTGCTGTGTCCGACGCAGGGACTCCTTGACGATCGCCGTCACGGTGTTCCGTGTGGTCACGGCGGGGTCGTAGACCGTGAGCTGCGCCGAGGCAGCACGCGGACTCCCGACTAGGCACCCGGCAACGGTGACCGTGAGGGCCAGCCAGGAATGCGCGAAACGGGGCCAGGTCATGGCTGCCTCCACGTTCTCAAGGCGTCGCCGGTGCCGGCGACGAAGGCCTCGTTTGCGGCACGGCCATCACGCCAGCTCGTGAGCTGCATGTTCATAGTGGCGGCCTCGGTATCGCGCTGCCGCTTGCTGCGGGCGAGGAGCTGCTCGAGCGCGTGAGACAGAAGCTGGTTGGCCGCCATGTCCTGCCGGCGCCCGAGCAGCTCGCCGGCTGCGATCTTGTCGAGGATCGCGGTCATCTCGTGGTACCTGAGGAGTCCGTTCAGGACGTCCCCTTCGAGGGCCTGCACGGCGCCCTGCAGGCGGGCCGAATACCCGCGCGTCTGGGCAACCTGGTGGCCCGCCAGTGAGGCCACCGAGTCGGCAATCTCAACAGTGGCGTACTGGCGTTCGAGCAGGCGCCGCGCCGCCGCGGACAACCTGGCCGGCGTGGTCGTCGGTCGCATCAGCGGAACGGCCGTGGCGAGATAGCCAGCACCCGTAGGATCGCCACTGTTCAGCGCCTGGATCCATGCCCGGCCGTACTCCCATCGCGTCGGGTCGTGGCTGGCAATCGGGATGGTGGGGATCCGGTACCCCTCCATGTTGCCGAGGTTGCGCGACATCCGCAGGATGGTGGAGTACTGCCGCTGCAGCTCCTGGTAGTGCTGCCACGTGCGCTCGGCGATCATGACCGTCTGCGTCAGATTCGCCGGGTCGATCACGACGATCTGCGCGCGCGCCACGGGGGTGAACGCGACGAACGCAAACGCGGCCACCGTCAGTGTTCGAATCATGGTGAACCCCTTTCAGAACCGCTCGCGAGGACCGGCGCGACGTACGCCGGCAACTCGAGATCACTGGTCAGGTAGACCTTCACCCGGTGGCCTTCGCGGATGGTCACCGTGGGCAGGCGATTCAGGAACCGGCTCATCACCTGCAGGCTGGCCTGCGCCGTCGCATCGCCGACGCCCCCGGCGATGATCACGGTCCGATCACCGTCACCGCGGCCCAGCCCCGCGCTGCCGAGGAACTGGGCGAGTCCGCTGATCAACCCAACGGCCGCCGCCGCGCCGAAGGTCGAGA
>JADZBZ010000387.1 GCA_020851835.1 Acidobacteriota bacterium
CACCGGGCGCTTGCCGAAGCCCGCCTCGATGGCGCGGCCGGCGGCCTGCACGTAGGGATTGTCGAACGCGGTCATCCACGGCTTGCCGCCGTGCATGCGGGTAACCTTCAACTCCACCGTCTTCGGCATGACCTTCTTCACCCAGGCCTCGAAGAGGTCGCCGATCTTCTGCGGGTCCTGGTTCGGTACCAGGCGCATGCTGACCTTGGCCATCGCGACGGCCGGAAGCACCGTCTTGGCACCCTCGCCCGTAAAGCCCGAGAGCAGCCCGTTCACCTCGAACGTGGGCCGGGCCCACACACGCTCGAGCGTCGTGTAGCCCTTCTCGCCGAACAACCTCGGCGCGCCCAGGTCCTGCCGGTACTTCTTCTCGTTGAACGGGAGCCGGGCAAACTCGTCCCGCTCCTCCTGTCTCAACTCCACCACATCGTCGTAGAAGTTCGGGATCTTGATGCGGCCGCCCTTGTCCTTGGCCTGCGCGAGTACCTGGGCCAGTACCATGGCGGGGTTGGCCACGGCGCCGCCGAACGAGCCGGAGTGCAGGTCGGACTTCGACCCGCGGAGGTCGATCTGGAAGTACGCCAGCCCGCGCAGTCCGTAGCAGATGGACGGGATGCCGCGGTCGAACATCGGCGAGTCGCTGATGACAACGACGTCGGCCTTCAGCAGGTCCTTGTGGGCGCGGATGAAGTTGTCGAGGTTGGCACTGCCCACCTCTTCCTCGCCCTCGATGAGGAACTTCATGTTCACGGGCAGGCGGCCGTTCTGTTTCAGATGGGCTTCGACGGCCTTGAAGTGCATGAACACCTGGCCCTTGTCGTCGGCAGCGCCACGCGCGTAGATCTCGCCGTCGCGCACGGTGGCCTCGAAGGGCGGCGACGTCCATAGCTCGACGGGGTCGACGGGCTGCACGTCGTAGTGGCCGTAGAACAGAATCGTCTGGGCCCCGGGGGCACCCAGCCACTCGCCGTAGACGACCGGGTGGCCGGGAGTTTCCTCGAGGTGCACGTTCTGCAGGCCGATGCGCCGCATCTCGTCCGCCGTCCATTCGGCGCAGGTCCGCACGTCCGCGGCGTGGTTTGGCAGGGCGCTGATGCTGGGAATGGCCAAATACCGCTTCAGTTCGTCGACGTACCGATCGCGGTGAACATGGATGAAATCGATGACGTTGTCCATGGGGACAGTGTACGACGGCGGACGGCGCCCGAGGTCAGGTAACCAGCACCCAGCGGCTGCCCTCGCGCCGGGCCAGCCCATCCTGTTCGAGTTTGACGAGGTGCGCCAGCACACTCTCTTTCGCCAGCGGGCCCAGCACGGGTGTCAGGCCGGTGTAGATGCGATCGGCGACGGCGTCCACGGTGTCGAGCTTCGACTCCAGTGCCGTCAGGATCTGCACTTCGCGATGGCGGCGGTGAACCAGGTACCGGTCGATCAGGACCATCGGGTCTTCGATCACCGGACCGTGGGCCGGAAGCACCCTGGCGGGTTCGAGGGACTGCACGCGCTTCAAGGACCTCAGGTAGGCGGAAAGATCGCCCCCGTTCGACGCCGGGATGGCGACGGTGTTGCCCAGTTGCAGCAGGTCTGCGCCGAACACGGTACGAGACGCCGCGTGCCAGAGCACCACGTGGTCGGGGGCATGCCCGAGTGTGTGCACGACCTCCAGTTCGCCCTCCCCTGTTTCGAATCGCGTGCCGTCGCGGACCGGCTGCCAGCGGATCTCCAACAGGTCCCGCCCGGTCCAGGGGATCTTATTGAACGAGGCCTCCGGCCATCTGTCCGCCAGGGCGGGGGCCCCGGAGACGTGGTCGGGATGTGCGTGGGTGACGACCACGAGGGCCGGACCAGCCGGCGCCGCGGCGGCGAGGGCATCGAGGTGCCCGGCCTTCCCGACGCCCGCGTCGACCAGCAGCGGCCGCACTCCCGGAACCAGGTACGTCCAGTTACCTGCCCCGGTGAAGGGCCCCGGGTTCGCGACAGGCAGAGGAATGACCCTCATCCGCGCATCCTCATCCTCCCGCTCGGGCCGGCGCGTGAGGCGCCGGTACGGAACGCAGTGACGCCACCGCCACGCCGACCGCCAAGAACATGACGACCGACGCGGCCAGGTAGGGCGACGTCACGCCGAAGGCGTCGAAGAGGTAGCCGCCCCAGGCCGGGCCCACGACGCGGCCGAGACTGGCGAGCGACGAAGCCAGTCCCAGCATGCCGCCCTGATCGTCGGCGTGGGTGAGGCGCGACACCATGGACGAAAGCGCCGGGCCATTGAAGCCCATGCCGACGGCCAGCGTGCCCACGGCCACCAACATCGTCGGCACGGTCCAGGCGAAGGGCACCAGCCCGATGCCGAGGGCGATCACCGCGATTGCCGCCGGTATCAATCGCGGCTCGCCGACGCGCGCGACGACCTTGCCGACCAGGACGCCCTGCACGATGGCCAACGTACAGCCGATGAACGCGAACACGTAGCCGATGGTGGCCATGGTGAAGCCGAAGCGGCGCTCGGCGAACAGCGCGAAGGTGGCCTCGAAGCTCGAGAAAGCCGCCGTGACGATGAAGTACAGCGCCAGCAGGAGGATCAGCCGGCGGTCCGCGAAGGCGTGCCGCAGCACTTCGATGCGCCCGATAGCCGGACGTCGGGCGTGGGCGGTGCGCGACTCGGGCAGGAGAATCGCCGCCGCCACCAGATTGGCGCCGCAGAGCGCCGAGGCGGCCCACATCGGCGCGGACGGGCCCAGGTGACTCAGGATGCCGCCGATCGCGGGTCCGAAGATGAAGCCCAGCCCGAAGGCGGCGCCCACCATCCCCATACCCTTCGCGCGATTCTCGGGGGTCGTCACGTCGGCGATGTAGGCCTGGGCCGTTGGGATGTTCGCTCCCGCGATACCGCCGACGATGCGGGCCAGGAACACGAGCGCGAGCGATCCGGCCAGCGCCAGGACCAGGTAGGACGCGCACGAACCCGCGAGCCCCAGCAGGATGATGGGCCGCCGCCCGATGCGGTCCGAAAGCCGGCCCCACACCGGGGAGAACACGAACTGCATGAGCGAGTAGCTGGTGCTCAGCAGGCCGACGGTGAACGCGTTGGCGCCGAACGACTCGGCATAGAACGGCAGCAGCGGGATGATGATGCCGAAGCCGAGCAGGTCGATGAAAACGGTGACGAAGATGACGGCGAGAGGCGACACGAATGGGATCGGGTGATGGGGCGGGCGCGCGCGTTGGTGATCTTAGCCGACGATCCGGCCATTTGGCGATTCTCCAACGGCGCCTGCTGCCGCTATGGTGTGGCCGGGGGCGCCGACGTGCCGCCGCGAGCGTGCAGGTAGAGCGACAGGCCGAAGTAGTAGGCGGGGAAGATGAACGACAAAGCCGTCCAGGGGCCATCGGTGGCCGGCAGCCTCCACAGCACGACGATGACGAGCGCGCCCCAGGCGGCGCCGAGCAGCAGCGTCGGCAGGCGCAGCGTCTCCGTCCGCGACGGATACACGTAGCGGATGGGGACGAACACCAGCACGGCCAGGACGACCAGGATCGCGGCGTTCACCACGAGCGGCAGGCGTAACACGTACATGTACAACGCGACGATGTTCCAGTACGACGGAAAGCCGGTGAAGAAGTGATCCGTCGTTGCGACCTTGGCATCGGCCTGACCGAAGCCGTACGCGCTGGCGAGCAGCACGGCGCCGCCCACCCAGATGCCCCACCCTGCCGGCAACAGGTCCGCCCGTAACACCAGCAGCACCGGGACGAACACGTAGGTCAGGTAATCCACGATGTCGTCCAGGCGGGCGCCGTCGAAGCCAGGCAGCCGTTGCTTCACCCGCAGCGCGCGGGCCAGCCAGCCGTCGGTGGTGTCGACGACGATCGCGGCCGCCAGCGCCAGGAAGGCCGCCCGAAAGCCTCCATCGAAGACCGCGAGCGTCGCGTAGAGCGCCAGCAGGGTCCCGAGCGCCGTGTAGAGGTGTGCGAGCCAGGCCATCTGCGGCCCTTCCCGCATCCGCGTCAGAGTCGGCGTTGGGCGTCGGGGAAATTCAGCCACACCGGCACTCCGCAGAAGTGCGTACCCTCGGTGCAGCGCGGAGAGGCGATGCGGTTGCGGAGCACACAGGGCGGCCCGAGGAACCGGCCGAGTTGGGGATGCACGGCCTGCACCTGAGCGATTTCGTCCATCGACGCCAGATAGATCTCCTCCTGGGCGTTGAAGCAGGTGCGCAGCGTCCACTTGTGCTGCAGCGCGAGGAAGGAGCCCGACTCGACCAGCCGCAGCGCCTTGGCGTTGGGCAGAAGGTAGAGCGCGTACTCGAGTGGAACCCCCAGGGCCAGCAGGCGGTTCTTGGCGGTCCAGGCGTCCCGGATGGCGCGGTCGTACACGGCCTGCGCCGCGGGGTTGGTCCGGATGAGACGCGGCGTCACCACGTCGGGCTCGACGGTGTCGGCAAAGGTCATCATCGGTCTCGACGCGGGCACCATGCGGTGGCGCTGGTCCTGCGAGTCGGCCGTGTGGCTGAGGCGCTTTTCGAACACGTAAGAGGGGTGATTGAGCGCGCGCATCAGCGGCGAGTGATAGGCCACGTTCAGCAGGTCGACGCGGTACCGGTTGCGGGCCGGATTCATCACCCGGTCGATTGCGTCCGCATCCCCCATCTCTGCCGTAGTGAGCCCGAAGGTGCTCCGCACGGCATCGGCCACCACGCGCTCGGCGCCAGCCGACCAGTCACGCAGCCGCGACACGCGCGTGCCCAGGCGCCGGTCGAATTCCCGGACGAACGCATCGCCCGACGAGGTCGGCCGTGGAATGCCGGCCTCGGGAAGCTGGTGGGGCTCGAGCGTGTCGAGGCCCACCTTCTCGAAGAACATCGGATCGACCTCCTTGACGAGATCGACCATGGCGCCAATCACCATCTGCGCTTCGTAGGGCGTGTCGCCGGCGTGCATCATCCGGTGCAGGCGGTGCAGCACCAGGCCCGAGATGGTGTGCACCATCGACGTGAACGCCGCAATCGGGATTACGTAGCGCGCCGTCTCGATGGCCTTCTTCTCGGCTTCGCGCTCCACGGCCGCGTGCCGCGCCGCCGTGTTCGTGGGCCTCACATAGCGCAACTCCTTCAGAATCGCCCAGGTATCGTCCTTGAGGAGCGCCGACAGCTCGGCGTACGCGTCCCAGGCACGCAGCACCGCCCGCTCGAACACGTCGCGAGCCTCGCCGTCGAGAGGCGGCACGAAGGCGCGCGGCTCGTTCAGCTTCACGTAGCGCTGGCTCGACTGTTCGGAGTTGTAGAAGGGATAGGCGTGCAGCACGCTCCACACGAACTGGCGTGACACGTTCTCGAGACCGAACTCGAAGTGGGCGTGCTGAAAGACAGTGTGGTGCCCCCCTTCGAAGGTCAGTGGGCCGATGGAGTCGCGATGTTTCTCGGTGACCTCCTCCCGGGCAATCACCCGGGGCGAGTAGCAGGTACGGGCCGCCGCGATCGCGCCGTCGTAGGGCGCCTGCGGCGCCGACCGGAGGGTGACACGGGGCGGGGCGGTCGACAAGGCGAGGGTGGGCATCCGTGTGCAGTATAAAGTTTCCGCGGCCGGGCTTCGACATAGACTATTGGATCGCGACACCGGCATCGGCTGCGGCCGATTCGGCCACCCCGCGTCACCAGAACCCGGATGCGGCCAGTTTCTTCGGAGCGTCAGATCGAAGCCGTGTCCCTGCTGGGCCGGTACCTCTGGCAGGATCACTCGCTCGAGGACACCCTGTCGGAGGCGGCGCGCCTCGCCGCGGTTGCCGCCGGCGCTGACGCCGCCGTCGTGCTCGAGTGCGCGTCGGGACACCCCGCCCTTGCGGTGCGGGCTGCTTACGGCTGGGCGCCGGCGCTCGCACCGGAGACCTACGCAGGCTCGAACAGTATCGCCACGCAAGCTCTCGACTCACCCTCGGGACGATTGGTGCTCATCGACGTGGCCGGCGCCGGTGACGAACCGGCCGCTGTCCTGGCTCAGGGCGTCCGCGCGGGTTGTGCGGCGCAGGTGGGCCACCCCGACCACCCGTTCGGCGCGCTGGTGGTCTACAGCCGCGAGCCCGGGGCCTTCGCCGCCGAGACGGCCGCCTGCCTCGAGAGCCTCGCGGCCGTGCTGGGACTGGCGGTGCGCCGGGCGCGGCGCACCGCCGAACTCGACCGTGAACGCGACGAGCGCTTCCGCCTCGCTTCCCTCGTCGAAGGCACCGACGATGCCATCGTGAGCGCGACGCTGGACGGCACGATCGTCTCGTGGAATCCCGGAGCCGAGCGCCTGTACGGATATGCGGCGCACGAGATCGTCGGCGAGGACGTCTCGGTGCTCGTGCCGAGCGAACGCCACACCGACCGCCACCGGTTGCTGAACCTGGTGCGCGCGGGCCAGCGCATTCCCGCCTTCGACGCCGAACACCGGCGCAAGAACGGGTCACCAGTCACTGTTTCGCTCAGCCTCTCGCCGGTGCGAGATCAGCATGGCCAGGTCGTCGCTATCGCGGGCATCGCGCACGATGTCACCGAAACGCGGCGCTTCGAGTCCGAGCTGCGGCAATCGGCCAAGATGGAGGCCGTGGGCAGACTCGCGGGGGGCCTGGCCCACGACTTCAACAACATGCTCACCGTGATCGACGGCTACAGCGAGCTGCTGCTGATGCGGCTGCCGGCCGACAGCGCCGAGCGCGGCCTGGTGGAAGAGATTCACAAGGCCGGAGAGCGCGCAGCGGAGCTGGCGCGCCAGCTCATGGTCTTCAGTCGCAAGTCGATGGTGGAGCCGCAGGTGCTGCACGTGAGCGAGGTGGTGCAGTCGGACGTCGACATGCTCACGCGCGTGATCGGCGAGGACGTGATCATCCAGACGCGGCTGGGTACCGAGCTCCCGCACGTGATGGCCGATCGCGCGCAGTTCGAGCAGGTGCTCGTGAACCTGGTGATCAACGCGCGCGACGCGATGCCCAGGGGCGGGCGCGTTCTCGTCGAAACCGCGAGCGTCGAAGTGGATCACGCGCGCGGCGTCGGACCTCGCGAGCTGGCGCCGGGGCAGTACGTCACGCTGTCGGTCACCGACACCGGTATCGGCATGGACAAGGCCACGCTGAGCCGCATCTTCGAGCCCTTCTTTACGACCAAGGGCAGCGGGCGCGGAACCGGCCTCGGGCTGGCCATGCTGCAGACGTTCGTGATACAGAGCGGGGGCCACGTGACGGTGGACAGCACTCCGGGGCAGGGCACGACATTCCGCCTGTACCTCCCGACGGTGGCCCTGCCCGTGGCCGCGGCCCCCGGTGGCGCCGTGACCGAAGCGCCCTCCGGCACCGAATCGATTCTCATCGTCGAAGACGACGACGCCGTGCGGGTGTTCACTGAGGCAGTGCTGAAGGCGGCCGGCTACCGCGTGTTGTCGGCGGCCAACGGCACCGATGCCCTGGCCCTGGCCGGCGCGACGGCCCATCCGATCGACCTGCTGATGTCGGACGTCGTCATGCCGGTGCTCGGCGGCCACGCGCTGGCCGAGCAGTTCAGGACGATCCATCCGGAGGCCGAGGTGCTCTTCACCTCGGGCTACACGCCCGAAGCCGTGAGCCGCCGCGGCGTCGCCATTCCAGCAGCGCGGTTCCTGCAGAAGCCGTACTCACCGGCGGCGCTGTGCCGCAAGATTCGGCTGATTCTCGGGGGTTGAGGCCTGAACCGCGCGGCGTGTCCGCCGCTATTCGTCGTCTTCGTCGCGACGCACGTGGTAGCGCGAGTACTCGTCCAGGTAGGCCAGCGACTCGAAGCTGCGCATCCGATCGAGGAAGAGGATGCCATCGAGGTGATCGGTTTCGTGCTGGATGACGCGCGCCGGGAAATCCCGTGCGTCGATGTCGATGCGCTTGCCGTCGCGGTTGAGGGCGCTCACCCGAATGTGCGGCGCGCGGGGCACCCGGCCGCGGATGTCGGGAATGCTCAGGCAGCCTTCCCATCCCTCCACGTGCTCACTCCCGAGGGGGGTAATCTCCGGGTTGATGATGGCGGTGGCCTCACCCTCGCCACGCCCCTCGGGATCCAGCACCGCCACGAACAGGCGCACGGTCTCGTGCACCTGCGGCGCCGCCAGGCCGATGCCCGAGTACTCCTCCATCGTGTCGATCATGTCGTCGATGAGTTTCTGGAACCCCGGCGTCCGGATCTCGTGCTTGTCCACCGGACGCGTCCGCTGGCGCAGCACGGGATGGCCCAGACGGGCCACTTTCAGGATCGACATGAATGAATTCTATACTTGGTGCGATGCGTGCGACGACGTTCCGCTTCTGCCCCGTGTGCGGCGCTCCGCTCGAGCCGCGCGTGCTCCGAATGGGCGAGCCGGCGCGCCTGGTCTGCACGAGCGGCACGTGCGGTTTCGTCTTCTACCTGGATCCGAAGGTGGCCGTCGGCACCATCATCACGGCCGGGGACGAACGCATCGTGCTCGTCAAGCGCGCCATCGAGCCGGGCTACGGCAAGTGGGTGTTTCCCGGGGGCTACGTGGACCGCGGCGAAGAAGTGACGATGGCTGCCGTCCGCGAAGCGCGCGAGGAGACGGGGCTCGACGTGCGAATCGATCGCCTCATCGATATCTACTCCTACGCCGGGCGCACACCCATCATCATTGTCTACGCCGCCACGGCCCTGAGCGGTGACCTGCAGGTGGACGAGGAAGGCCTCGAAGTCCGCTGGTTCGCGCCATCGTCGATTCCCTGGGACGATCTGGCCTTTCTGAGCACGCGCGAGGCCATCAGAGACTTTCTCGGCTGAGCGGCCGCCTCATTCGTATCGCAGCGCCAGGATCGGGTTGATGCGGCTCGCCCGACGCGCCGGAATCAACCCGGCGGCCAGCGACACCACGGCCAGCAGCGCCACGGTCGCCATGCCCAGCCACGGGTCGTTGGGCTGGATCCCGTAAAGCTGGTTCGAGACGAAGCGTCCCAGGCCGACCGCCACGGGGACTCCGACAGCCAGTCCCACGCCGAGCAGCAGCAGCACCTCGCGCATCACCAGCCACAGCACCGTGCCCTGGTCGGCGCCGAGCGCCAGACGAATCCCCAGTTCCTTCCGGCGCCGCGCCACGACGAAGGCCATCACGCCGTAGAGTCCCACCGACGCCAGCAGGGTCGCCAGCAGGCCGAATCCCGCCGACAGCATCGCGATGAGATGGTCCGTGAGCAGCGTCTCGTCGAGCTGGCCCTCCACCGTCTTCATCTCGTAGACGGGCATCGAGGCGTCCAGCTCTTTCACCACGCTGCGGATGGTCCCGAACGCGGCACTCGACGCCGTGGCGGCGCGGACGTAGAGGGCGGCGCTCCCCGCGCCCGAGTTGGGGACGAACACCTGCCGGTGCACGCCTTCGCGCGGCCCCTCGTACAGGGAATTCTCGGCCACGCCGACGATCTCGATGGACAGCTTGGTCTCGGGTCCGCTCCCCCAGCCGATGTGACGGCCGACCGCGCTCTGGCCCTGGAAGAAGTGCTCCGCGAACTGCCGGTTGACGATGGCCACGGTCGCCTCGCGGGTCGTGCTCTTGGCGTCGAGGGCCGTGAAGTCGCGCCCTTCGAGCAGCGGGATGCCCATTGTCTTGAAGTAGCCGGGCGACAGGCTGTTCATGAATGCCTGCATGTCTTCGGCGTCGGCAGCCTTGTGCCCCTCCACCGACATCGTGCTGTCCCACTCGTCGCCGCTCAGGATGGGCACCGCCGCCAGGCCGGCGGAGGTGACACCAGGTGCGCTGCGCATCCGCTCGAGCAGCTGACGGTAGAAGACCGTGCCGCGGGGCTCGTCGTACCCACTGAGCGCCGGCGCCAGCTGGAACGTCACGAGGTTGTCGAGCGCGACGCCCGGGTCGGTGCTCTTGAGGTTCTGGAGACTCCGGACGAACAGGCCCGCGCCGAAGAGCAGCAGGAAGCTGAGTGCAACCTGAGCGGTGACGAGGCCCTTGCGCAGCAACAGCGACCCGCCCGTCCCGGTCACCGCACCGGCCGTGTCCTTAAGGGTGCCCCAGGTGTCTGGCTTGCTGGCGCCGAGCGCGGGCAGCAGGCCGAAGACGATGCCGGTGAGCAGGGTGAGACCGAAGGTAAACGCCAGGATACGGGCGTCGGGCTCGGCCGCAATCAGGATGGGCCGGCCGTCGGAGGGAATGAGGGACAGGAGCGTGCGCGTGAGGGCGACGGCCACCAGCAGGCCCGCCAGGCCGCCGGCCAGCGACAGCAGAAGGCTCTCGGTGAGGAGCTGCCGCACGAGCTGCCCGCGGGAAGCGCCCAGTGACAGCCGTACGGCAATCTCACGCTGGCGCATGAAACCGCGCGCAATGAGCAGATTGGCCACGTTCGCGCACGCGATGAGGAGCACCAGCCCGACCATGGCCATCAAGACGACGAGGGCCGTCGAGAAGTCGTTGCGGAGTGCCGAGTAGCCGATGTCGGCCTTGTCGATCTTGAGCACGCCTTTCATGAATTGCTCGCGGCTGTAGGGCGACCAGTTCTTCGCGCCCTCGAGCGTCATCTCGTGCTGGCGCAACTGCAGGAAGAGCCCCTGCATCGCCGGCTGCGCCGACTCCGCCGTCTCGCCGTGCTTCAGCCTGGCAAACACCTGCACCCACCGGGTGCGCGGGTCGCTCATCTGGACCCACTCCCACTCGGGCACGGCCACCGGCTTCATCAGGATGGGCACGCGGATCTGCGGTGCACTCGCCGGGTCGAGGCCCGCAAAGCCCTCGGCCGACACGCCGACGATGGTCATGGGGTAGTTGTTGACGAGAATCGTCCTGCCGACGACGCCCGGGTCGCGGTTGAAGCGGCGCGCCCAGTAGTCGTAGCCGAGCACGGCCGATGGATGCCCCCGGTACACCTGGTCGTCTTCCTGGGAGTTGAAGACGCGGCCGACGGCCGGCGCCACGCCGAGCATCGTGAAGTAGTTGCCCGACACCAGTTCGATCTCGACCCGCTCGGTCTGGTTGTCCACACTCACCGAGGCGGGCGCGAGGCGACGAGCCAGTACCTCGGCAAGTGGCTGGCCCTGCTGCTGGAACGCCTGGTACATGGGATACGAGTGCATACGCGTGCCCATGTTGCTGCCGTTGTGCGGCCCGGTCTGGTAGAGCATCACCAGCTCGTCCGGGTCCCCTACGGGGAGCTGTCGGAGCAGCATCTGGTCGAGGAGCGTGAAGATCGCGGTGTTGGCTCCGATGCCGAGCGCCAGCGACAGGATGGCGACCACGGAGAACAGCGGGCTGCGGACGAGCCCGCGAACCGCCAGGCGGAAATCGTTGAGCGGCAGGATCATACGGAGGGGTTAGACGGGACTTGCGGGTCAGGGGTTGGGGCGCCCGCGGAGACCAGCCGTCCTCGCCGGGCCCGGAACCGGGCCCGCCGCGCGTACAATCAGCCGGATGGCTGTCTCTCTGTCGCCACGCGAACGCGCGCATCTGAAGGCCCGGGCTCATGCGCTGGAGCCGATTGTGCACGTCGGCCACGCCGGGGTCACCGACCGATTGCTCGCCGAGATCAATCGCGCGCTGGAGGCCCACGAGCTCATCAAGGTCAGGGCTGGCGGCGCAGGCCGCGAGGCACGTGCCGCCCTGGTCGACGCCATCTGCGCGCGCACTGACGCCACCCCGGTGCAGACCGTTGGGAAGGTGATGGTGCTCTGGCGGCCGCAGCCGGACGACCCGTCCTCGACGTAGCCTTGGATTTCCGGAAGAAACTCGCC
>JADZBZ010000388.1 GCA_020851835.1 Acidobacteriota bacterium
CGCGGCGTTGCCGTTCGAGGCCTCCTCCACGTCGTGCCCGGCGGCGGAGAGCGCCAGCGCCAGGCCGCGCCGAAGCGCGTCGTGATCGTCTGCAACCAGAATACGTGCCATGAAACCCTCGTGTGCGATCAGTGCGACGGCTCGACGGGCAGCGTCACGCGGAAACAGGTGCCGCCGCCCGGCGGGCTCGCCAGGTCGATGCGTCCCTCGTGCGCATCGACGATCTTGCGGACAATCGCCAGCCCCAGTCCCGAGCCCTGCGGCTTGGTCGTGAAGAACGGCTGGAACACCTTCTCGACCCGATCGACGGGGATGCCGGGGCCGGAATCGATCACGTCCACCACGATGCTCGGAATCGCGTGCTGGGTGTCGGGCACCAGCGCGCCTTCCTCGGCCGTTGCGGCGGCTCGCGCCTCGATGCGCAACTCGCCCTTCCCATCCAGCGCCTGGTAGGCGTTGATGATCAGATTGGCGAAGACCTGGGTGAGCTGATGCCGGTCTGCCCGGATCCGGGGCAGTTCGTCGGGTACCGCCACCTTGACCCGGCACCCTCCGCGCCGCGCCTGGCTGTCGGCCAGCGCGACGGCGCTCGTCAGCGGCTCGACCACCGCCGTGGGCTCGACCTGCAGCCGGACCGGGCGTACGAACTCGAGGACCTCCTGGACGATGGCATTGGCCATCTTGGCCTCGTTGATGATGTCGGTCACCAGCGCCTGGGCGTCGGGGTTGTCGGGCGTCTTGCGTCGGACCAGCCCGGCCAGCACCTCGATCCCGGCCAGCGGGTTCTTGATCTCGTGGGCCATCACCGCGGCCATTTCGCCGACGGCGGCCAGCCGATCCCGCAGCCGTTCACGCTCCTCCATCTGCTCGACGTAGGTGAGGTCCTTGAAGAACATCGCCGCCCCAATGACCGCGCCGGCCTCGGTCCGCACCAGCGACAGGCTGTAGCCGACCACCGTGTCGGTCGACTTCATCCGGATCTCGGCGCGGCTCGGCAGCGTCGGCCGATCGAACACGCCGCTCAGCACGCGCAGGATGTCAGGATGCTCGCCGAGGACATGCTCGAAGCGCTGTCCGGAAAAGCCGGTCGCCGGCAGGCGGAACAGGCGCAGCGCTTCGTCGTTGAGCAGCACGATGCGCCCGCCGCAGTCGATGGCGAGCACCCCGCTGCGCATGTTCGACACGAGGCAGCGGAAGAAATCGGCCGATACGGGGGCCGACGATGGAAGTGGGTTGACCGTAGACATGCCTCGTCTGACACCATGAGGGCAAACCCCATGCCCTCGTCTGGACACACTCCAAACGCTCTAAGTGCTTGGGATTACAGATTTCGGATTATGTCCCGGGCGGAGAGCGATCACGAAATCGTCAGCGTCTAACGATTTTGGTCCAGTTCGGCGGTCAGCATCTCCCACTGGCCCAGCAACTCGCCCACCTTCCACATCATCGACTGGTGCTCGTCGATGACGGGCCTGGCGGCTTCGGGAGTGGCGTAGACGGCCGGGTCCGCCAGCTCTGCTTCAAGCGTCTTGACGGCCTGTTCGGCCTCGGCGATGCGGGTTTCGAGTTCGGCGATTCGATCGTGGAGCAGCTTGCGTGCCTTGTCGCGCTTGCGCTGCGCGGCCTCGTCTCGCTTGCGTGCCGCATGGTCGCGAGCAGGCGCCGGGGGGGTGGCCGGCGCGGCCGCGGGCGTCCGAGGGCGCGGGCCGGGCGGGACCGCGGCGGGGGCCTCGGCCTCCTGCTTCTGCCGCCACAGGAACGCCTCGTATCCGCCCGGGTACAGGACGGCCTCTCCGCGCCCGACGTCGATGACCTTGGTCGCGAGCCGGTCCACGAAGTAGCGATCGTGCGAGACGAAGATGAGCGTGCCGCCGTAGTCGGCCAGCGCATCGAGCAGCACTTCCTTGGAATCGAGGTCCAGGTGGTTGGTCGGCTCGTCGAGCAGAAGGGTGTTCGAGGGACGCAGCAGCATGCGCGCGACGGCCAACCGCGTGCGCTCGCCTCCAGACAACACCACGGCCTTCTTGTAGACGTCGTCGCCCGAGAACAGGAAGCCGCCGAGGAGGTTGCGGATGGCGGGAACCATGGTGGTGGGCGACCCGGCGGCCAGCGTTTCGTACACCGTGAGCGACGGATCCAGCCGGGTGGCCTCGTCCTGGGCGAAGTACTGCATCACCACCTGATGGCCCTCAGTGCGCTCGCCGCGGTCGGGAGCCTCGGCGCCCGACAGGAGCCGCATCAGGGTCGACTTGCCCGCGCCGTTTGGTCCCACCAGCGCAATGCGATCGCCGCGTTCGACGTGCAGGTCGACCGACTGCAGGACCACCTTGCTGCCGTAGGCCTTGTGTGCGCCTCTCAGCTCGAGCACCGTGCGTCCGCTCCGCGCGGCCGCCGGGAACTGGAAGTGGATGCGCTTGCGCTCCGGCGGAACGTCGAGGCGCTCGGTCTTCTCGAGCATCTTGATGCGGCTCTGCACCTGGGCGGCCTTGGTCGCCTGATAGCGGAAGCGATTGATGAAGGCCTCGACGCGGGCGATTTCCTCGTCCTGACGGCGCTTCGCCTCGCGCAGGCGCTCGAGCCGGGCATCGCGCTGCTCCAGGTACTGCGAGTAGTTGCAGTGATAGTCGGTGATGGAACGGAGAAAGAGATCGGCGATCCGCGTGACGACCGCGTCGAGGAAGTACCGGTCGTGCGACACGACGATCACCGCGTGCGGGTAGTGGACCAGGAACTCCTCGAGCCAGTTCCGCGCTTCGAGATCCAGGTGGTTGGTCGGCTCGTCCAGCAGCAGCAGTTCCGGGGCGCTCAGCAGCAGCTTGGCCAGGGCCAGCCGCATCTGCCAGCCGCCTGAGAGGTGCTCGGCCCGATCGTGGAATCGGGCCGGCTCGAATCCCAGGCCGGTGAGCACCGTGCCCACCCTGAGATCCATCTGGTAGCCGTCGGCGATGCGAAAGTGGTCCTGCAAGTCCGAGTAGCGATGCAGGATGGCGTCGTGCTCGACCTCCGGTACCGCGGCGTCCGCCAGCCGTTCCTCGAGGACGTGCATCTCGCGCTTCATCTCGATCAGGGGGGCGAAGGCCTGCATCGCCTCGTCCACGATGGTGCGCTCCCGATGGGTGAGGCCGTCCTGTGGAAGGTAGCCGATGGTGAGGGCGTTGGGCCGCTGTACCGCGCCCGCGTCGGGCTGGTCCAGGCCGGCGAGCATCCTCAGGAGTGTGGTCTTGCCGGCGCCGTTCGGACCGCAGAGGCCCACGCGATCCCGGTCGCCGACCTGCCACGTGACCCCGTCGAGCAGGACACGATCGCCGAACGACTTGGTGAGGGCTTGCAGTTGGATCATTTCGCGGATGGATGGTGGATGACGCGGATGCTGGAAAAAAAATAGAGAGACCGGTGGGGCGCGGCGGAGCCGCTCACCGAGGACCGCAGGGCGGCCCTCGCGCCGGCTGAAGCCCTGGCCCGGCTCCCGAGAGAACGTTGGCCAGTCCGCGAAATTCGCGGATCCTCCTCCGCGGAATCCCTACTCGCCGAGTGCCTTGGCCGCGGCGGCCAGTACCTGCGGCACGCGAAACGGCTTGGTCAGATATCCCGCAACGCCGAGGTTGACGGCTTCAATGGCACTCGACTCGGTCGAGAACCCGGTGATGATGATCACTGGCAGGTCGACCTTCAGCCGTTTGGCTTCCCGTATCAGCGACAGGCCGTCCATCCCGGGCATCTTCAAATCGGCGATGAGCAGGTCGTAGTGGCCCAGGCGCAGCCGTTCGACGCCCGCGCGACCATCGGACGCCGTGTCCACGTCGTATTCCGCCAGGGCCAGTGTCTTGGACAACAGTTCGCGGATGCTCGCCTCGTCGTCCACCACGAGGATGCGGGGCCGGCCGACACGGGTGTGGGGCGTGTCGGCAGCGCCCGCGGCCGGGCGATCGGTGCGGGGACGTTGAGAATCGAGCCACGTATCGATGTCGCGCTTGCGGAACCGCCACTGGCGCCCCACCCGGACGGCGGGAATCTTGCCGGCCTTGATCAGGCGATAGACGGTCCGCAGATTGACCTGGAGGTACTCCAGTACTTCTTCCGTGGTGAGAAAGATTTCGTCGTTGGGGAAGTTTATGGCCACTAAGTATCTCTGTGTCCGCTAGTTTACCCGTTTTTTCGTTGAGGTGGGAGCCCTGTTGCACGCCCTTGCGCACGCCGGGGTCGCCCGACTTTCGTGAGCGTCCCACCGTCTTACCCCTTGTAGCGAGAGAAAATACCCGGGTGCTCCCGCAGATGGCGTGGACCGACGAGGAGCTCGTTGCCAGGACGGTGGCGGGCGATGCGGACAGCTTCAACCAGCTCGTCAAGCGCTGGGAACGGCCGATTTTTGCCCTGGCGTACCGGATCATCGGCCGCCACGAGGATGCGCGCGATGTCTGTCAGGAAACCTTCCTGCGGGCGTTCCGGGCCCTGCCAGGGTTCAAGGGGCAGGCCAAGTTCTCCTCGTGGCTCTACCGCATCACCCTCAATCTGTGCCGAGACTGGATCAGGCGTCGGAAGCGGACGCCCGTGGTGGCGGCGCCCGAGGGCATCGACATCATCGAGCTGGCGGCCGAGCAGGGCCCGGTGGAGTCCATCGAGGAGCTGGTGGCCCGCCGTCGGCTGAGCGAAGCGGTTGCCGACGCCATGCAGCGGCTGCCCGAGGAGCAGCGGACGGCCATCATCCTGAAGGAGTACCACGGTCTCACGTTTCAGGAGATTGCGGACCTGCAGGCCTGTCCGCTCAGCACGGTGAAGACGCGGTTGTACCAGGGCCTGAGCGTGCTTCGGCGCGACCTCGAGGCGCTGGGAAAGACCCCAAGGCCGAGGGCCGAGAGAGCATCATGATCGACACGTTCCCATGCGATGACAAGGATTGGCTCGTCGCCTTTCTCTACGACGAGCTCGACGACGCCGCCCGGCGCCAGGTGGAGGATCATCTCCGGATCTGCGGGGCCTGTGCCGCCGAGGTCGAGAGCCTGCGTGGCGTGCGGCGGGAACTGTCGGGCTGGGCCTCGCCTGACGCAGCACTCGGTTTCGAGTTGAGGCCCACCGAGGCGGTTTCGACCCACGCCGAGGTCGTGAGGCCCGCCCGCTGGTGGAGTCGGCCGGCCATGCCGGCCTGGGCGCGAGCAGCGGCCGCGGTGCTGGTCGCGGCCGCGGGCCTGGGTCTGGCCAACCTGCAGATCCGATACGGCGCCGAAGGCCTCGTGGTGACGACCGGATGGATGCCGGCAGCCGAGGTCGTCCGTCCTGCGGTGTCCCCGGCGGCCGCTTCCGAGGAGTGGCAGTCTGCGCTTGCCGCGCTCGAGTCGTCGCTCCGCCAGGAGATCGAGGCCGGGCGCCAGCCCACCGCCCGGCCGACGACCGGCCCGGGCGCGCGCGAGCTGGACCTGCGGCGAATGACCGACCTGATCGAACAGAGCGAACGCCGGCAGCAGCGCGAGCTGGCCGTGCGCCTCGCTCAGTTCAATCGCGACCTCGAGGTGCAGCGGCGAACCGACCTGGTGCGGATCAACCAGGGGATGGGCCAGTTCGAAGGCCGGGCCGGGGCCGAGATCCAGCGTCAGCGTCAGATGATCGACTACATCATGCGTGTGTCGGCACCGCCGCCCCGTTAGGCCGCGGCATTCGGAGAGGTTACGGCCAGGAATGAGAGCAATGGCATCGAAGCTGGTTTGTGGTGTGGTCGCGGGATCGATCTTCTGGGCGTCCCCCCTCGTCGCTCAGGAACCGCCCGCCCCGCAGCCCCAGATGGACGCGCCGCGCCAGGTCGATCGGGTGGAGCTTCGCCATCAGATTTTCGTCATGGAGGGCGCACTCGCACGTGCGGTCGAATACGGTGCGCAGCGCCTCAATCGGGAGCTGCGGTCGGTGGCGCCGGAAATGTTCCTGCTCGCTGGCGACGCCCAGGCACGAGGCGTGTACCTCGATGGCTACGGCGTGTTCTTCGACGTGGCCGTCCCGATGTTGCGCCAGAGCATGATGTGGAGCCTGCGCATGATGCTGCAGCAGGACGACACCAGCACCAAGAACGCGATTGCCGAGCTGCGGCGCTTCGTGCAGACCGAGTCGAACCCGGCCGCGCGGCAATCGCTCGAGGCCGCCATCGCCCGGCTCGAGGCCCAGGCCACGCCGCTCGTGCCCGTCAGCCGGCCCGGCGTGGGCGTGGCGCCGGAGCCCGCGCTCGCCGCCGCGCCGCCGATCACGCCTGCCGGCAACGTCACGCCGTCCTCCGCTCCGCAGCCAACGCCCTCCGACACACCGTGGCTGATGGACACCAATCGCGTCTACACCGAAGCGGTGCAGCGGGCGCTCATCGACGCGATGCTCGACTTCAGCGCACCGATGGCGATTGGCACCGACGAGTGGCTCACCGTTGCCGCGCGCGACAACGAGCGGCGCGATACCCTGGCACCGCAGGATCCGTACGAGGAGGTGGTGACGGTGCTGCTTCGAATCAGGGGTGCGGACCTGCAGGAGTACCGGTCGGGGACAATCGACAAGGGCGAAGCGCGCAAGCGGGTCCGGGTCGGCGAGTTCTAGTCGCCGTCCCGTCCCGGGCGGAACCAAACCCGCCGGCCGGTGTCATACACTATCGACGCCATGACCGTTCTCCCCGCCATTCGGCGCGCGTTCGTCCTGTCGATGACGATGGCCCTGGCGACGATAGTCGTCAGCGGCTGTCGCCCGTCGGTGGATCCGGTGGCCGTTCTCGAGCCCGTGGACGTGGTGACGGGCTGGTTCGACGCCGGAATCGTCGAGGGTAAGAACAAGCTGGTGCCCAGCCTGTCCCTCAAGCTGCGCAACAAGTCGGCAAGCCCGGTCCGCTCCATTCAGATCAACGCCGTCTTCCGCCGTGTGGGCGAGACGGAGATGTGGGGCGAGCATTTCGGCTGGGCGGTGGAGCGCGGCGGACTGCCGGCCGGCGAGACCACCAAGGAACTGGTGCTGCAGTCGGCTCTCGGCTACACGGGCGATCAGCCGCGCCTCCAGATGCTGCAGAACAGCCAGTTCATCGACGCCAAGGTCGAGGTGTTCCTCAAGCAGGGCTCGCAGGTGTGGGCCAAGCTGGCCGAATATCCGATCCAGCGCCAGTTGCTCACGCGGTAGGCCGGCCCATCTCGGCTGCCCGGTAGAGGCTTGGGCGCGCGCCCGCGTATACTCCCGCGAATGGCCTTCGTCCCGACCTCGCTCGAGCGTCGTCTCGGCCCGTACGACGCCGCCGCCATCATCGTCTCCAACGTGATCGGTGGAGGCATCCTCTTTACGCCGCCGCTGGTGGCGGCCATGGTGCCAGACCCGTGGTGGTTCCTCGGCACGTGGCTGGCCGGCGGCGCGCTCGCCTTCGCCGGGTCGATGGCCTATGCGGAGCTGGCGGCGCTCCGGCCCCGCGCCGGAGGCGAGTACGTCTACCTGCTGGCCGCCTACGGCCGCCTGCTGGCGTTTCTGACCGGGTGGACCTCGTTTGTGGCCGGCTTTGCCGGGGCAATTGCAGCCAGCGCGGTCGTGGTCGCGTTCTATCTGGGCCGCTTCGTGCCGTGGGCGTCGAGCGACACGGCCTATCTCGTCATCCCGATTCCCTTTGTACCGCTCACGGTCTCTCCGCAGACCATCACCGCCGTGGTTTCGATCTGGCTGATGTCGCTTGTGCACCTGCGGGGCGTGGGCCCCGGCCGCCTGGTCAGCAACGTCCTGGCCGCGCTGAAAGTGGCAGCGCTGCTCATCTTCATCGTGGCGGGATTCGCACTCGGGACCGGTTCGGTTGCCAACATCACGCCGTCGGCCGGGACGCTCGCGCCGACCAACTGGTTGTTCGCGCTCATTCCGGTCATGTTCACCTACTCGGGCTGGAACGCGGCGGCGTATGTCGCCGAGGAAATCCGCGAACCCG
>JADZBZ010000389.1 GCA_020851835.1 Acidobacteriota bacterium
CTCGCCGTCTCCGGTCCGGGCCGCTGCGCCAGACGACGACACCCTGACGATGACACGGACGTCCGGCGGCCAGACCGTGTGCGTGGTGGTGCGTCTCCGCGGGCAGGGAGTCGTACGCCTGACGACCCTCGGCGGCGGTGTGCACGCCTGGCGCGTCCGCTTGACCAGCGAAGACGCGCTGTTTGCCGAAGACCCGCTTCCGCCCGTGGTCAGCCCGGATGGCGCGGGCCTGCGGATCGCCTTCGAGCGGCCGGCCGCCGTCATCCTGGAGCAGGCATGACCAGGCCCGGCAGGAAGACACCGCTCAGTACCTACCGGCTGCAGTTGCGCCCGGGGTTCACGTTCGCGGACGCGTCCGCCGTGGTGCCGTATCTGGCGTCGCTGGGCATCACCGACTGCTACTGCTCGCCCATTTTCACGGCCCGTCCTGGCAGTACGCACGGGTACGACGTGTGCGACCACAATCAGATCAATCCGGAGTTGGGCGGAGAGGCCGGCTTCCTGGCCTTCGCCGCGACCCTGCGCGATCACAGCCTGGGCCTCATCATGGACTTCGTGCCCAATCACATGGGCAACGACCCCCGCACCAATCACTGGTGGCGCGACGTCCTCGAGAACGGCCCGAGTTCGCCTTTCGCGCAGGTGTTCGATATCGACTGGAACCCGATCAAGCTCGAACTGCGGGACCGGCTGCTCCTGCCTATCCTGGGAGAACAGTACGGCGCGGCGCTCGAGAGCGGGCAGCTGCAGCTCGCCTTCGACGTCGGCGCGCTCGTGCTCGACTATCACTCGCACCGGCTCCCCGTGAATCCCAGGAGCGCGGCCACGGTGTTCGAAGCCGACCTCAACGGTCTGGCCGCCGCCCTCGGCGAGGATCACCGGGACCTGCGGGAGTATCGGAGCATCATCACCGCCCTGCGCAACCTGCCTCCCTACATCGTCCGGGATCCGGCGCGGGTGGAAGAGCGCCAGCGGGAGAAGGAGGTCGCGCGGGACCGGATGGCCACGCTGGCGGCCGCGTCCCCCGCCATCGAGCAGCACATCGAGTCCGCCCTGGCCCGGTTCAACGGCACGCCCGGGCAGCCGGACAGCTTCGATCCGCTCCACGAGTTGCTGGAGCTGCAGGCCTATCGGCTGGCATCGTGGAAGACCGCGTCCGACGAGATCAACTACCGGCGCTTCTTCGACATCAACGACCTGGCAGGCCTTCGCGTCGAGGATCCGCAGGTCTTCGACGACATCCACCGTCTGCTGCTCGACCTGACCGGACGGGGTCTGGTGAGCGGTCTGCGGCTCGACCACATCGACGGCCTGGCCGACCCGGCTGCTTATCTCGAACGACTCCAGGCCGGCATCCGTGACGCGCGGCGGCACCACGGCGATCCCGCACCGGACGGCGAGGCCTTCCACGTCGTGGTCGAGAAGATCCTGTCACTGGGCGAACAGCTCCCGCCGGGCTGGGAAACGGCTGGCACCACGGGCTACAACTTCCTGAACGACGTCAACGGCATATTCGTGGATCCACGTCACAAGCGCCGATTCTGGAGCCTCGGTGTTCGCTTCACCGGCCGCAGCGACCCGCTCGCCGACGTCGTCTACGACAGCAAGCGCCTCATCATCAGCACGGCGCTGTCCAGCGAGTTCCAGGTGCTGGTCAACGCCATCAACCGGCTGTCCGAGAGCCAGCGCGGGTCCCGCGATTTTACGATGAGCAGCATTCGCCGCGCCCTGAGGGAGGTAGTGGGCTGCTTCCCGGTGTATCGCACCTACGTGAGCCGCGAAGGCGTGAGCCAGTCGGATCGCAGCGTCGTGGACGCGACGCTGGCGGCCGCCCGCGCGAGGAACCCCGCGCTCGAACCCTCCATCTTCGAATTCCTGCGGTCGGTGCTCCTGCCCGAGCCGCCCGCCGCCGACGCGCCACCCGACGCCGTGCGACTCTACGAGCGCCGGCTCGAAGTGGCCATGAAGTTCCAGCAGTACACCTCGCCGGTCCAGGCCAAGGGCGTCGAAGACACCGCGTTCTTCCGCTTCAACCTGCTCCTGTCGCTCAACGAGGTTGGCGGCGAGCCGGACCGGTTTGGCCGATCGGTCTCGCACTTCCACCAGGCCGCGCGCGAACGGCTCGCCCGGTGGCCGGCCGAGTCGACGGCCACCGCCACCCACGACACCAAGCGCGGCGAGGACGCGCGGGCGCGGCTGAATGTGATCTCGGAGATGCCCAACGAGTGGCGCGATGCGGTGCATCGCTGGACGCGCATCACGCGTCCGGCACGCGTCCTGGTAGACCGCAACCCGGCGCCCGACGGCGGCGACGAGTATCACTTCTATCAGTCGCTGCTGGCGGTGTGGCCGGCCGAACCCGCTGGCGCACCCGTGCCTCCATCCGCGCCGGACGGGCTCGACCAGCGGCTTGGCGAGGCGATGACCAAGGCCATCCGCGAGGCCAAGCTCCATACGAGCTGGATCAACCCCAATGCGGCATACGAAGAAGCGGTGGTCCGCTTCGTGAACGAGACGCTGCACGGCGCGGTGGCGCCGGCGTTTCTCGCCGCGTTCGTGCCCCTGGCCCGCCGCGTGGCGCGACTGGGGGCCTTCAATGCCCTTGGCCAACTGGTGCTCAAGCTCGTCTCGCCCGGCGTACCCGACTTCTACCAGGGCACCGAGCTCTGGAATCTCACGCTGGTGGATCCCGACAACCGGCGGGCGGTGGACTACGGCGAGCGATCCGCCGCCCTCGCGGCGCTCGATCCCCTGCTGGCCATCTCGGCTTCGGGCGAAGGCCTCGTGCCGCCTGAGGCCCTGCACGGGCTGCTCGACACCTGGTACGATGGGCGGTTCAAGCTGTACGTCACCGCGTGCGGACTGCGCGCGCGGCGCGCCAGCCGGGAGCTGTTCCTGAGCGGCGACTACGTCGCGCTCGAATCCGAAGGGTCGAGAGAGTCGCATCTGATCGCCTGCGGCCGCTCCGCCGGCGCCGACGTGGTCGTGGCGGCCGTGCCGCGGCTGATCTCCGAACTCGACCGCGGTGAAGGCCCGCTTTTGCTGCCCTCCGACGCCTGGATGGACACGCGCATTGCGCTGCCGGCGGCCTGGGCCGGCCGTCGCTGGCGGAATCTGCTGAGCGGTGCCCTGCTGGACCCTGTCGTCGTGGCCGGCACGTCGTGCCTGCCGGCCACGCAACTGTTTGCCGATCTGCCCGTCGCCCTCCTGCGCGTGCACGCCTGACGTGCCCGGGCCTGGTGCGGCCGCCCCCGCACGCGGGCCAGCCCGGGTGTAGGCGAGCCGGCGCGCGGGTGAAGCCCGTCGCGGAACACCCTGAGAGCACGGTCCTCGCCTCGTTCCACCTTCAGTTGGCGGCTACGGGCCAAGGCGGAGGAACCATTGCACGCGCGCGAGTTCCTCGTCCAGCGCACGCGCGAAGACTCGTCCGCGGGGCACATGGCCAGCAACGTATCCCAGCGCGGCTTGCAGCCTGTCGCCCTTCAGCGACAGATTGGCCCAGCCGACCACCCGGTCGCGCCACAGCACGGGTAGCGCGTAGTAGCCGAACTTCCGTTGTGGGGCTGGCGTGTAGGCCTCGAACCGGTAGTCCCAGCCCCACAGGACACTGAAACGCCGGCGGTCCCACACGATGGGGTCGAATGGCGCGAGCAGGCGCACGGTGTCGTCCACCTCGCGCATCGCCAGTGGCTCATCCCCGGGCCAGTACCAGTCGATGCCTTCCACCCGCGCGTGGGCGAGGCGCCGCTTCGCCCTGGCGAGGGCCGGCCTGATGTCGGCCTCCCATTGCGGCACCCCGAGCCGGAGCCGGTTCAGCAGCCACGACAGTGTGGCCGACGGCAGCGGTGCATAGGTACGAACCAGTACGTCCACCAGCGCATCGAGCCGAGCGCGGCTCTCCGGAGCGCCGGTGGCCGGGACCGCCGGAACGGGCGGCGCGTAGATCCGGATACCGCCTTCGCGGCCCGCGACGCGCAACAGGCCCCGGTAGTGGAGGTGTTCCAGCAGGTGTGTGGTCGCGCTGGATGATCCGCCCCAGTAGTTGGTCACCGACCCGTGGGCGAAGTGGGCGTCCACCTCGCGCGGATGCGCGCGGCCCCGGGCGAGGACGAAGGCGAGCACGGCGTCCGACGTGCGCCGGCCCGGCGCCGGCCACGGGCCGAGACGGCCCCTCGGGTGCATCAGCGCGTGAATGTCACGCGGAACGAATCCGTAGTTGACGAAGAAGCCCTCTTCGAGATCGAGGCCGGGATAGGACCGCTCGAGGTCGCCGGCACGGTAGCCCGATACGCGGTGCCGCAGCGTGAGGTCCTGCGCCCGTGCGGGCGCCCGGATCGGGTCCGCCTGCACGAAGCCCAGTCGCGTCAGCGCGTCGGGCAGGGCGGTCGGCGCAAACAGCGTGCGCGCCGCGGTCGCCCGGCGGAGCCGGACGCGTGTCGGTATCATGGCGCGTCCTCGCGTGCCTGTCGGTGGCACCAGGGCTGGCGTTGATGTTCCGCCGTCGGCACCAGATCACGCGCCGCCACGGCGAAAGTGGGTCGTGAGCCGCCGGTCAGGGGACGATGATCGGGGGCGGATCGCCCGGCCGGCGCGGAGCGCGACCGCCGGGACCGCGCTGCACGGGGCTGCCCCCAGGCGAAGGCGAGCGCCCCTCGGTAGTCACGATCGGAGAGGGATCGCCGAAAATGGCCCCTTCCACGCCGACCCAGTAGTAGTTGTCGCCCGTGCCACCCGAGGTGAGCGGCTCGGCCGTGGCGTAGTAGGAGCTGGTGAGGTCGGCGGCCGGAACGCCATTGCAGGCGTCGAGCTGGCCAGCGGTTCCGTCACTGCCGCGGAGCAGGTTGATGCGGTAGCCGCTCTTCTCCACGACATCGGCCATGCCCAGGTCGGGGCTGATGAAGGCGACGCCGCCCTCCTCGGGCGCCGCCCCGAGTTGCGTGAGCCGCGAAGCGAAATCCCCGCCGGCGCATGTCGTGGCGTAGGTCTGCTGCGCATCGGCGATCACGCGGAGGGAGGCGATGGCGGAGGTTTCGTTGGCGTGCCGCCGGGCCCTCAACAGCCCGGGCACGGCAATCGTGGCCAGCAACCCGGCAATCGCCAGGACGATGAGTAATTCCACCAGCGTGAAGCCACGGGCACGGCTCATTCGATAGATCACGCTACAGGAGAACCCGAGCTGCCGTCCACTGCCTCGCGCCGGCGCCCTGGCCCGGCTTCACCGGGGGGGCTCGGCGCCCTGCGCCCGTGGCGGTCCAATGAGCCCGGTCGCCCTTACTGGATGGGCGCGCCGCCCGGCGTCGCGGACAGGCCGGCGGTTTCCACGATGTCCGCCGTGTCGCGGAAGATGGTCCCCGCGACGCCGAGCCAGAAGTAGAGCGTGCCCGTGGAGCCTGGAGCAACCGGATCGGCACTGGCGTAGAAGGTGCTGGACAGCTGGGCACCCGTCACACCGTTGCAGGCGTCGAGCGCCCACGGTACGCCGTCGGTTCCCGCCGCCATGGTGACGGTGTAGCCGCTCTTCACGACCGAGTCCGCGACGCCCAGGTCGGGGCTGATGAACGGCACGCCACCCGACGCGGGCGCGGTGGCCAACTGCGTCAGGGTGGCCGCGAAGGCGCCGTTGGCGCAGGTCGTGGAGTAGGCACGCTGGCTGCTGCTGATGGCGCGCAGCGACGCGATGGCGGACGCCTGGTTGCCCGCACGCCGGGCACTGAGCAACCCGGGCACGGCCACGGCGGCGATGATCCCAATGATCGCCACCACGATGAGGAGTTCGATCAGCGTGAAGCCCGCGTCAGTTCGCCCCACCACGACCGGGCCCTCCGATGTCTCTTCGTTCGCCATGCTGCGGGTGAGCTTACAAGGATCGCGCCACTGCAGTGTGATACAAGAATATGTGATTTCGTGCATGAATTGTGGAGGAATGAGCCAACGATGTGACAAATCGTGGCACATCTGCTATGACAGAAACTGCGTTGACCACATTGCCAGCTCCCGTGTTCGACCCTGGGCCCGACGCCGATGTGGCCCCTGCCACGATCGTGTTGGCGGGCGGCTGCTTCTGGTGTGTCGAGGCCGTCTTCCTGCCACTCTCTGGCGTACTCGGCGTCCGTTCAGGATACGCCGGCGGCACCCCCGACACGGCCAGCTACCAGGTCGTCTGCAGCGGCACGACCGACCACGCCGAAGCCGTGGAGGTGCGCTACGATCCGGCGACGATCTCGCTCGGCCGGCTGCTGCAGGTGTTTTTCGAAGTGGCGCACGACCCGACGCAACTGAACCGGCAGGGCCACGACCGGGGCCGTCAGTACCGATCGGCCGTCTTCTACCGCACCCCGGCAGAGAAGGCCGTGGCCGACGCTTACATCCGCCAGCTCGACGCCGCGCAGGTATTCGCGGCGCCCATCGCCACCACGCTCGAACCGCTCGAGGCCTTCTACGAGGCTGAGGGCTACCACCAGAACTACGCGGCGCGGAACCCGGCGCAGCCCTACGTGCTCTTCACGGCCCTGCCCAAGGTGGAGAAACTGCGCGAGAGCTACAGCACGCTCCTGCGGCCGACGTCGCCCAAGGCCTAGACCTGACGCGCCAGGTGCCAATCCCGGTCGGGGGGCCATAGCCCGGACAACGCGCTCAGAGGTCGCCGGTCAGCGCAGTGCCACGCGAACGCCGGCGCGCACCGCGCGGGGCCAGCCCACGAGCCGGATCGGCGTGCGGCCGACGTCGTACACCTGGTCGAAGAGGTTCTCCACCGCCAGGAAGCCGACCACGCCCCTCGTGACGGACCGGCTCACCTGCACGTCCACGACACCGTAGGCGCCAAGCTTGAACTCGTTGACGTCATCGTCGAACTGCTGGCCGCTGAATCGGACCTGCGCGGCCGCGGTCAGGTAGCGCGGGTCGGTCCAGGTGATGCCCAGGCCGCCTTGGACAACCGGGACCTGTGGAACCCGATTGTCGGCGATTTCCGGCGTGGCCACCGACCCACGGAAGTGACTGGAGGTCAAGACGAGCTGCCCGTTCAGGCTGAAGGTCGGAGACACGCGGGCGTCGACTTCCCATTCGACGCCGGCTGCCCGAATCTCGTCCGAGTTGCGGCGCTCGCGCGTGATAAGCGACGGGGTAATAGAGAGCGTGACGTTGGCAATGGCCCCCTCGAGTCGGTTGTAGAACGTGGTCATCCGTGCCGTGAGGCGCGACCACGACCCGAGGACGCCGCCCTCCACTCCGCTGAGCGTTTCGGGATTCAGCAGCGGGTTGGGATTGGTGACCGCATTGCCCACGCGGAAACCGCGGTGCAGTTCGTTGAGCGTTGGCGGCCGGTTGGCGTAGTAGACAGCGCCCTGGAGCGAGTAGGCGCCTTGCCGCCACGCCACGGCAGCTCTGGGGCTGAAGAAGGTGACGGACTTGTCGGGCAGGTTCGCATCGGTGGGCTCGGAGCGCCACCAGTCGAGCCGCCCCCCGAGATCCACCGTGACATTGTCGGCCGCGGCGATGCTCGCCCGTGAGTAGAGGCCAACGGCACGCTCGATGCCTCCGGTGAAAGCCGGTCCGCTGCGCACACCGGTGAACGAGTAGCTCACCGTCGCCAGATCGGAGTCGGTCCGGTGGTAGTCGCCGCCGGCGAGCAGCGTGACGCGGCCCAGGGCCTGGGTCCACTGACTGCCGGCCGTTAGGAAGGTCGTGTCGGTGGTCTGCTCGGTGGTCAGGCGCTCACTCGCCCGACTGGCCGCGACGGCCGTGAACGTCTGGTAGTAGTCCTGTGTGGCCCCGGCGGCCTGCGCCTGCCACGCCCCGCCGCCGACGCTGCCGCTGGCGTTTCCCGAGACCTGGCGCCAGTTGGTGGCGTTGACCTGCTGCGGAGTGCCATTGCCGCGGTCTTCCGAGTAGAGCGCGCCCTTGATCCAGGCGTTCCAGGCATCGGCCTGGCGACCGGCCGTCACGAACCCGGTCTGGTAGTCGCTGTTGGCACGCGTATCGATCGGGCCGCGTGCTTCGGGTGCCACCGTGTACGCGCCGTCGGTGGACGTGCCCTCGTAGGCGCCGGAGGCCGCCCAGCCCTCGTGAGCGAACCCGCCGAAGAGCGATCCACGGAAGGTGTCGAAGGAGCCTCCCTCGAGCGTGGCCCGCGCCCGGGTGCGATTCGGCGCGTAGGTCAGCAGCTGCACCACGCCGCCGAGGGCATCGGCGCCATAGAGATCCCCGGTGGCACCGCGCACGACCTCGACGCGGTCCACGGCCGCCTGCGGGATGCGGTTCCAGTACACCCAGCTGCCGAACGGATCGTTGAGCGGCACGCCATCGGACAGCACGAGCGTCCGGCTGGCGCCCGAGCCCGATACCCCTCGCAGCGTCACGCCCTGCGTGGTGGGATTCGCCACCCGGGACGAGCTGCGCCGGAACAGGCTGAAGCCCGGCGTCGAGCGCAGCACATCGTCAATCGAGCCGGCCGCCGAGTTATTGAGCTCGGCCGCGGTCACCACCGTCGAGGGTGCGGCGCTGGGCAGGCGATCGACACCACGCGTCGCGGTCACGACGACCGAATCGGCGAAGCTGGCGGGACGCAGCACCACGCGCAGGGGGCTGACGATGGCTTCCACCACCGTGGGCGCAAATCCCGGAGACGTCACCCGCAGGCTCGTCACCGCGGCGTCGACGGTGAAACTGCCGTCGGGCCCGGCGACGAGCGCCCGCGTCTGTCCGTCTGCCGTCTGCGCCGCGATGGTGGCGCCCGCAACGGCAAGGCCCGACACGTCCACCACCGTACCGGCGATCGACGCTGGCTGGGCGAAGACCATGGCCGGAGGAGACGCGAGCACCAGAAGCACACAAGCCGGAATCAGCAGAGGCGCACACCGCAACATAGGGATTTACTCTACACTATGGGCACGGTTTGCGATATTCCCGAGGGAGGGAACGCCGTGAGTCGTGCCCAAGAACCGCTGTGAGCACCGACCGACAGCCCGACCCTCCGAAGGGGCACCCACCTGTCACACCGCCCGGCCACAACAATGTGGTCTTTCTCGAAGGCCCGCACTCCCGCCTGCGCGAGTTGCTGCTGTTGCTGCGCGCGGGCCGCGACTTCCTGCGTGGGTTCCGAACGCTGCACTTCGTCGGCCCGTGCGTCACC
>JADZBZ010000390.1 GCA_020851835.1 Acidobacteriota bacterium
CCCCAGCCCAGCAGCGGCCGCATCGTGAACGCCTGGTCGAGCGACAGCTCGCCGTGAAAGATGTGGCCGCCGCTGAGGCCCCAGTCGCGCTCCATGTCGGCGGGCGTGACGATTTCCGCCTGCACCACCAGGCGCCGCAGTCCGGGCGCGTAACGCTCGAGCGTGTCGAGCACCAGCGCTTCGTCTGCCGCCTGCTCGCTGCCGGCCGTCCCCGGCACGCCGTGACCGTTCGGGACCCACTGCACGTACGCCGAGAGCACGTGCGCGCCGCCGGGCGCGAGCGCGGGGTTCAGCAGGGAGGGGACCGTGAACTCGATCCACGGTGCGGGCGAGCACTCGCCGTACTTCGCATGGTCGAACGCGCGCTCCAGGTACTCGAGGTCCGGCGCAATCCGGACGCGCCCGGCCAGCATGGCCTTGGTCGCCTCGCCAAACGCCGGCAGGGCCGAGAGCGCCATGTTCACCTTGGCCAGCGTGCCGCGCGCACGCAGGTGTCGGATGCGCCACAGGAACTCCGGCGGCACGTCCTCCGCCTCGCAGAGCGTGAGGAACGTGCGCTTCGGATCCAGGCCCGACACAATCGCGCGTGCCTCGAATGTTTCCCCCGCCTGCAGGGCGACGCCGACCGCGCGATCGCTCCGCGTCAGCACTCGGGCCACGGCCGTCCCGGTCCGGATGTCCACACCGTGGCGCACCGCCGAGCGCTCCAGGGCCCGGGCCACTTTCACCGGGCCGCCGTCCACCTCGGCATCGCGCGGCACGCCCACGGCCGCGTTGGCTTCGTGCAGCAGCAGTTGCAACCCGCTGCCGGCCGACCAGGGGCCGAACATCCCGCCCAGCAGGCCGTCCGCCGCGACGGCGGCCCGCAGCAGCTCGGTTTCGAAGAGTTCGCTCACCAGGTCGGCCACGGCCATCGGCCCCCACCGGAGCAGCCGCCAGGCATCCTCTCTTGGCAGTCCCCGGAAGCCGCCGAGCGTGCGCATCAGCGTCCAGAGGTCGTGAGTGCCCGGGGCATCCACGTCGGGCGGCGTGCGCGCGAACAGCGTGCTCACCACCCCGGCCACGCGCGCCATGGACGAGGTATACGCGGGCCAGGCCGCGGCATCGCGCACCGAGAACCGGCCAATCGCCGCGGCGGCCTTTACCGGATCGCCGTGCAGCGCCATCGCGCGGCCATCCGGCGACAGTGCCGTGCAGCGAAACGGCTGGGTCACGAACGACAGGCCGTAGTCCGTCAGCCGCAGTTGCTCGACGACGTCCGCGCGGAGCGGCCCGGTGCGGTGGGCCAGCGTCGGCACGCGGAAGCCCGGCGCCAGCTCGTGCTCGGCCGCGCATCCGCCGACCGTGTCACGCGCCTCGAGCAGCAGCGTCCGCAGCCCCGCCTTGCCGAGCATGGCCGCACACGTGAGGCCATTGATGCCTCCACCGATCACAATCGCGTCGTACGGCTGTTGATGCATCGAGAGACTGGGAGTCACCGCCGGAGAATCTTCTCCGCCGCGTTCTTTCCCGGTGCGCCCATGATGCCGCCGCCGGGATGGGTGGCCGACCCGCACATGTACAGGCCGCGGATCGGGGTCGTGTACTGCGCCCAGCCGGGCACCGGCCTCAGGAAGAACAGCTGTTCGAGCGTCAGCTCGCCCTGGAAGATGTTGCCCTCCGAGAGCCCGAAGTCGCGCTCCATGTCCAGCGGCGTCAGCACCTGTCGGTGCAGGATGAGATCGCGGATGTTGGGCGCGTGCTCGGCGATGGTGTCGATGACGGTGTCGCCGAACGCCTCGCGCTGGCGGTCCCATTCGTGGGTGACGCTCCGGAGCGCCGGGACTTCAGTCCGGAGCGCTTCAGTCCGGAGCGCCGGGACGTCAGTCCCGGCGTCAGCTTGGGTCCGGAGGACGCCGGGACTGAAGTCCCGGCGCTCCGGACTGAAGTCCCGGTGCTCCGGACGGTCGCCGTCCCGGCGCTCCGGGCGCAGGTCGTAGGGCGCATACTGCACGAAGCACGACATCACATGTTTGCCCGGCGGCGCCACCGACGGATCGGTGAGCGACGGAATGACGATGTCGATGTACGGACGGCGTGAGAAGCGCCCGTACTTCGCCTCGTCGTAGGCGCGCTCCATGTACTCCACGCTGGGCGAAATCGAGATGGCGCCACGCAGGTGCGGCCCTGCGCCCGGCAGGCTCGTGAAGCTCGGCAGCCCGTCGAGCGCCAGGTTCACCTTGCCGGACGAACCGCGGAACTTGTAGCGCCGCACGCCCTCCACGAAGTCCCCGGGCAGTTCCTTCTCGTCCATCCAGTGCAGGAACGTGTGCCGCGGGTCCACGCTCGACACGACAATGTCGGCGTCGAGTTCGTCGCCGTTCTCGAGGGCCACGCCGGTGGCTCGACCGTTCTTGGTTGCGATGCGCGCGACGGGCGCCTGGGTACGAATTTCCGCACCGAAGCCGCGCGCCGCGGCGGCAATGGCGTTCGATACCGCGCCGGTGCCCCCGCGCGACAAGCCCCACGAGCGGAACGAGCCGTCGATGTCGCCCATGTAGTGGTGCAGCAACACGTACGCCGTGCCGGGCGATCGCACGCCCAGGAACGTGCCGATGATGCCTGACGCGCTCATCGTCGCCTTGAGGACGTCGGTTTCGAACCACTGATCCAGGAAGTCCACCGCGCTCATCGTCAGCAGTTGCACCTGGTTGAGGCGATCCTGGGCGCGCATGCCGCGGAAGCGCTTGCCGATGGAGAGCAGCTTCAGCAGCCCCCGAGGGTCGAGCGAGGTGGGGTCGGGCGGCGTCATCGACAGGATGGGCTTGGCGAAGCGCCCCATCTCGACCATGGCCCGGCCGTATTCCTCGTAGGCCTCGGCGTCGAGCCTGGAGTGGCGTGCAATCGCGCGGCGCGTCTTCTCGTGATCGTTCACGCGCCACAGGTGGTTGCCGTCGGGCATCGGCGTGAACGTGCCGTCCAGTGGCAGCAGTTCCATGCCGTGCCGGGGCAGGTCGAGGTCCCGGATGATTTCGGGTCTCAACAGCGACACCACGTACGAGGCCACCGAGAACTTGAAGCCGGGATGAATCTCTTCGGTGACGGCCGCGCCGCCCAGCACGTGCCGCCGCTCCAGCACGAGCAC
>JADZBZ010000391.1 GCA_020851835.1 Acidobacteriota bacterium
GGGGGCGCCTCGCAGCGCGGCCCCTTCGCGGCGGGCCGCCCGATGTCCGATTCCTGAAGTGAGAGACCCATGAGTCTGGTGATTGCCGAGCAGCGTGACGGACAACTGAACCGCGCCAGCTGGGAGCCGATCGTGGCCGCGCAGCAGAGCGGCGATCCGGTCAAGGTCGTCATCCTCGGACAGGGCCTTGACACCGTCGCCGGAGAACTGGCCGCCGCGGCGGTGACCGAGGTGCTGACCGTGGACCACGCGGCCCTGGCGGCCTACACCCCTGACGCCTTCGTGCACGCGCTGGTGTCGGTGATTGCGGCCGAGCAGCCGACCCTCGTCTACCTGTCGCACACCTACCAGGCGCGCGATTTCGTGCCGGTGCTCGCCGCCCGGCTCGATCGCGCGATCCTCACCGACGTGGTCGCCCAGAAGCCGCACGGGAGCGGCGTGGCGTTCGTGCGCCCCATGTTCCAGGCGAAGCTGTACGCCGACGTCGTGCCGCAGGGACCCGAGCCGCACTTCGTCTCCTATCAGATCGGGTCGTTCCGTGTGGATGCGCTGCAGAAGGGCGACGCGCCGGCGCCCGTCCGGGCGCTCGCCGTGGACTTCTCGGACGCGACGATTCGCCAGCAGCCGGAGGCGCCCTTCCGGGAGGCCAAGCAGGCGGTGGACCTTTCTCAGGCCGAGCGGATCGTCTCGGTCGGCCGCGGCATCAAGGGCCCCGAGCATCTGGATCTGGCCCGGCAGCTGGCCGCGGCGCTCCACGCCGAACTGGCGGCCTCGCGACCCATCTGCGACGCGGGATGGCTGCCGATGGAGCGGCAGGTGGGCAGTTCGGGACAGACCGTCGCCCCGAAGCTCTACCTGGCGCTCGGGATCTCGGGCGCCATCCAGCACGTGGTGGGGATGAAGGGGGCCCGTACCATCGTGGCGATCAACAAGGATGCCGAGGCGCCGATCTTCGAGCTGGCCGACTACGGCATCGCCGGCGACCTGTTCGAGGTGGCGCCGGCGCTCATTGCGGAGCTCAAGAAGTAGGCCAGAAGCTCTGGGCTGTCGGCTCCAGAGCCTAGAGCCCAAAGCCTAGAGCCTATGTCGAGAGAAACCCTAGACGTCGACGTCCTGATTGTCGGCGGCGGCCCGGCCGGCCTGTCCGCGGCGCTTCGCCTGACGCAGCTTCAGAAGGCGAAAGGGGGCGAGCCGCTGTCGGTGGCCGTGCTCGAGAAGGCCCGTGAGGCCGGCGCGCACCAGTTGTCGGGTGCGCTGCTCGACCCGTCCACCCTGGCCGATTTGATCCCGGAGTTCCGCTCGAAGGGTGCGCCACTGGCGTGCGAGGTGGAGCAGGACAACATCTACTTCCTCACCTCGGACGGACAGTGGCGCCTTCCCGTGACGCCGCCGCCGTTCAAGAATCACGGCAATTACATCATCTCGCTGAGCCATTTCTCGAAGTGGCTGGCCGGGCTCGTCGAGGCCGAAGGCGTCGACCTCTTCTGGGGTTTTGCCGGGCAGTCGGTGCTCTTCGACGGCGCGCGGGTGGCCGGCGTGCGCACGGGCGACCGTGGCGTGGGCAAGCAGGGACAGCCGCGCGACACCTTCGAGCCGGGCGCCGACATCCGGGCCAAGGTGACCATCTTCGCCGATGGGGTTCGGGGCCACCTCACCAAGCAGCTCATGCGGACGCTGCAATTGGGCAATCGCTTCCATCCCGCCCAGTTCGCGATTGGCCTCAAAGAGCTGTGGGACATTCCCAGGGACCACCTGGCGCCCGGAACCGTGATTCACACGCTCGGGTATCCGCTACGGCAGGAAGAGTTCGGCGGGAGTTGGCTCTACGCGATGCCGGACGGTCGGCTCTCCATCGGCTTTGTCGTGGGGCTCGACTACCAGGATCCGCTCTTCGACCCGTATGCGGCGTTCCAGCGCTTCAAGCTGCACCCGTTCGTCAGGAAGATCCTCGACGGCGGTCAACTGGTGCGCTGCGGGGCGAAGGCCCTGCCCGAGGGCGGCTGGAACACCCAGCCTCGCCTGTACATGGACGGCGGGCTCATCGTCGGCGACGCGGCCAACTTCGTGAACTCGATGCGGCTCAAGGGTATACACCTCGCCATGCGGAGCGGGATGCTGGCGGCCGAGGCGGCCTTCGACGCCGTTGGTGCCGGCGACACCACTGCGGCCTCGCTGGAGCGGTACAAGGCGCTGGTCGACGCCAGTGCCATCAAGACCGAGCTCTACCCGGTTCGGAACGTCCATCAGGCCTTCGGGGCGGGTCTCTACGCCGGAGGCGCCTTCGCCGGGCTGACGATGCTCACGGGCGGGAGGCTGGGCGGAGGGGATCTCCATGGGCACCCGGGCCACACGTGTCTGCAGACCCTCGACCAGTATTACGGCCTCGAGAAGCGCGACCGTCTCACCGGCTCGAACGCCGTCGTGCCCGACCGGAAAGTGACCTTCGACAAACTGACCGGCGTGCACTACTCGGGAACGCATCACGAAGAGGACCAGCCCTCGCACCTGCTGGTGCACACCGAGGTCTGCCACAGCATCTGCGGCGACGAGTTCGGCCATCCCTGCGTGCGGTTCTGTCCAGCGAACGTCTACGAGATGGTCGACAACGGCGCGGGCGGGTTGAAGCTGCAGATCAATGCCTCGAACTGCGTGCACTGTAAGACCTGCGACATCATGGACCCGTACGGCGTCATCACCTGGGTGGCGCCAGAGGGCGGTGAAGGCCCCCAGTACGACGGAATGTAGCAGGGTGTGCGGCGCGCCGGGGTCGCGGCGGCCGGCTCAGACGGGCGATGGTCCTTCGTCGGCGAGTTGCAGCAGGTACTGGCCGTACTGGTTCGACGCCATATTGCGCCCCATGCGCCTCAGGTCGCCGGCGTCGATATAGCCCATACGAAACGCCACCTCTTCGGGGCAGGCCACCTTTTGTCCCTGACGTTCCTCGATGGCCTGGATGAAGGTCGAGGCCTGGAGCAGGGCGTCGTGGGCGCCGGTGTCGAGCCAGGCGATGCCGCGCCCGAGGGTCTGGACGTGCAGTCGGCCCCGTTGCAGGTACGTCAGGTTGACGTCGGTGATTTCCAGTTCGCCCCGGGGCGAAGGCTTGAGCGACGCGGCGATATCCAGCACGTCGTTGTCGTAGAAATAGAGCCCCGTGACCGCGTACGACGATCGCGGGTTGGCCGGCTTCTCCTCGAGCGAGATGGCCCGTCCGTTCTCGTCGAATTCGACCACGCCGTAACGCTCGGGATCCTTGACACGGTAGGAGAACACGGTGGCGCCCTCTTCGCGGTCGGCGGCCGCACGGACGTATTCGGGCAAGCCGTGCCCGTAGAAGAGGTTGTCGCCCAGCGCGAGCGCCACCCGATCCGTACCCACGAACTCGTGTCCGATGATGAACGCTTGCGCCAGGCCGCCCGGATGCGGCTGGGCCGCGTAGGTGAGTCGCAGGCCGAACTGGCCGCCGTCGCCGAGGACGCGCACGAAGCTGGCCTGATCCTGTGGTGTGGTGATGATCAGGATCTCCCGCAGGCCGGCGAGCATGAGCGTCGTCAGCGGGTAGTAGATCATCGGTTTGTCGTAGACCGGCATCAGCTGCTTGCTGACCGCCAGCGTCAATGGATGCAGGCGTGTGCCCGCGCCGCCCGCGAGGATGATCCCCTTCATGGCCGATGGGATTATACGATCCGTGCGCGGCCACCCCCGCACGTACGACCGGGCCGGCAGGCGCCAGGGCCGGCGGCGTGATGTGATAATGCGGAACACGTGACCGAGGAACGGGTTCAGGTGCCCCCGGCGTCGTGGCAGAGGTCGTGGCCCAGGCGCGTGGAGATTGCCGCGATTGCCGCCCTGGCACCGCCCGCGCTCCGGGCGCTGGCGTCGACGTGGCGATGGCGCGTCGAGGGCGAGGAGCGGCGGCAGGCCGCGGAGCGCGACGGCGCGCACGGCATTCACGCCTTCTGGCACGGCCGAATTCTGCACGGCACCGCTCATTTCCGGGATCGGGGCATCGTCGTCATTACGAGTGAGAATTTCGATGGGGAGTGGATCACGCGGATCATCCGGCGCTTCGGCTTCGGCACGGCACGCGGCTCCAGCTCCCGGGGCGCCCGAAAAGCCCTGCGGCAGCTCGTGCGCGACGCGCGGGCGCACCCGACCGCCTTCACCGTGGATGGCCCGCGAGGGCCTGCCAGGGTCGCGCAACCAGGCGCCGTGTGGCTGTCGAAGGCCACCGGCAATCCGGTTATTCCCTTTCACGCCGAGGCTGCTGCCCACTGGTCACTCGGAAGCTGGGACCGCACGCAGATTCCCAAGCCGTTCACGAAGGTCGCTCTCGTGATCGGCGAGCCGTTTGTCGTCGCCCGTGATGCCGACGAACCAGCGCTCGAGGCGTCGAGGCGACGGCTCGAGCGGGAACTGATGGCCTGCGAAGCCCGATGCCGCGAGCTGCTGGCATCCCCGACGCGGCCCACCGGATAGTTCACCCCGTTCACCAGATCGAGAGATCGTCACATGTTGACCCTGATCCACTCGAACCGCTTCGCCGATCACCTGACACCGCCGGGCCACCCCGAGCGCCCCGGGCGTGCGGAGGCCATGGCCGCTGCGGTCAACCGGTTCCGGGCGGGCGGCGGGGTGGTGGCCGAGCCTCGGCGGGCTTCAGACGATGACCTGGTCCGCGTGCACAGCCGGCAGTACGTGGATGCGATCAGCGGGACGCGCGGGCGTGCCGTGATGCTGGATCCCGACACGTTCACCTCGCCCGACTCGGACGACGTCGCCCGGCTGGCCGCGGGCGCCGTCCTCGACGGGGTGGACCTGGCGATGGACGGGCCGTCGGAGGCCCACGCGCTGGCCGTGGTGCGCCCGCCGGGCCATCACGCCGAGGCGGATCGCGCCATGGGGTTCTGCCTGTACAACAACATCGCCGTCGGGGCCGCCTACGCCCGTTCCCGCGGCGCCGGCCGCGTCGCCATCGTCGACTACGACGTGCATCACGGCAACGGCACGCAGGGGATTTTCTACGACGATCCAACCGTGCTGTACATCTCGTCGCATCAGTTTCCGTTCTACCCCGGGACCGGCGCAGCCAACGAAACCGGGTGTGGCCCCGGTGTCGGTTTCACGCTGAACCTGCCCCTGGAGGCGGGAGCGGGCGACGAGGACGTCATGTCGCGCTACCAGGGTGAAGCCCTGCCGGCGCTCGACGCCTTCCGGCCGGACCTGCTGCTGATCTCGGCGGGGTTCGATGCGCACGAACGCGATCCGCTCGGGGGCTGCCGCATGACGACCGGCGGCTTCCGGCGTCTGACGGCGATGCTCATCGAGGCCGCCGGGCGGCTGTGCGACGGGCGCGCGGTCATGGTGACCGAAGGCGGCTACGACCTGACGACGCTCGGGGAGTGCCTTGACGCGGTCATCGACGCGGCCCGGTGACCGCCGGGCGCGGGGCGCCCGTGTCCTTCATGTTTTGTCCGATTGTCGATATCCTTAGAGGATCACCATCCCCGAGAGACGAGACGTGTCCGACTACCATCCGCAGGATCTCGACCGCAAGTGGCAGGCCCGCTGGGCCGAGAGCCAGGCGTTCGAGGTCACCGAAGATCCCGCCCGTCCGAAGTTCTACTGCCTCGAGATGTTCGCGTACCCGTCGGGGCATGCGCACGTGGGGCACGTGCGCAACTACATCATCGGCGACGTGGTGGCCCGGCTGAAGCGACTCCAGGGCTTCAACGTGCTGCACCCCTTCGGCTGGGACGCGTTCGGCCTGCCGGCCGAGAACGCCGCCATCAAGAGCGGCATCCATCCCGAAACCTCCACACTCGACAACATCGCCCATATGAAGGGCCAACTCCAGCGGCTCGGGATCAGCTACGCGTGGGGCCGGGAACTGGCGACGTGCCTGCCGGACTACTACCGCTGGAACCAGTGGCTGTTCACCCGCATGTTCGAGCGGGGGCTCGCCTACCGGCGGCGGTCGACCGTCAACTGGTGCCCGGTGGATCACACGGTGCTGGCCAACGAGCAGGTGGTCGACGGTGCGTGCTGGCGCTGCGGCACCCCGGTGGAGCAGCAGGACCTCGAGCAGTGGTTCTTCCGCATCACGGCCTACGCCGACGACCTGCTGTCGGGCGCCGACCGGCTGACCGAATGGCCGGACAAGGTGCTGACGATGCAGCGCAACTGGATCGGGCGATCCGAGGGCGCGCGCGTCACTTTCGCGCTGGCGGACTTGCCCGGCGGCATCGACGTCTTCACGACGCGCATCGACACCATTTTCGGGGCGACCTTCGTTCTGCTGGGGCCCGAGCACGGGCTCGTGCAGACCTTCGCGGACCTTGCAGACGACCCGCAGGCCTTCCGGGAGCAGGTGTCGCGGTTCCGGGGCCAGGATCGCGCCGGGCGGGTGAGCGGGGCGGTGGAGAAGGAAGGGTTCTTCACGGGACAATTCGCCGTGAATCCTTTCACCGGCGAGCGCGTGCCCATCTGGGTGGCGAACTTCGTCCTGGGCGAGTACGGTACGGGCGCCGTCATGGCCGTGCCCTTCGGCGACCAACGCGACTTCGAGTTCGCGCGCAAGTACAACCTGCCCATCCGGGTCGTGATCCGGCCGGCGGACGGCGAGGCGCCCGACGTAGACCGCATGACGGAGGCCCACGCCGATGACGGGTTCCTGGTCGACTCCGGTGCCTACACCGGGCTATCGTCGGCGGAGGCGCGGCGCCGGCTGAGCAACCAAGCCGAGGGACGCGGCATTGGCGAGGCGACCGTGCAGTTCCGCCTCAAGGACTGGGGCATTTCGCGCCAGCGTTACTGGGGCACGCCCATTCCGATGATTCACTGCCCCCAGTGCGGCGTCGTGCCCGTTCCCGACGACCAACTCCCGGTGGTGCTGCCCAAGGTGGCCCAGTTCACCGGGCGGGGCGATTCTCCGCTTGCCAGCATCCCCGAGTTCGTCAACGTGGCCTGTCCCCGGTGCGGCGGCGCCGCCCGGCGCGAGACCGACACGATGGACACCTTCGTGGACTCCTCGTGGTACTTCTATCGTTTCGCCGACGCGCACAACGATCGGTTGCCGTTCGACCCGAAGAAGGCCGCGTACTGGTGTCCGGTCGATTTCTACAGCGGCGGGGTGGAGCACGCCATCCTGCACCTCATCTATTCGCGGTTCTTCGCGCGCGTGTTCCGCGACCTGGGCATGGTCGACCACAGCGAACCCTTCACCCACCTGCTCACGCAGGGCATGGTGCTCAAGGACGGCGCGGTGATGTCCAAGTCCAAGGGCAATGTCGTGGACCCGGACACGATGGTCCAGAAGGTGGGCGCCGACGCGCTGCGGCTGTACGTCATGTTCGTCGCGCCGCCCGAGAAGGAGGTGGAGTGGACCGACAGCGGACTCGACGGCAGCTTCCGCTGGCTGGCTCGGGTATGGCGGCTCGCGGAGCAGTGGCGCACCGGCGCGGCCGGAGGCGGCACGGAGGCCTCAGACGCGACGCGCCCGGTCGACCAGGCCGCCCTCTCGCCGGACGAACGGGCCATCCGCCGCAAGACGCACGACACCATCCGCCGCGTGACGCAGGACATCGACGTCCGCAAGCAGTTGAATACGGCCGTGTCGGCGATGATGGAACTGGTCAACGACCTCTACCTGTTCACCGACAAGGGCACGCGCACGCCGCAGGCGTCGCTGGTGGCACGCGAAGCGGTGGAATCTCTTGTCCTCATGCTGTCGCCGTGTGCGCCGCACACGGCCGACGAACTCGGGGAGCGATACGGCCCCCAGGGCGGGCTGGCGGCGGCCACCTGGCCCGTGTACGATCCGGAGGTGGCCCGGGCCGAGGAAGTGGTCATCCCGGTCCAGGTCAACGGTAAGCTGCGCGGCCGCATCACGGCGCCGCCGGACGCCTCCGACGCCGAGCTCGAGACGCTGGCGCTCGCCGAGCCGGGCGTACGCGGGCACGTGGACGGCAAGACCGTGAAGAAGGTCGTCGTGGCGAAGGGACGGCTCGTGTCGATTGTGGCGGGCTGACGGACGGATTCAGGAAAGGGTGGCGCCGGTGAACAGGCGTGAACTGCTGGCACTGCTGCCGGCGCTGGGCGTCGCGGGCTGCGGGTACACGCTCGCGGGCCGTGGGTCGTTTCTACCCGCCTACATCCAGACCATCGGCGTCCCGGCCTTTGGCAACACGACTCCCTATCAGACGGTGGAGCAGGTGTTCACCGAGAAGGTTCGTATCGAGTTCCAGAGCCGCGGCCAGTACACGGTGACGCCCACCGACACGGGCGCCGATGGCGTCGTGCGCGGCACCATCACGGGCATCTCGGCCTCGCCCGTCGGCTATACGGACGCGCAGTTGGCGCGCCGTTATCGCTTCACCATCGTCATCGGCGTGTCGTTCGAGGACGTCA
>JADZBZ010000392.1 GCA_020851835.1 Acidobacteriota bacterium
ATGAAGATCATCAAGGATCTGGGCCTGGCGGCCATCTCGTGGTTCGGCCTGCTGATTGCGATTTTCATCGGCATCGGCCTGGTGTCGAAGGAGGTGGAGCGGCGCAGCGTCTTCGCCCTGCTGGCCAAGCCGCTGGGCCGGGGCCAGTTCGTCCTTGGCAAGTACGCCGGCCTCGCGATGACGCTCGTCGTGAACTTGTCCGTGATGACCGTGGCGTTCTATCTGGTGCTCCTCTACATGGACGTGGTGACGCCGGCTGGTATCAAGGCGGCGTGGCCTGCTCCCGCGCTGGATCCGCGGCTGGCCCTCGCGGTCGCGATGACCGTCGCCGAGTTGCTGCTGGTCACGGCCGTGGCGCTGTTCTTCTCGACGTTTTCGAGCCCCCTGCTGTCGGCCCTCTTCACCTTCGGCTTGTGGGTGGCCGGGCACTTCAACGCCGACCTGCGGAACTTCGAGGCCGTGCTCGACGTGACGCCACTCGTCCTGTTCGCCCGGACGCTCTACTACGTGCTGCCGAATCTCGCGCCTTTCAACATCCGCGCCGAGGTCGTGCACGGTGTGGCCGTGCCGGCATCGCAGGTGGTCCTGACCCTGGCGTACGCGGCCGTGTACATCGCCATCCTTCTGGCCGGCGCGGTCGCCGTCTTCCGCCGGAGGGACTTCAAGTGACGTGGCCCGAGGCCACGGCTCGACGGAGGGCATCCTGAAGCCCGGTAACGGCCACCTCTGGATCGCCATGGTCGTGCTCTTCGCGGCGTCCATCGGCCTGCAGGCGGCACGAGATCGCGACCGGCGAAGCTTCGAGCCGGCCGGGGGAATGTTGTGGCTGCAGTCAGGGGTCACGGTGAAGCGGCTGGCGCTGGGCTACGACACGGTGGCGGCCGATTTGTACTGGATGCGCGCCGTGGTCTATTACGGAGGCCAGCGATTGCACGATGTGTCGAGCCGGAACTACGACCTGCTCTACCCGATGCTCGACCTGGTGACCACGCTCGATCCGCGATTCACCGTCGCGTACCGATTCGGCGCCATCTTTCTCACCGAGGCGTACCCCAACGGACCGGGCCGGCCCGATCTGTCGATTGCCCTCCTGGAGCGCGGCATCGAGCGGGACGGTGGCCGCTGGGAGTACATGCACGACATCGGGTTCGTGTACTACTGGTGGCTCCAGGACTACGTGCGGGCGGCCGAGTGGTTCGAGCGGGCCGGCAAGGCGCCGGGAGCGCCGACGTGGCTGCCGCCGCTGGCCGCCACGACGCTGGCGGTGGGCGGGGATCGTCAGTCGTCGCGGACGCTGTGGCAGCAGTTGCGGGATTCGACCGACATCGACTGGATTCGCCGCAACGCGGAGCATCGCCTGCGCCAGCTCGATGCCATGGACCAGCTCGATCAGTTGAATGCGCTGGCCGAGCGCTACGCCGCGCGCGAGGGACACGTGGCGCAGGCTTGGCCCGAGCTGGCCCGTGGCCTAGGCCTGCCCGGCATTCCTCTCGATCCAGCCGGCGTGCCGTTTACGATCAATCCGGTGACCGGCCGCGTGGGGCTCGCGGCTGATTCGCCGCTCGCCCCGCTGCCGTCGGAGCCGCGCTCGCCTGGAACGGTGCCCGTGCCGAGACGTCCATCATGAGCCTCGAACCGCCGCTCCTGGTGCTGGTCGGCGTGCTCGGCCTGGCGATCGGCAGCTTCCTGAACGTGGTGATCCACCGCCTGCCGAGGGGGCAGTCGCTGCTTACGCCGCCATCGACGTGCCCGTCCTGCGGCACGCGCCTGCGCGCCATCGACAACGTTCCGGTGCTGTCGTGGATCGCGCTGCGGGGCCGGTGCCACGCGTGCCGGGCCCCTATCTCGGCGCAGTACCCGCTGGTTGAGGGCGTGACAGCCGCGATCTTCGTGCTGGTGGCCTGGCTGACGCCTGTGGGCCCGGGGCTCGTCGCTCACCTGGTGCTCGTGGTGCTGCTGGTCGTGCTCTTCGGCATCGACTGGCACCACCAGATCCTGCCGAACGTGTTGACGCTGCCCGGTATCGTTATCGGGTTCCTGTTCAGCCTTCTGGGCCCTCCGGGATGGAAGGCCAGCCTGATGGGAGCGGCGCTGGGCGCCGGGATCCTGTACGGCATCGCCGCCGTCTACTTCGCCGTCCGGCGCGAAGAAGGCCTGGGCATGGGCGACGTGAAGATGCTGGCGATGATCGGCGCCTTCCTGGGGTGGAAGGCCGTCCTGGTGACGCTCATTCTGGCCTCGTTCTCTGGCGCTCTCGTGGGTGTGGGCCTGATCGCGGCGTCGCGGGGCGGCATGCGCCTGGCGCTGCCGTTCGGCACGTTTCTCTCGGTCGGGGCGCTGGCCGCGATGCTCGTTGGCGAGCCGCTGGTGACGTGGTACGCCGGGTTCTTCGTGCCGTGATGGGCCCGCGCGATCCGCTCGAGAAGCCTTCGTGTCCACGCTGACGATCGCCGGCTACGCGCTCATCGCCATCACGCTCGCGATGGCCGTGGTGCTCTTGACGCTGCTGGTCTCGTTGACGCGGCTCTCGCGGCGGTCGAAGGCGGCCTCGAGTGCTGGCACCGAGGCGGCGATCATGTCGGGCGCGCTGCAGGAAGCGCTCACGCGTCTCAGGGCGCAGGAGCGGGCAACCGCCGCGCGCGCCGAGGCGTCGGAACGCCTGGCCGGCCAGATCATCACGGGCGTTGGCGCCGGTCTCATCGTCGTCGATTCGGATGGGGTGGTCGAAATCGTGAATCCGGCCGCGCGTCGCATCCTGGGACTCGACGCTGGCGGCGAAGGCCGTCCGATTCTGGATCTGCTGGCGGCTGCCGCACCGCTGGCCGAGGTGATTGCCGACACGCTTCGGTCCAGCGTGCCCGTGGTGCGCCGCCAACTGCGGCTCGACGGACACCCGTCGCACCTGGGCGTGAGCGTCTCCCCGCTGTCGGGCAGCGATGGACGCCTGCAGGCGGCCGTCTGCCTGTTCACCGATCTCACCGAGGTGATTGCACTCGAAGAGCAGCTGCGGCTGAAGGAGGCGCTGGCTGGTGTGGGCGAGCTCACGGCGGGCCTGGCGCACGAATTCCGCAACGGGCTTGCGACCATTCACGGCTATGCCCGCCTGCTGGATCCGGCCCGGCTGCCCGAGCCGTACCGTCCCTACATCGAGGCGATTCGCCAGGAGACCACCGCGATGGGCGAGGTCGTGACCAACTTTCTCAACTTCGCCCGGCCAGAACCGCTGAGCATGCTGGCGCTCGACCTGCAATCGATCGTGGACCGCGCCGCGGCCGATCAGGCCCTGGAGCCGGCGGACCTCGGAATCGGCGGCGAGTTCGG
>JADZBZ010000393.1 GCA_020851835.1 Acidobacteriota bacterium
CCGGACAGGCCACAGCATGGTCGGATTCTCGAGGCCACCCCGCGATCGACCACCATCGTGATCGCTGACGCCAGCGCTCCTCTAATTAACTCGACCTCGGTGTCTCAATGTCATTGACAGCGCCCGCACGGTCTTCGCCGGCGATGAAAAGCTGACGACGGCGCTCCTCGACCGCCTCGCGCATCACGCCACCGTGATCACCACGAAGGGCAAGAGCTATCGCATGCGGAAGCGGCGCGGGGCGGGTTGATACGGCGCGTCCGTAGCCAGGCGCTCTGCTCGGCCTGAAGAACGGCCGATCAGAGCGCCCGGCCACGGACAGAGAAGAGCCCGGAAAGAGCAAAGCGCGTAGAATGAACGTCCTTCCGGTGGATCACTTTCCGAGCGGCGGACTGGTCTAGTTTCCGAGCGGCGCGCGCACCTGTACCGCAACATCAAGGACTGGGTGACGATCGGCGACCTCAATCTCGAGGTCCACTTGGTCAAGGAAGGCGTGATCCTGTCGGACGATTCTCGGTCGTCCGAAAAGTTCATGCACGGCATCCGCGTCCTGATGGCGAAGAACTACATCGACAACCTCTCCGAAGAAGTTCGGAAGGGAATGCGCGAGAAGGCCGAGCAGGGCCACTGGCCCACAGTGGCGCACGTGGGATATCGAAACAACACCGAGACGCATCGAATCGAGAGCGATCCTGTCCGCGGCCCGCTCGTCGCGAAGCTGTTCGAGTGGTATGCACGTGGTGACATGTCGCTCAAGGAAGTCACACGGCTCGCCAATGAAAACGGCTTGACCCATCCGCGTGCACACCGTCCCTTGGCTAAGTCCGAGATTCATCGCATCCTGCGAAATCCGATTTATGCCGGCGATTTTCTCTGGAAGGGCAAGCGGTACGAGGGAAGTCATCAGCCGCTGATCTCCAAGGTTCTGTTCGAGACGGTTCAAGAGGTCTTCGAATCAGCGAACCGTCCGAAGTACACGAAGCGCCGCCACGCATTTGCAGGGCTGGTCAGCTGCGGCAGGTGCGGTTGCGCCATGACTGCGGAGCTCAAGATGTCAGCGGTCACGTAAGACTGCGTAATTCTGGACCGGTGTCGGGGGTGGTGCCGGTGGCACAGTCGATGGCGCAGCCGTCGACGAAAGGGTGGTGCCGCGGGCGAGGCGGTGGGTCCAGGGGCGCCGCAGGCGCCGCGCGCAGCGCGCTCGCCCTGGACGCGCCGCCTCGCCCGTGGCAGGGCGTGCGGTGTGGGGTAGGGTAAGGGACGAGCTGCGCAAGGTGAGGGCCCAGAGCTAGCACCTCCGGGCCCTCGGAGACCGACGCGGCGCTGCGACGAGCCGGGTCAATCCCTCGACATTCTGGCACGTCGGCGGCGGCGCAGGTCGGGCCGTGGCGCGCAGCGCTGCGACCCGGTGGATTCGGCGCTGCGCCTCCGCTCGTGCCGCGCCTGTGCGGCGCCCTTCACGATCTGTCGCGCGTGCGACCGCGGCCACGTCTACTGTTCGCTGCGGTGTCGGCGGGAGGCGCGCCAGCGCTCGGTCCGGGCCGCGCGCCGACGGCACCAGCAGAGTCCCGAAGGACGTCTCGATCATCGCGACCGCCAGCGCGCGTATCGCCGACGCCGCCGCGTGATGGATCAGACTTCCCCGCGGCCGCCGCGCCCCGCGACACTGGCGCCTGACACGTCGACGGCCCGGCCGACCACCTCCCTGGTGGAGGTGTCGCGATGTATGGTCTGTAGCCGCGAAAGCGCGTGGCTCCTACCACCGCACGGGTCGGGCCGTCCCGTGTCACGAGACTCGCGCCATGATCCCCCCCGAGCAGCGCGCCGAGATCCGGCGCTTGTATTACGCCGAGCATTGGCGGGTCGGCACCATCGCGACCCAACTCGGCGTCCATCATGAGACCGTCCGCGCCGCCATCAATCGCGCCAGTGTGCTGACGCGCGGCGGGCACTGTCGCGCCACGACGCTCGACCCGTATCTGGCGTTCGTGCGGGACACGCTCGCGCAGTATCCGCGCCTGCGCGCGACACGACTGCACGAGATGCTGCGCGTACGCGGCTATCCCGGCTCCGCCGTGCAGCTGCGGCGCGCCGTCCGGCACCTGCGTCCCGCGCCGGCGGCGGCCGCGTTTCTGCGGCTGCCGACGTTACCCGGGGAGAGCGCACAAGTGGACTGGGGCAGCTTCGGGCGCATCCGCATCGGGCGTGGCGAGCGCCCGCTCTCGGGCTTCGTGCTCGTGCTCAGTTACTCGCGCGCGATCCATGCGGTCTTCACGCTCGACCAAACCCTCGAGAGCTTCCTACGCGGGCACGTCGAGGCCATCCATGCGCTGGGCGGCTGCGCCAGGACCTTGGTCTACGATAATTTGAAAAGTGCGGTGCTCGATCGCCAGGGCAGCGCCATTCACTTCCATCCGCGCCTCCTCGAGCTCGCCGGGCACTATCACTTTGCGCCCCGGCCCTGCGCCCCGGCCCGCGCCCACGAAAAGGGGAAAGTCGAGCGCCAGATCCAGTACCTGCGGCACGCCTTCTTCGCCGCGCGCCCGTTTCGCGATCTCGACGATCTCCACGCCCAGTTCGCGCAGTGGCGCGACACGGTGGCCCACCAGCGACGGCATCCCGAGCGGCGGGATCAGACGGTGGCCGCGGTCTTTGCCGACGAGCAGCGTGTCTTGCTGCCCCTGCCGACCCACCCGTTTGAAACCACCCTCGTGCGACCGACACGCTCAGGGAAGCAGCCCTATCTCACCTTCGATCGCAATCAGTACTCGCTCCCGCACACGCTGGTGCGGCGACCGGTCACGCTGCTGGCCGACGCGACGACCGTCCGCGTGCTCGACGGGACCACCGAGGTGGCCCGACACGCACGCAGTTACGACACCGGCGCGGTCATCGAAGACCCAACGCATCTCGCCGCCTTGGTCGAGGCCAAGGCCGCGGCCCGGCCGATCACGGCACGCGCGCGCTTACGGCAGGCTGTCCCCGCGCTCGACACGCTCTTCACGCAGTGGGCGGCGCACGGCGATGGCGGCGTCGGACAGCTGCGGCGCCTGCTCGATCTGCTGGACGACTACGGCGCCACGGCGCTGGCCGCGGCGGTCGACGAGGCGCTGACCCGCCCGCCCGCGAGCGCGGCCACCATCGCCTACCTGCTCGAGCAGCAGCGGCGCCGGCGCGGCCTCGCGCCCGTGGTCCCCCTGGTGCTCCCCAATCACCCCGGCGTCCAGGACCTCGAGGTCCCGGCGCATGCCCTGGAGTCCTACGATGCCCTCAGCCCCGACCGTCCCCGCGACCCTGAGTAGTCACCTGCGCCGCTTGGGTCTCCTGCGCGCCGCCGCCGATCTCAATGACCTGATCGCGCGGGCCACCAAAGATCGCTGGACGCCCATCACCCTGCTGGAGACGCTGGCGGCCGCCGAGCTCGAAGACCGCGCGCACCGCAGTCTCGAGCGGCGCTTCAAGCGCGCCCGGCTGGGCCGCTTCAAGCCGATCGCCGACTTCGACTGGGCCTGGCCCAAGAGCCTCGACCGCCCGCTCGTCGAGCGCGTCCTCGGCCTCGACTTCATCCCTGCCGCGGAGAATCTCGTGCTGGTCGGCGCGCAGGGCCTCGGCAAGACGATGATTGCCAAGAACGTCGTGCATCAGGCGATCCTGCACGGGCACTCGGCGCTCTTCACCACGGCCTCCGACCTGCTGCTCGACCTCAATGGCCAAGAGACGGCGCGCAGCCTCGAACGGCGCCTCCGCCACTACACGCGCCCGCACGTGTTGGCGATTGACGAAATCGGCTACCTCGCCTACGACGCGCACGCCGCCGACCTGCTCTTCCAGATCGTGACCCGCCGCTACGAGCAGAAGTCGATCGTCTTGACGACGAATCTCGCGTTTCGCGACTGGCACACCATCTTCCCCAACGCGTCCTGCGCCGTCGGCCTCATCGACCGCCTCACCCACCACGCCGCCATCGTCAAGATCACCGGCGACAGCTATCGCCTCCGCGAAGCCGAACACGCGCAGAAGGTCCGGCGCACCGCGTCGTGATCACGCGTGGCCAGACGTCCACTCGTCAGCGCGACGTCCGTTCAGATTTCTGCGGTTTCTCGAGAACGCCAACA
>JADZBZ010000394.1 GCA_020851835.1 Acidobacteriota bacterium
CTGCGGGTAACGGCCGAGGCGTTCAGCACGCACCCGGGGCTGGCGCTCTGGTGCGGCGCCATCGTCGTGGCGTTCCTCGCCTTCACCGACACGCACAGCAAGGCCTACCGCGTGCTCGGCGGGCTGGCGCACGCGACCGCGCACTTCACGGCCATGTTCTACATCGGCTGGACCGCGCTCGACCTCGCCAGCCGGCTGCCGGGCGGCAGCGGGCTGCTTGGGCCGGCGCTGGCCGGGCTGGGCACGTTCGCCGGCGGGTGGATCGCCGGGTCGCTCATCATGGGCGTCTACCTGCTCGTGTCGGTCAACGTCTTCGGCCGCCACAGTGAAGAGGCGTTCAGCGGGCTCAGGATCGAGGACTTCAAGAACTTCCTGCGCCTCCACGTGGATCCGGAGGGCCACCTCACGATCTGGCCCATCAAGATCGACCGCGTGCCGAGACGCTGGCGCCCGCGCACCGTGGAGGACGGCACGTGCTCGCGGATCGTCCCGAACGAGCCACTGCAGGCCGCCCTCATCGAGCCGCCCGTGCGGGTGGAGGCATAGGCGGCCGCCCCGCCCGGGGCAGGGCGGTCCGGCGACGCTCGCTGCCCACGAAGGGGGGCAACCTGTTACGCTATCGTACCGGTACGCGCGGGCGTCACCGGGCCTTTGCCGTTCGACACCTGATGCCCCTGCCCGACATCAACCCTCGACTCGTTCAGCGTGAGGTGGTCCTCCTCGTGGCCCTGGCGCTGGTCGCGTCGGTGGCGTTCGTGTTCACCCGCGAGGTGGCGAAGCGCCAGCACGACACCAACCTCAGCGATGCCGCCGAGTGGTTCGCGATCGGCGAACGCCAGCTCGACGAGGGGCACGCGGCCGCGGCGGTCGCGTCGCTTCGCCACGCCAGCAGCCGCAGCCGCGACAACCGCCACTACACCCTGACACTCGCCCGCGCTCTGGCGGCGAACGGCCAGGTCGAAGAAGCCCGCACGGTGCTACTCGCCCTGCGCGAGATCGTGCCCGACGATCCCGACGTGAGCATCGCGCTCGCACGGCTGGCCGCGGCCCGCCAGGACGTAACCGAGGCGCAGCGCTTCTACCAGAATGCCCTCTACGGCATCTGGACGCCGGGGCGCGAGGACGAGCGGCTGCGCCTGCGCGTGGAGCTCATCCGCCTGCTCCTGCAGCACGAGGAGCGGGGCCGCGCCTTGTCGGAGGTCGTGGCGCTCAGCACGAACCTCGCCGACACCGCTCCGGCGCACACCGAGGCGGGGCAGCTGTTTCTCGCCGCCGGCGACCCGGAGCGCGCCCTCGATCAGTTCTCGCGCGCGCTCGAGCTCTCGCCCGAAGACGACGACGCGCTGGCTGGCGCCGGCGAGGCCGCCTTCCTGCGCGGCGACTACGCGGGGGCCCAGCGCTACTTCTCGCGGGCGTCGGCGCTGTCGGGCCGGCTGGGCGAGCTGAGCGCCGTGGCACGCCTCGTCCTTACCCAGGATCCCCTCGCGCCAAGGCTCACCCTGGCCGCTCGGCGCAGCCGTCTCGAGGCGGCTGTCTCGCGGTCGACCGCCCGGCTGGAGCAGTGCCTGGTTACGCGCCCCGCCGCCGCGTCTTCACTCGAGCCGTTGCACGCGGAGCTTGCCCGGCTGACCACGTCCATCGACAACCGGGCGCTGCGCGACCAGCCCGAACTCGTGGACCACGGTGTGGATCTCGTCTACCGCGCCCAGCGCGCGGCGGCCGACGCGTGCGGGGAGCCTCGAGATACCGAAGATCGAGCACTGCTGCTCGTCGGCGAACGGCACCGGGGGCCAGCGTGACGCGACTCAAGGTTCCGCTCACCCCGCAGCAGCTGCGCCTGCGTGAGAACCAGATCTTCCTGGCCCTGACGATTGTGATTGGCGTGCTGGCCGGATTGTCGGCCGTGCTCTTCACCCTGGCCATCGGCGTCGCGTCCCGTGCCTTCTTCGGCCTCCAGCCGTCCTGGACGCGCCTGCTGCTCGTGCCGCCGGCGGTGAGCCTGGTCACCGGCTTCCTCCTCTACAGGTACTTCCCCGGCGTACGCGGCAGCGGGATACCGCAGACGGAAGTCGCGTTCCACCTCGACGGCGGGGTCATTCCACCGTCGGTGCCGTTCGGCAAGTTCCTCACCGGCGTGCTGTGCATCGGTTCGGGCCACTCGATGGGGCGCGAGGGGCCGTCGGTGCAGATCGGCGCCGGCATCGCCTCGGTCATCGGCCAGTGGCTGCGTCTGTCGCCAGAGCGGGTCAAGGAACTGGTCCCGGTCGGGGCGGCTGCCGCGCTGTCGGCGGCGTTCAACACACCGGTGGCCGCCGTGATGTTCGCGCTCGAGGAGATCATCGGCGACATGAACGCCACACTGCTCGGTTCGACCGTCGTGGCGTCGGTGGCGTCGGTGATCGTCGAGCGGTCGATCCTGGGCAACGAGCCGCTCTTCCACGTCCCGGTCTACCACCTGGTGCACCCGGCGGAACTGGTTGCCTACGCCGCGCTCGGTATCGTCGGCGGCGTCGTGTCGCTCGGTTTCAGTCGGGGACTGCTGTGGCTGCGCGCGACGTTCCGCCGGCTGCCAGCCTCGTCACAGGTGGTGCAGCCCGCCATCGGCGGCCTGGCCATCGGCGTCCTGTTGCTCTTCGTTCCCGAGGTCATGGGCGTGGGCTACGACTCGGTGGATCAGGCGCTCAACGGCGGCATGCTGGCCGGCACGATGGCCGTGCTGCTCGGCGCCAAGCTCGTCGGCACCACCATCTCCTACGCGTCGGGCAATGCCGGCGGCATCTTCGCTCCCAGCCTCTACATCGGCGCGATGGTGGGCGGCATTGTCGGTACCGCCGTCCATTGGCTGGCGCCCTTCCCCACCGGCGACACCGGCGCCTACGCGCTGGTCGGCATGGGCGCGCTCTTTGCGGGCATCATCCGCGCGCCGATGACCTCGGTGTTCATGATTTTCGAGATCACGCAGGACTACCAGATCCTGGTGCCGCTGATGGTGGCCAATCTGCTCGCCTTCTCGATCGCGCGGCACTACCAGCCGACGCCGGTCTATCACGCCTTTCTGCAGCAGGACGACATCCACCTGCCCTCGGCCGAAGCGAAGGCGGGCATCGCGCGCACCGCGCGCGATCTGATGGATGCGGACCTGCCGACGGTGAGCGCCACGACCACGCTGGAAGACGCGTGGATGCAACTCGAGCGGTCCGGCGCGCGGGCGGTGCTCGTGGGAACCCCCGACGAACTGGTGGGCGTGGTGGCCCGGGACGAACTCGAGGCCGCGCGCGAGGCGGGCGGGCAGGACGGGGCCATCGGCCTGCTGGTCAGTCCGGCAGACGTCCACGCGCACCCGGATCATCCCATTGACGTCGTGCTCGAGCGTCTGGCCGAGTCGCACGGCGTGCTCCCCGTCGTGTCGCGCGCCAACGTCCGCCGCTTCGAGGGCGCGGTCACCGCCGACAGCATCCTGCGCGTGGCCCGTCGGGGCTCCGCCGCTCAGTAGCCCATCTGGATCGCGGCGTCAGATGATCCGCGATACGTCGCCGGGCGGGTGCACCGATGGGCCGGCAGCGCGGAGATCGCAATCGAACAGCACGTCGCTGCCCATCCGGAACACCCGGTACCCCGGCCGCAGACAGTCGCGCAGGTGTTCTCGTGCTTCGAGCCGGATGGCCGGACGTCCGTTGCCGATGAGGACGGGCGCCACGGCGATGTGCAGGCGGTCGAGCAGGCCGGCTTCCAGGCACGCCGACACCGTGACGCCACCGCCCTCGACGAAGATGCGCGCCGCACCGCGTCCACGCAGCATGTCGAGCAGCGCGCCCATGCCCCCGGATGGACCGCTCGTGTCGATGCCCACCACCGACGCCAGGCCCAGGTGCGTCTCGCCGGGCCGCACGTGCGACCGCTCGCAGACGTAGAGCGTCAGGGCCGTCGGGTCCGAGAAGATGCGAAACCTGCCCGTGAGACGCCGCTCCGGGTCGAAGACCACGCGCAGCGGGTGCGCCCCCGGCACGAGGCGTGTCGTCAACTGTGGATTGTCGGCGGCCACGGTGCCGGCGCCGACCACCACCGCATCGCACAGGGCGCGCAGACCGTGCAGGTGGACGATGTTGCGCTCGCCGGTGACGAACCGGGAATCGCCCGACGGCGTGGCGATGAATCCGTCGAGGCTCTGCCCGAGGTGCCCGATGGTGAGGGGCCGCGACGCGGTGGCCCCGCAGACCGGCAGGTACAGCGCGACCAGGTCCGCGCGGGGATCGTCGGCCGGCAGCCGCAAATCCCAGCCGCGGCCCTGACGCCACACCAACACCGCCCGCGCATCGTCGGCGGCTACCACTTCCAGGCCGCCGTCGGCATCAGCCGCGAATGCGCGGTCCTGCGCCGCGCGATCGAGCGAGCCGGCGAGGCTGCTGGCGGCGAGCGTCAGCCGCCAGCCGTCCGGCATCGACGATGGGCCATCGGCGGTCACGGGGCGTGCGGTTCGGCTCACTTCAGGCGGCTCGATGGACCGACCTCGGTGAGCGGGGCCATCACCGCCAGTTCGGACTCGGTGGGTGAGCCCGCGTCGGAGATGACCAGCGTGTAGCCCCCCGGCGGCACGTTGCGGATGGCGAAGCGGCTCTGCGCATCGGCCACCGCCGCCAGCGGCGAGGCCGTGACGATGATCGTGGCCTCCATCCCTTCATGGATGTTGCAGCTCACCTCGAACTCGCCCGGCCGGTCGAAAGTGTGCGTGTGCTGCTGGCCCGGGTCGGTTGAGACGTCGAGGATGGTCCGGCCCGTGCGGCGCTGGGCGACGAAGACGTTGTGCGGCAGGTTCTCGCTGTTCCGGAACTCGACCGTCTGTCCGGACTGGATCATCAGGAAGCCGGGCAGAAACTGGTTGCCGCGCTGGTCGATCACCGCCGGATCGGCCGGCGCCGGCGGCGGGCCGCCCGCGGGCTGGAGCGAGACCACGGCGCCGGCTGGTGCGGCGCCGGCAACGGTGGCCAGTCCCTCGTCGGAGCGCGGGTGGCTGGGCGCGGTGGCGGCGGGCCTCCCGGCGGGCGCTTCCGGCCGCGCGCAGGCGGCCGGCGTCAGGAGCACGGTGGCGAGCAACACCACACCGACGGCCCGGCAGGACAGAATCAGACGAAACATCAGGTCGTCAGTTACTGTAGTCGATGATTGCGTACCGCCCGCGTGTCGAACACCGCGAATTCAACTCTGCGCCAGATTCCCGCCGGGGTCTGGGTGCTCGGCGTCGTCAGCCTGCTGATGGACGTCTCCTCCGAGATGATCCATAGCCTGCTGCCCCTCTTCATGGTCGGGCCGCTCGGTGCCGGCGCTCTGTCGGTGGGTCTGGTCGAAGGCCTCGCCGAGTCCACGGCGCTCATCGTCAAGGTGTTCTCCGGCGCGTTGTCCGATTTCGTCGGTCGCCGCAAAGGACTCACGGTGGCCGGTTACGGACTGGGCGCCGCCAGCAAGCCGCTCTTCGCGATGGCCGGATCCATCGGTACGGTCATGACCGCGCGCCTCATCGATCGCGTGGGCAAGGGCGTGCGCGGCGCGCCTCGCGACGCGATCATCGCCGATATCACTCCCGCGCCCATCCGCGGCGCCGCTTTCGGGTTGCGACAATCGCTCGACACCGTGGGCGCGTTTGTCGGCCCCCTGCTCGGGGTGGCGCTGATGCTCGCCTGGGCCAACGACTTTCGCCGCGTGTTCTGGGTGGCGATGGCGCCAGCCGCGCTGGCCGTCGTGCTGTTGCTCGTGGGCGTGCGCGAGCCCGACCACCGCGTCGCGACCAGCCGCGCCAATCCCATCACGCGCGCGAACCTGGTCCGCCTCGGGCGGCCGTACTGGATGGTCGTCGTCATCGGCGCCGTGCTGGCGCTCGCCCGCTTCAGCGAGGCGTTTCTCGTCCTGCGGGCCGGACAGGCCGTGACGACGGCGCTGGTGCCGCTGGTGATGGTGGTGATGAACATCGTGTACTCGGCCTCGGCCTATCCGTTCGGCCGCCTCTCGGATCGCGTGTCACACCGCGCTCTGCTGGTTGCCGGCGTGGGGGTGCTGGGCCTCGCGGACGTCGTGCTGGCGTGGTCCACCGCCTGGCCGGTGGTGCTGCTCGGCGTATCGCTGTGGGGCTTGCACCTCGGCCTCACGCAGGGTCTACTGGCGGCGATGATTGCCCACACCGCCCCCGCAGACCTGCGCGGCACCGCGTACGGCGTCTTCAATCTGGTGAGCGGCGTGGCCCTGCTGGCGGCCAGCGTCGCCGCAGGCGTCCTGTGGGATTTGGTAGGGCCGGCGGCGACGTTTACGGCGGGTGCGGCGCTGTGTCTCGCGACGCTGGTGCTTCTCCGGGCCGCGCCATCTGGCACGCGTCTGGCGGCGCGATAGACTGATGCGCATGACCGGACGCCGTTTCGCGGAGACGCGGTGAGCGCCGTGGCCACGTCCTGGCACGCGAGCGGGTTGATGTTCGAGAACTGCTCGTGCCAGATCGTCTGCCCGGGCCACATGCACTTCAGCCAGGCGTGCACCCACGAGCGGTGCATCGGCCACTGGGCCATCCGCGTGGACCATGGCGACTACGGCGACGTTTCGCTGGCGGGAACCAGGGCCCTGGTCGCGTTCGACTGCCCGCAGCACATGATTCAGGGTAACTGGACCGAGATCGTCATCATCGACGAAGCGGCCTCGCCGGGTCAGCGCGCGGCCCTCGAGACGATTCTGACCGGCGGCGCCGGCGGCTCGTGGGCGCTGCTCGCGCGGTTCGTGTCCCGCCGGCTCGAGACGCGGTTCCTGCCCCTGACCTTCACCGACGAGGGCGCCACCAAGCGCGCGACGATACCGGGTGTGCTCGATGCGTCCGTGACGAACATCAAGGGTCGCGACCGTTCGAAGCCGGTCACCTTCGAGAACATCTTCAACCAGATTCACGGCGCCACGCAGGTGCTGGCCCTCGGCAGCACGACCTACGACGATGGGGTGATTCGCATCGCCACCGATCGC
>JADZBZ010000395.1 GCA_020851835.1 Acidobacteriota bacterium
CGGATGAAGTTCCTCATCGGTCTGGCCAATGACGAGGTGGGATACATCATCCCGAAGTCCGAGTGGGACGACGAAGCGCCGTGGCTCTACGGCGCGCCAGCGCGTCTGTACGGGGAGATCAACTCGCTCGGTCCCGAGACAGGGCCCGTCGTGCACGCCGCGATCGGCGCACTGGCAGCCTCGCTCCGCGCGTCGAGTCCCCACTGATCGCCGGAGCCTCAGCGCGGCTGACGACGGCCGCTAGAAGACAGGCTGCTGCTGCGTCAGGCAGTGAATGGCGCCCAAGCCCCAGATGAGTGCCCGGCAGTCCACGCCGACCACCTTGCGCTTCGGCACCAGGCCCTGGAGGATGTCGAGCGCGCGGCGGTCGCGCGCGGGCTGGTCGAAGGTGGGTACGAGCAGGGCGCGGTTGACGAAGTAGAAGTTCATGTAGGTGGCGGGGAGTCGCTGACCCTTGTAGCGGACGGGCCTCGGCATCGGCAGTTCGACCACCCCGAAAGGGCGGCCGTGTTGATCGCGCGCGCGCGCCAGCCGCCGCTGGTTCTCCTGCAAGACCCGGTGGTTGGCGTCCGCCGGGTCGTCTTCCATCCCCATGACCACCGTGCGCGCGTCCACGAAGCGGGCGAGATCGTCGATGTGTCCGTCCGTATCGTCCCCCTCGATGCCATCGCCCAGCCAGACGACGTGCTGCTGCCCGTAGTAGTCCTTCAGGTGCCGCTCGATTTCCGCCTTCGAGAGCCCGGGGTTGCGGTTCTTGTTGAGCAGGCACGAGGTCGTCGTCAACAGGGTGCCAGCACCGTTGACGTCGACCGACCCACCCTCCATTACGATGCCGGGATGGAACACGGGCAGCCGCAGCTCGCGAGCCACCGCGGTGGGCACGGCGTCGTCGGCGTCGAAGGGCGGGTACTTGCCGCCCCAGGCGTTGTAGCCCCAGTTCACCACAGCGGCCTCCACGCGGCCCCGGTGCGTCCGCAGGACGAATGCGGGCCCGTGATCGCGTGTCCAGCACTCGTTGGTGGGGATGAGGTGGAACCGCACGCGCCGGAGCGGCACGCCGCGCACCTCGAGCACGTCGCGGACGATGCGGCGGTAGTTCGAGTTGGGAAGGTTCAGGTGGACGTCTTCGAACCACGCGATGGTGTCGATGATGCGGATGACGTCCTCGATCGACTCGTGGTACCGATCCGGGAACGAGATACCCTCCGGGCGGGGCCAGCTGATCCAGGTTCCGCGGTGGCGCGCCCATTCGGCCGGGAACGCATACCCGAGCTCGCGAGGGGTGCGGGCCGGAGCCGACGGGTGCCTTCGGATGCGGACGGATGCTGCAGATGTCACGGGTGAGATCGGGTGCGACAGGAACGGTCAGGCGCACCGCATACCGGCTAGTCGGCAAATCGGCGCGTCAGGCCGCCGTAGGCGTCGATACGGCGGTCGCGCAGGAACGGCCAGTGCGTCCGGCTGTACTCCACCTTCGACAGGTCGCAGTCCACCACCATCACGCTTTCGCGTTCGACGGGGGCGCGCTTGACGATCTGGCCGTCGGGTGAGGCCACGAACGACTGTCCCCAGAACTGGATGCCGTCCCGGCTGACGGGCTTGCCGCGGGCGTCGAGAATGCGCTCGTGGCCGATGCGGTTGGCCGCGCACACGTAACAGCCGTTGGCCACGGCATGGCTGCGCTGGATCAGCTCCCACGCGTCGTGCTGCGCCCTGCCGTACGCCGTACGCTCCTTCGGGTGCCAGCCGATGGCGGTGGGGTAGAAGAGGATCTCCGCGCCCTGCAGGGCGGTGAGGCGTGCGCCTTCGGGGAACCACTGATCCCAGCAGATGAGCACGCCGATGGTGCCCTGCGACGTCGGCCAGGCACGGAAGCCCGTGTCGCCCGGCGTGAAGTAGAACTTCTCGTAGTAGAGCGGGTCGTCCGGGATGTGCATCTTGCGGTAGATGCCCATGATGGTGCCATCGGCCTCGATGACGACCGCGGTGTTGTGGTACAGCCCGGCCGCGCGCTTCTCGAACAGGGACGCCACGACCACCGCGCCGTGCTGGCGCGCCAGGGCCGACAGGGCCTCCGTCGAAGGACCGGGGATGGTCTCGGCCAGGTCGAAGAAGCGATGGTCCTCGACCTGGCAGAAGTACTGCGATCGAAACAGCTCCTGCGTGCAGACGATGCGCGCGCCCTGCTTCATGGCGCGCCTGGCGAGGGCGACCTGCCGATCGAGATTGACCACCGGGTCGGCCGTGCAGGGCATCTGCGTGATGCCGACGCGGACGGTTCGGCGAGACGAGTCGGTGCGGCGCGCCGGCATGGTGTGAATCACAAGTTATAGCATGCGCGCAGTTCGGGCCTCCGCACCAGAATGGCAGAATGGCCGGAATGTCCGAGCGGCGGATGACGTGGCGCGACTGGCCGGCCGTGTTGATGGCCCTGGCCGGCGCCGCCATGTTGATCTACTGGTGGCGGGTCGCCAGGCCCCTATGGGTCGACGAGGAGATGCTCGGCCTCAACCTCCGGTGGCGATCCTTTTCCGAACTCGGCGGTGCGCTATGGCTGGATCAGTCGGCGCCACTGGGCTGGCTGGCACTCGAACGCACGGCCCTGCTCCTGTTCGGTGTGGATGAACGCGGCGCTCGTGCCCTGACCGTTGTCTGGGGCCTCGGGACCCTGGCCACGGCGGTCTGGGTCGGCCACCGATGGATGGGACCGCCGGCAGCCGCCGTGCTGGCGGCCCTCTGTTCGGTTGGCCCCTGGATCGTGTTCTTCACGCTCGAGCTGAAGCACTACTCGGCCGACGCGTGCGGCGCCCTGCTCCTGCCAGGATTGGCAGCATGGGCGGCCGAACCTGTCGAAGGCGGGCGTCCGGCGAGGCGCATTGGCACTTTCTGGGGCGTCGCGGCCATCGGCGGATGGCTCTCGAACGGTGTCACGTTCGTCGCACCCGTCTGCGCCGTCGTCCTGGTCGGCTGCCACTGGCGGCGCGGGGGGCTACGCTCGGCCCTTCGCGCGGCGCTCCCCGGGGTCGTATGGCTGGCGTCACTCGGGCTGAACTACGTGCTGGTGCTGCGCCATGCACTCGGCAACGCCTATCTCGAAAACTACTGGAGCTTCGCGTTCC
>JADZBZ010000396.1 GCA_020851835.1 Acidobacteriota bacterium
TCCTGGCCAAGCTGGCCCGCCGGCTCGCCATCAAGCTCTTTCGGCTGATCCGGCTCGACGAGGCGGCCGAGCGCGCGGGCCTGGAGGACTTCCTCATCCAGGGCGGCATCAAGTTCACCACCGTCAGCCTGCTCGGCAACGCCGTCTACTGGTTCATCCTGCTCGGCATCTTCATCGCCCTGCTCGACGCCCTCGGCGTGCCGGCGGCGGGCGGCCTGCTGTTCCGGCTGGCCAATTACCTTCCCAATCTGCTCCTGGCGCTGGGCATCCTCGTGTTCGGCTCGCTGCTGGCCCGCGTGGTCGGTGCGGTGGTCTATACCTATCTAAGCAACATCGGCAGCGCAGCGGCCGAGCCCATCGGCGCGCTGGCGCGCCTGGCGGTGCTGGCCTTCGTTCTGTTCACGGCGGCCGAGCAACTGGCGATCGAGAGTCGCGTACTGGTATCGGCTTTCCAGATTGCCTTCGGCGCACTCTGCTTCGCGCTCGCCATTGCCTTCGGCCTCGGCGGCCGCGACTGGGCCGCCTCGGTCATCGACCGATACACGCGCAAGTGAGGAGCGGGATGATCATCGACTGCCACACGCACGTCAACAACTACCACGACGAGACGGTGGATGCGCTCGCCGAGTCGGTCGAGAAACTGCGGCAATCCATGCGGCGCAACCGCATCGACGCAGCGCTCGTGTTGACGTCCTACAAGGTGGTGCCGGGCCGGCCCTCCACGCGCGCCGTCGTGGAGGCGACCAGGCACATCGACAACCTGCACGTGGTGGCCGGCCTGTCGTGGAAGAACCTCACCCAGGCCGATCTCGACGAGCTGCGCGCGCTGCTGCAGCAGGGGGCGATCAAGGGCGTGAAGCTCTATCCAGGCTACGAGCCGTTCTATCCGGCCGATCAGAAACTGGCCCCGGCCTACACGCTGGCGGAGGAGTTCGACGTGCCGGTGATGATTCACACCGGCGATACCTATGCGCCCACCGGGAAGGTGAAGTACTCCCACCCCTTGAACATCGACGAGGTCGCGGTGGACTACCCGCGCGTGAAGTTCGTCATCTGCCATCTCGGTAACCCCTGGTTCCGGGACTGCATGGAAGTGGTCTACAAGAACGACAACGTCTACGCGGACATCTCGGGGCTGGTGCTCGGCGACTTCTCGGATCGATTCGAGGAGTACATGCGCAAGCAGCTCCAGGAGATGCTGCTCTGGGGCATGAACCCGCGGAAGGTCCTGTTCGGCACGGACTGGCCCATCTCGACGATGGAGTCGTACCTGGGGTTCATGGACGAGCTGAAACTGCCCAACAAGGACAAGCAGTTGCTACTCTACGAAAACGCCGCGAAGCTCTTCAAGATCCCGGTCAAGGAAACGTCGCTCGGTTTCGGATCCCTCCTGAAAGGCTTCTGACGCCGGCGGCGTCTGTGACAATTCCGCCTCCCGTGCGAATCACGGAACAGAGAACGGCGGATGGCGGACTATACAACCTATGCAGCGACGATGAGCGAGGCGGCGCAGGCCGGGGAGCGGTTCTCGGCGTTGCTCCAGCAGCACCGCCGCATCGTCTTCAAGGTCGCCAACACCTACAGTTGGCATCCCGAAGACCGGGCGGACCTTACTCAGGAGATCGCTGCACAGTTGTGGCGCGCCTTTCCGTCCTACGACCCGGACCGGCCGTTTTCCACGTGGATGTACCGGATTGCTCTCAACGTGGCGATCTCGTTCGTGAGGGGCCAGCGCGTCCGCGAGCGCCACACCGTGCCGCTAGAGGAAGGACGTCACGATGCCGTGGCTCCGCCGCACCGCGACGACAGCGACGAGCGCGTCCGGATGCTCTACGGTGTGATCGACCGTCTCGATTCTCTCAACCGGGCCCTGCTGCTGCTGTACCTGGACGAGCACACCTACCGGGAAATGGCCGAGATCCTGGGCATTTCCGAGAGCAACGTGGCGACGAAGCTCAACCGGCTGAAGGCGCGCATCCGCCGCGACATGACCGGAGCCAACCAATGACCGACCAACGCCTCACGGAACTCGACGACCTGAAGGCCGCGTGGCAGAGCCTCGATCGCCAGTTGGAGCGACAGAACCAGTTGGCCTGGGAGCAGGTGAAGGATCGCCGGCTCGACACCGCGCGGGAGGGCCTGCGCCCGCTCTATTGGGGGCAGGCGATCCAGATCGGGTGCGGGGTGCTGATCGTGCTGCTTGGCGTGGCGGCCTGGTCGCGCGACGGCAGGACGAACGCCGTCCTGGTCGCGGGCCTGACCCTGCACGTCTACGGCGTGCTGGCGATCGTGGCGGCGGGGCGGATGCTCTCGCTGATGAGCCGCATCGACTACGCGGCGCCGGTCGTGGCCATCCAGCGGCAGATGGCGGAGCTCCGGCGGTTCTATGCCCTCAGCGGCATGGCGCTGGGCCTGGCCTGGTGGCTCCTGTGGGTACCGTTCGTGATGGCGCTGGCCGGGCTGGGCGGCGCCGATGTCTTCGCCTCGGCGCCCCTGATGGTCTACATCGGCACCGCCGGGGGCATTGTCGGGCTGTTTCTGACGTGGTGGTTCCACCGCTGGTCGCGGCATCCGAGCCGCCAGGGGCTGGCGAGGTTCCTGGAAGACGCCGTGACGGGCCGCAGCCTGCGCCGGGCCAGGGCCGCGCTCGACGAGATCCGCCGCTTCGAGCAGGAGCACGAGGGCACGTAGCGGGCCCTGGGTATCACCCCGGCCGCGGGGCGTCAGGCGACGGTCTTCACCTGCCCGCCGGGGACGCCCGCCAGGGCCTCATCCAGGCGGCTGGCCAGCGGCTCGTCGGGCCGGTTCACGCCGACAAGGATGTAGCCCAGGGTGACGGCCGGGTCGTAGAGGACCGACAGGCGGCTCGGGAGGCTGGCCGTGATGAGCAACGACACGGCCGTCGCCAGGATGGCGCCCAGCATGGTCATCTCGAAGACGATGATGGTGTTCGGCCACGTCGAGACGATGGGCATGCCACTGGTCGTGAGGGGCCAGAGCTGCTGCGTCGTGAAGGTGAGCAGGTAGCCGGCGACCATGCCGGTGACGCCGCCCGCCCCCGCAATCCAGTGCAGCCATGTCGCCTTGTCCCGGTGGCTGAATTCGTACTCTTCGAACGGTTCGGACGACATCACGACGATGTCGCGCTCCTTCACGCCGAGTCCCCGCAGCGCCTCCACGGCCTGCTGCGCGGCGTCCGGATCGGTGTACAGGGCGTAGACGGCCTTCATGGCCGCGCCTTCCACAGTTCCGCCAACTCGTCGTCGGCGGTCTCGACAGGCGGATGCGGTTGGTTCCCCACCTTGAGCTCCCAGATCGAGATGATGGGCACGAACTTCGAGAAGAGCATGTAGAGAAGAATCATCGCGGCGAAGGTGGCGACCATGAGCACGATCTCCACCAACTGCGGCGAGTACGAGCCCCAACTGTAGGTCAGCGGTTTGCGTGAGAGCGACGGGATGATGATGAGGAACCGCTCGAGCCACATGCCGATCAGCACGGCAAAGGACGCCACCACGCAACCGGTGACGGTGCGGAGCCGCCGCAGGGTGAGGATGGGGAAGGGAATCACGAAATTGCAGACGACCATCGTCCAGTAGAGCGGGGCATAGTCGCCGGCCTGTGTCGCCCAGAAAACCGCCATCTCGGACGGTTCGTTCCCGTACCACACCGTGAGGCGCTCGGCGAACACGAAGTACGCCCACAGCAGGCTCATCAGCAGCAGGAGCTTGCCGAGGTTCTCGAAGTGTACGGGATGCAGGTAGGCCTCGAGGTGCAGCAACCGCCGCAGGGCGGCCATGGCGATGATGAGCGCCGCGATGCCGCTGAAGATGGCGCCGGCCACGAAGTACGGGCCGAAGATCGTGGAATGCCACATGGGCACGGTCGCCATCGAGAAGTCGAAGGCGACGATGGTGTGGACCGAGACGGCCACCGGGATGATGGCAATGGCCATGATCTGCATACCCGACTCGAGCCGGTGCCACTGCTTGGTCGTACCCTGCCAGCCCAGGGCGAGCGTGCCGTAGACGAAGCGGCGCCACCCGGTAGCGCGGTCTCGGATGAGGGCGAGGTCGGGGATCATCGGCAGCAGCAGGAACAGCACGCTGCCGGTGAGGTACGTGTTGATGGCGAAGAAGTCCCACACGAGTGGCGAGCGGAAGTTGGGCCAGATCTCACGCGCGCTGGGATACGGCGCGAGCCAGAAGGCCAGCCACGGCCGGCCAAGGTGAATGAGGGGGAACATGGCGCCGATCATGAGCGCGAAGACCGTAATCACCTCCGCGCATCGCGTTACCGGCCGCCGCCACCGGGCGTTGACCAGCCGCAGGATCGCCGAAATGAGCGTCCCGGCGTGGCTGATGCCAATCCAGAAGACGAAGTTCGTGAGGTAGAAGCCCCAGAAGATGGGCCAGTTGATGCCGGCCACGCCGATGCCGTACCAGATCTGATAGGCCCAGGCCGCGGCGCCGCACAGGACGATCGTAGCCAGGACGGCAGCGCTCCCGTAGAACCACACCGAGGTGTGGAAGAGCGGCCGGACCAGGTCGTCGGCGATGGGGTTGTTACGCGTTCGATTCATGCCACCCCTGCCGATGGAGGTAGGTGATCTTGGGCTCCGCACCCAGGTCCTCGAGCAGTTTCGAGCCCCGGGGCGATGCCGACAGGCGTGCGACCCGGCTTTCCGGGTCGTTCAGGTCGCCGAAGACGAGTGCGCCCGCCGGGCAGGCCTGCGCGCAGGCTGGCTGCAGCGAGCCATCGGCGATCGCGCGGTCCTCGGCCTTCGCCGCCGACTTGGCCGCCTTGATGCGTTGCACGCAGAAGGTGCACTTCTCCATCACGCCGGATTCGCGCAACGAGACGTCGGGATTGAGCTGCAACTGAAGCGGCTTCTCCCACTGGGGATGGAAGAAGTTGAAGAACCGCACGTTGTACATGCACGCGTTGCCGCAGTAGCGTGTGCCGATGCAGCGGTTGTACACCTGCGCGTTGAGGCCGTCCTCGTTCTGGTGGCTCGCGTAGGTCGGGCAGACGGCCTCGCAGGGTGCGTTGCCGCACTGCTGGCAGAGCACCGGACGGAACTTCACGCGGACGTCCGGGAACTCGCCCTCCCAGTAGCGCTCCACGCGAATCCAGTGCATCGCGCGTCCGCGCGCGGCCTCGTCGGCGCCCACGGTCGGGAGGTTGTTCTCGGCGTGGCAGGCCGTGACGCAGGCCTCGCAGCCCGTGCACCGGTCCAAGTCCACCACCATGCCCCATCGATATGCCATCTCAGCCTCGTCCGTGGTGGTCGGGGCGCTCACGTGTGGCGCCGGCAAACAGAATCAGGCTGCCATCGGCCGCGCCCACCCTGGCAATCCTGACGCGCGTGGCCGACCAGGCCAGCGCGCCCGTTTCGGGCTCGTCGAGGGGCGCGAGCACGTGGACGGGATTGGCACCGCGTCCGCTGGCATAGCGCGTGAACGTGTCGTGTCCCTGGCCGGCCGGCATCGCCACCGCGGTGGGGCCGATGCCTGGAGAAATCACGGCGGGCGCCCGCACGGAGCCGTGGGCCGACGTGATCTCCACCATGTCGCCTTCCGCGATGCCCAGCCGCTCGGCCGTGCCCGGGTTGATCTCCACCCAGGCGCTCCACATCGCGGTCGTCAGCGGATCGGGCAGCTCCTGCAGCCACGGCAGGTGGGCCAAGGACCCATCGAGCAGCGCCTGCGAAGCATAGGGCAGGAAGTGGAACGGATACGTGCCGGCCTCGCCGTCGAACCGCGCGTCGGCCCAGGCGCGCGGTGTGTCGGGAGCCCGGCTGGGCGCTGCCGGCATTGCCGGCACGGTTGTCGGAGCCTGGACCATCTCGTCGAAGGTCTGCCACGGCAGCGGCGGATCGAGCGGACGCTGCAGGCGGCGCGCCACGTCGAGCAGCACGTCGGGCATGGACCGCGTGTCGTACAACGGATGCATGGCCGGCGGGGCGGTCGCGTTGGCGGCATCTGCCGACCCCGACTCGGGCGACGACTCGGTCCACGACTCGAGAAACGAGTGATCCGGCAGCAGCAGGTCGGCCAGCACGCTCGTCTCGTCGACGAACGCGCCGAAGCTGACGATGAACGGCACGCGCTGAAGCAGGTCGGCCACGTGCCACCCCGGTGGCGAGGCGTACACGGGGTTGGCCTCGTCGAGCAGCAGCAACTGCGGCGCCGCGGCTCCGCCGACCACCTCCCGCAGCGAACGCGGCGGCCCGACCGGCGCCACCTCCGTGGGGGTGAAGAGGACGCCGCCCGGGACGTCCACGCTCCCCACCAGCGCATTGAGGGCGTTAACGGCCAGCGCCTGAGCGAGGCCATTGGTGTGGGCGAGCGCCGGGCCGCCGATGACGGCGACAGCGGGCCCGTTAGCGGCGAATTCGCGCGCGAGCCGCTCGATGCGGGCCGGGGTGATGCCCGTGTACCGTTCGACGTCGGCCGGCGCGAACGCGGCCAGGCCTTGGGCGAACCCTTCGACCATCGCGCCCGCACGTCCGGCGGCGGAGGCTGGCCGCAGCCCGTCTCGCATGATGACGTGCGCCAGGCCCAGCGCCACGACACCCTCGGTGCCAGGTGGCACGGCCACCCACTCGTTCGCGCTGGCGCCGGTTTGTGACATCCGCGGCTCGACCTGCACGAACTTCGTGACCGTGCCCGGCTGCCCCTGGCGCATGCGCCCGTACGCGGCGCCGTGCGCCACCGGCGAGTTCCAGGTGCCGAGAAAGTCCGCGCCAAATCCGATGAGGTAGTGGGTGCGGGCGAGATCGATCGTCGGCAGCTGGTATCGGCCGAAGCTCAGCTCGTTAGCCCGCCGGATCACCGCATCGTCGAAGAACTCGAAGGCAACCGGCGCCGGCGCCCCGATGCGGCGGAGGAACTCGGCCACCAGTTCGGCTCGTCGTCCCCGACGCGGGCGCCCGATAAACGCGATCTGCCCGGCGTTGCCGGCTTCGACCAGGGTGTCCAGGCGTCCGATGAGTTCGGTCAGCGCTGCGTCCCAGGTGATGTCCTCGAAGGCGCCGCTGCCGCGCTCGCCCACGCGCCGACGGGGCGAGGCGAGGCGGTCGGGGTGATAGGTGACCTGCAGCGCCGCCTGGCCTCGGACGCAGAGCCGACCCTGGCTGACGCCGTGCGCCGGGTCGCCTTCGAGCTTGCGCGGCAGGCCCATGCGCGTCACGCCGGCCTCGCCATTGCGAAACACCTCGGCGTCCCCGTCCATCACGCGCGCCAGCACCCCGCATCCCGCGTTGCAGAGCGGACACACGCTCGGCTTCCAGACCGCGATGCCCGGCGTCAGCTCCTCTTCCGGCACGAAGCGGATGATCTGGTGTTCGGGGTTACCGCAGCGCGCCAAGGCGGCGCTGGTGCCCGTGATGGCAGTGACCTTCAGAAAGCGGCGGCGATCCATCGGCGTCATCGCAAGCTCGACCCGTCAGTAGTGGCAGGTCAGGCAGTCATTTGACGCCTGCTTGGCCTTGTGGCAGTTCACGCAGTAGGCCATGTCCATCTCGACGACCCGCGTAGCGACGGTCTGCTGCGAGAGGTCGCCATGGCAGGTGGAGCACTCCACCCCGCTCCGGATGTGCGGTGCATGCTCGAAGCGCACGTGCGCTTCACGGGGGTATCCGTACACCCGCTGCCACGCCAGATCGCGCCCCTGCTCCTGCAGCTTCGTAATCTGCTGGATGATGGGGCGATCGGTCGCGATCTGCGAGTGGCAGATCAGGCAGGTGTTGACACTGGGCAACCCGGCGACGGGCCCGCGCTCGACGCCCTCGTGGCAGTCGGTGCACACCAGTTCCTTCGACAAGTGGAGCTGATGACTGAAGGCGACCGGCTGCTCGGGGTCGGTCCTGATGTCGAAAAACGCCCGGAACGCGTCGCCTGCCGAGCGATGCGCGGTCGTGAGGACGGAGGGCGTGCCCCAGCGGGATGCCTCGTCCATGCGCTCGGTCCGGCCGGGCCTGGTGGGACCGGCCAGACCGCAGCCCGAGCAGACCGCGGCAACGCACAACGCCGCGAGCAACGCCCGACGGTGAACGCTACTTCGCGGGTGCGGCAAGGCTGCGGACGTAGTTCACGAGGTTCCAGGTATCCTGGTCGGTGATCTTGCCCTTGAGACCCTTCATCCGGTAGTCGGGCCCGGCGCCCTCCTGGATGACGACGAAGATCTCCCCGTCGCTCGATCCGCGGTCCCAGACCGCGTCAGTGAGGTTGGATGGCTTGATGTCTTTCGGCGCCGTCGGGCTGTCGCCATGGCCCGTCGTGCCGTGGCAGAACCGGCAATACTTCTGATACAGCTGCTGGCCCGCGGCGAGGGAGGCGGCATTCGACGCGACCGGGTTCTTCAGCTTGGCGGCCTCGGCCCTCGGCGTCTGTTGCTCGGCCCGCACCGTCAGGCAGGCGCCCAGCACCAGCGCGGCCACACTGACACCCCCCCACCCCAGCGCACACCTTTGGCTCATCCTTGTGTCTCCTTGCCCGCGAGAACGACTCGCACGGCCGTCGAAGGCGCTCGAAGCCGATTCGTAATGGCCGCTCATCGCCGAGTGCCACATGCTCACATACCAGTGGTCAAAAAGCAACCAAATGGCTCGCTGCGCACCGTCGGCCCGAGACATCTCCTCGTGCTACTCTGCCGGCGGCATTCCTCATCCCACATGCGCATTGTGATTGCCGGCGGCGGCCAGGTGGGCTCGTCGCTCGCCCGAGCCCTCGCCGCCAGCCATGAAGTCTTCGTGATCGATCACGATCCCGAGGTCGCGGACGTGTTCCAGGCCATGGACGTGGAGTTCCTGGTTGGCAGCGGCACGAGCGAAGAGGTGCTCGGGCGGGCCGGCATCGCGCAGTGCGACTTCTTCGTGGCGGCTACGGGCCTCGACGAAGTCAACATCGTCGGCTGCGCGCTGGCCAGTCGGCTCGGCCGTGCCGAGACCGTCTGCCTGGTCTCGCGTCCGGAATTCCTGGGCGCGGCCGGCACGGGCGGACGCCTGGGCGCGTTTGGCATCAGCCGTGTCGTGTGGCCCGAAGCCCAGCTCGCCGCCGACATCGAACGCATCGTGACCGCGCCGGGTGCCATCGACGCCGAGGTGTTCGCTGGTGGCATCGTCCGCCTGCTCGAGTACCGCCTCGCGGCCGGCTCGCCCCTGACGGCCACCACGCTCGGCGGCCTGCGCCTGCCGCGAGGGTCGCTCATCGTGGCCGTCAAGCGTGCGGGCCGCATCTTCGTGCCGCGCGGCTCCACCCGGCTGCAGGCCGCGGACAAGGTCATTGTCATGGGGACGCCTGAGGCCATGCACGCCGTGGAAGCGCTGCTCAATCCCGGGCGTGCCGGCAGCCGGCTGCTGGTGACCATCATCGGCGGCGGTGACGTCGGGTTCCAGCTCGCCCAGCGCCTCGAGCAGACCCCGTCGATCGACCTGCGGGTGCTCGAGCGGGACGCGGACCGCGGCACCATGCTCGCCGGCCGGCTGAGCCGTACGCTCGTCCTCAATGGCGACGGCACCGACCTGGAGTTCCTGGAATCGGAAAACGTGGGGCGCAGCGACGTGCTGGTGTCGGTGATCGACAACGACGAGCGCAACCTGCTGGCCTCGCTCCTGGGCCGCCAGCTCGGCGTGCCGAAGGTGATCACGCGCGTCGGGCGTCCGGCCAATCTCCGCCTGTTCGAACGCGTCGGCATCGACGTGGCCATCTCGGCGCGGGGCGCCGCCGTTGCGTCCATCCTCCACCACATTACCGGCGGCGCGACGAGCCTGCTGGCCATCGTGGAACATGGTGAGGCGCGCGTGTTCGAGCTGGTGGTGTCGCCCTCCTTCGAGCCGCGCGAGCTGAAGGACATGGGTGCGGCCGAGGACGCCATCGTCGCGGCCATCCTGCGCGGCAACCGGGCGATCGTGCCCCGCGGCGACGATCGCATCGAGCCCGGCGATCGTATCGTCGTGTTCTGCACGCAGGATGCGGCCGATCGCGTGTGCACGTTCTTCACCGGCGCGGCGTCGTGAGCCCCCGGCCATAACCGCCTGACTCATGCGGTATTCCCTGGTCGTCCACGTCTGCGGCGTGCTGGTCCGGCTCTTCGGCGGCATGTTCCTGGCGCCGCTGGCCGTGGCGCTGTACTACCGCGAGTTCGAGGATGCGGCGGGGTTTGCCGTGGCGGCCATCGTCACCCTGGTGGTTGGCCACCTGATGCGCCGGGCCGGCGGCACCTCGGCGGAGGAGGCCGTCGAGCGCATGCGCCGCGTGGAGGGGCTGGCCGTGGTGGCAGCCGCGTGGCTCCTGATCGCGCACCTGGCGGCCATTCCATACGCGTGGATCGGCGTCGGCCCCATCGACGCGCTGTTCGAATCGATGTCGGGACTCACCACGACCGGCGCCACGGTCTTCAAGGACTTCTCCGCCTTCGGCCGCGGCATTTTCTTCTGGCGATCGATGACCCAGTGGCTCGGCGGAATGGGGGTCATCGCGCTGTTTGTCGCCGTCCTCCCGCGCCTGGCCATCGGCGGCCGCGAGCTGTTCTTCGCTGAGGCGCCCGGGCCTAGTGAAGACAAGGTGAGCCCGCAGATCAGGCGGACGGCCGCCCTGCTGTGGCGGCTGTACGCCGGCCTTACCGTGTTGCAGGTCGGCGCCCTCTGGCTGGCCGGCCTGTCGCTGTTCGACGCGGTGTGTCACGCCATGACCACGCTGGCCGCCGGCGGCTTCTCACCGCATCCGCAATCCATTGCGGGCTACCAGAACCCGGCGGTGGAGTGGATCATCATCGTCTTCATGTTCCTGGCCGGAGCCAACTTCGCCCTGCAGTACCGGGCGCTGTCTCGGCGGGACTGGCGCATGCTGGTGGCCGACGAAGAACTGCGTGTCTATGCGGGCATCGTGGTGGCGGCCACCCTGCTGCTGGTGCTGGCCCTGGGCGCCGCTGGCGGCGTGGTGCCGACCGTTCGCACCGCGCTCTTCCAGGTGCTCTCCATCCTGACGACGACCGGGTATGCGAGCGTGGACTTCCAGTTGTGGAGCGAACAGGCCAAGATGGTGCTGCTCGTCCTGATGTTCATCGGCGGCTGCGCCGGCTCAGCCGGGGGCGGGCCCAAGGTCGTCCGCCACATCGTGCTGGCGCGCTACACTCTCCAGAGCCTGCGGCGCACGCTGCACCCGCGCGCGGTGCTGCCCGTGAAGCTCGGCGGCCGCGTCGTCCCCGAGTCCATCCTCCAGGTGGTGGTCGTCTTCTTCCTCTTCTATCTACTCGTCTTCTCGCTGTGTGCCGTCATCGTCGTTGCGCTGGGCGCCGACATCATGACCGGAGTGACCGCGACCATCGCGTCGCTGGGCAACATCGGCCCCGGTTTCAACGAAGTGGGCCCGATGGCGCACTACGGGGACCTGCATCCGGTGAGCCGGGTGGCGCTGATACTGGCGATGTGGATTGGCCGGCTCGAGGTGTTGACCGTGCTGGTCGTGCTCAGGCCCGAGGTCTGGCGGTCGGGACAGTGGACGGCCAAGGGGCGCTCCGCTGCCCGCGAGGCGATGGCCGAGGCTGGCGACACGCCGGCGTAGCGCCAGCCGCCACGCCCGGCGGGATCGCCCGCGCCGGCGCTGTCAGCGCAGCCCGCGCCGCGCCACCTCGTACAGGCCCGGAGCGCGCGCGTCGAGTTCGGCCACCGCGGACTCGTCCAGGCCCAGCTCCTGCATCTCGTGGTCGGCGAGCGGATCGTACTCCTCGTCCCGCGGGACACCGAAGCCGTAGCGGTGGGCGAGGCGGTTGGCCGCATAGGTGACGGCCGTGGCGCGCGGCTCGCGGGTGGCGCGCCAGGGCTCGTGGTGCCAGACGACCGGATCCTGCAAACTCTCGGGCAGTCCCCACTTCTGAATCAGGAATCCGCCCACCTCGGCGTGCGTGTCGGTGACCAGCCGGAGGGTCGAAGCGCTCGGCTTGCCGGTCGGGCTCGGCAGGCCGACGTCGTGCACCAGCTTCAGGACGTAGAGCTTGCCGATGTCGTGCATGAGGCCGCAGAGGAACGCCTCGTCCGACGGCAGGCCGGCCGTGTCGGCGACCAGGTACGCGACGTAGGCCGTGCCGATGCTGTGATCGCGCAGCGTCTGTCCGAACGGGCCGTAGATGCGCTGGTCCTGGAACCCCCCCGCCATACGGTCGGCCAGCGCCACGTTGCAGACGATGCGCGTGCCGAGGCGCAGGATGGCCTCGTTGATGGACGTGATGGTCACCGCCGCGGCGCTCGCTGCCGAGTTGGCCAAGCCGAGGATGCGGGTGGCCAGCACCGGATCCTTCGAGACGGCATTGGCCACCTTGACCTGCGACACGTCTGGATCGGCCGCCAGTTCGAGGATCTCCGTGGCCAGGGCCGGTAAGGCCGGGGCGTTCGACTCCGGCAGGTCGCGCCACGCGCCGGAACGTATCCAGGCGTCCAGGTCGGGTTCGCGGAGGCGCCGGCCGGCGGCGGGTGTGCGGACGGTCGTGGACATGGCGGATCCTTCTCGAAGACGTGGGCCTGGAGCCTGGAGGCGCCTGGCTCCGCCGGGGTAATCGACGGGAGGTCGGCCTGCTTGAATCGGGCCGGCGCCCGCCGTTGGAAGTGCGGCCGGAACGAGGGGACCGGCACGCCGTCTAACGTGTCAGACGCAGAAAGGACGAGACATGCCCGAGGCCCACACCCTTCGCGAACCCGATCCCTCACTCATCACGGTCTCGCACGTCACCTATGCTCTGCACGCCCTGGGCCTGGCGATCGGCGCTTTCGGCGCGGCCACGGTCGTCGGGTCGTTCGTGTTCGGGTGGCCGTCGATTGTCGCCGTGATCATCAACTACGTGAAGCGCGGCGACGCGCGCGGTACCTGGCTCGAGTCGCACTTCACGTGGCAGATCCGCACGTTCTGGTTCGCGCTGCTCTGGGCCGCTATCGTCCTCGCCATCGGCGCGGTGCTGGCCATCGTGCTCGTCGGCTTCGCGATCTGGGTCGTGGGGCTGTTCGTGCTGGGCGTGTGGGCCATCTACCGCATCGCGCGGGGCTGGCTGCGGCTCGTGGATCGCAAGGCCATGCCGTAAGCCCGGCTGCCGGACGCTACTCGTCGGCGAGGGCTTCCATCGGCGACGTGCGGACGGCGCGGCGCGAGGGCAGAATGCACGCCGCGAGACACACCACCGCCAGCATCGTCGCGGCCACCATGAGCGTGCCGGCGTGGAGCGCGGGCACCTGGAACAGGACGGCCTGCATCGCGCGACCGGCGGCCCACGCGCCAGCCAGGCCGATAAGCAGTCCACCGGCCAGAAGACGGCCTCCGAGCGACACGAACTGGCCCCGGATCTGCGACGGCCGCGCCCCGAGCGCCATACGCAGGCCGATTTCCCGCCGCTGGCGGGTCACGGCGTAGCTCAGCACGCCGTAGGTGCCAATCGCCGTGAGCAGGAGGGCCAGGCCCGCAAACAGCCCAACCAGCAGTGCCGGCGATCGACGAGTCGCGAGACTGTCGTCGATGCGGGCCTGCATGGCGGCCACGTCGCTGACCGGCAGCTCCGCGTCGATGTCCCGGACCACCCGGCGCAGCATGGGCGCGACACGAGCGGGATCGCCCGACGTGCGCGCGACGACATACAGGTCCCGATCCAGCCGCTCGCCGAGCGGATAATAGACGGCGCCCAGTTGGGCGTCTTCGGTGAGGTCGGCCTGCTTGACCGCGCCGACGACGCCCACGACCGTGAACGCCTCGCTGGCTGACCCCTGACTCCCGCCCTGGAAGACCTGCTGACCGAGGGCGGGACGGTCGGGCCAGTACCGGCGCACGAAGTCCTCGTCCACCACGCAGACACGAGCGGGCCGGTGGCTGTCGGCCGTGGTCAGATATCGTCCGGCCACGAGCGACAGCCGCATCGCGTCGAAGTAGTCGCCGGCGACCCCGTACGAGTAGTGTGCGCGCGGGGATTCGCCTGGCTGGGGCACGTAGCCGAGCGGTTCCGCCGCACTTCGCATGTCGTTGCCGCTCAAGGGCACGTTGGTGGCAAGGCCCGCGGCGCTCACGCCGGGCTGACGGCTCAGCGCCTCCACCAGCCGATCGGTAAAGGCCAGGATGGACGCGCGGTCCGGGTAGTTCCCGGCGGGCAGTGACACCCGCCCGCTCGAGACGCCCTCTGGTATGAAACCCGGCGGCGACGCCATCGCCCGGCCGAGGCTGATCGCCAGCAGGCCGGTGCCCGACAGCAGCACGAAGGCCATGGCGACCTGCGCGACGACGAACAGGTGCCGCAGGCGCTGCGCCGTGCGATTGGCCGTGGTGCCCCGCGATTCCATCTGCATCGCCCCTGCCAGCCGCTGCCGCGTGCTGTACCAGGCAACGGGGAGCCCCATCGCCACGCCGACGACGAGCGCGCTGACGAGCGCGAAGGCCGCCACCCGCGCATCGAAGGCCACCGACGACCCGAGCGGAAGCCGGTCGGTGCCGAACACCGCCAGCAGTCGCGTGCCCAGGGCGCCGACGAGCAGGCCGAGGATGCCGCCGGCGAAGGTCAGCACGGTCGTCTCGACAATCGCCTCGAGCACCAGGCGGCCCTGGCCGGCGCCGATAGCCTGGCGCACCGCCGACTCCCGGGCCCGGGCGGTGGCGCGGATGAGCAGCAGGTTCACCAGGTTCGCGGCTCCGATGAGGAGCAGGAACACCGCGCCCGCCTGCACGAGCAGCAGCACCGGGCGTACTGCGGCCACGTGATCGGCGTGCAGGGGCACGACGAGCGACCGGAAGCCGGCCTCCGCCATCTTTCGGGCGTCCGGGTCTCCAGCGCCAACGGCGGCGTTGTGCGCGTCGATGGCGGCCTGCGCCGCCTCTCTGGTCGTGTTGGGCGCGAGACGGGCGATCATCTCGGTGCCGCTGCCGCTGTGCCGCTGGTCCGGACGTCGCTGCTCCGGACTCGAGACAAGCGGCAGGTAGAGGCGGGCCTTCGACGAGAGGAAGCGAAACGACGGCGGCAGGACGCCGACGACCGCATGGGGGATGCCGTTGACCGCGATCGTCCGGCCCAGGACATCCGGTGTGGCATCGAGGCGATCCCGCCAGTATGCGTCGGTCAGGACGACGACGCGGCTGGCAGGGCCGGTCATCTCGGCATCGATGAACTCGCGGCCCGCGATTGGCGGCAGGCCCAGTGTCGCGAAGAAGCCGGGCGAGATGCGGGTCGCCCACTCGCGATCGGTCGCCCCCGGCTCGCCGACGATCGCCGAGCCGTCGCGATACTCGGCCAGCGTCGAGAAAGCCGCGATGACGCCGCGCCGCTCGTAGTAGTTCGCGATCGAGCTGCCGTCGTCTGGCACGCCGGCCCGTGGATAGGTATTGAAGATCCGCACCAGGCGGTCGGAGGCGGGAAAGGGCAGCGGGCGCAGGAGGATCGCGTCCA
>JADZBZ010000397.1 GCA_020851835.1 Acidobacteriota bacterium
TCGCATCAGCAGTCCGTACATTTCGGCGAACCCGGCCACCAGTTCGGGCACGTGATCGCCGACCGACAGGACCACGCCGTCGAGGATCGCCGCGTTGGTTCGGCGCGGCAGCATCAACGGACCGAACGACACTCCCATGCCGTCAGTGTTGATGTCCGTCCACTTCGCCACCTCGGCCGGCGCCGCCTGCGGCTCGACCCCGCCGAGCCCGCTGATATCGAAGGGAATCGACGGGCCGGCGCGCATCTCCCAGCAGGGCAGCATCCCCGTTCGCACGACCGACTGCCAGAACGCTTCGTGCGACGCCGGACCGATTGCGTCGCCTGGCGTATGAAGATCCGGACTCATCAGCGTTTCCGCGTCGACGAGCACGAGATGGGGGCCGGCCGCCACGAGGTTTTCGTGGTGACAGTCCGTGCCCCGCAGCACGTGGAGCAGGCCGAGCAGCAGGCCCGCGCGCCGATAGAAGCGCGCGGCATCTTCGTGGCCGGCGCAGGGCTGCTGATCGATCCACTCCATCCACCCGTACCCGGGCCGGTCGAGGATGCGCGTCGCCTTCAGATCGAGCGTCACGCCCTGCCGGTTACACCAGCGAATGAAGTCGTTGAAGGCGAGGTCGATACCGAGCGATTTCGGCTTGTAGGCGAGCTTCAGCCCGGAGGAGAAGGTCAGGCCCAACACGAACCGGCCGTGGCGATGAACGTCCGACAACGCCACGCGCAGGTCGGCGACGGTCCCCAACGGTCGGTCCGCGTCAGGCTGGAAGGTCGCCTCGATGAGCGGCAGGTCGGATAGCAGCCTGGACTGGAACTCGGCGCAGTGCGCCACCCAGTTCCCGATGACGATCGTGACCACCCGCGCCAGAGCGGGATACGCCTCGAAGAACGGCATGAGGTTGGTCGAGAGCAACTCTTCGACGAACGCGTCGTAGTGCCGGGTGCTCGTCGTGCCGACGGTGCCGCCGAGCGCGTTCAGCAGGGTGAGACCGATCGGGCGCGTGCGTCCAAACTGTTCCTGCAGGCTCGCGGCGCAAATCCGGCACAATCGATCCAGCAGGCCGAGTTCCAGGGCGAGGTACGCGCGGCGGCACAGAAGGCCCGACGGCAGCGCGGCCGAGTCCGGGCACCCCATCACCCGATGCAGCCGTCGCCGCGCCGCTTGGACCAGCGGCCGCACGACCTCTTCGAACGGCCGGGGCCGGCCCTCATCACGCGCTATCGTGGCCGGCGGGTCACGGCGGCAGAACTCGATCGACTCGATGAGTTCGCCGAACGGCTCCAGCCACTCCAGCGACGGCGCGGGCGACTCGGCGCGATCGAGCGCCGCCTGCACCGCCGGCAGCGTCAGGCCGTCCCACGCAAGCCTGCGCTCGAATGCCGGAGCACTGCCCTGAGCCGCGACGTCGCGCCAGCGATCCAGGCGCCGCGCGGTCTCTTCGAGTGCGCCGCCGGACTCGGCTGGTGCATCGCGGCTGTCGCCGAGCCGTTCCCACAGTGACGCGGCGCGATCCGCGATGCGGATCGCCTGGGCACCTGGAGGAGTCATTCGGAATCGGCGGGCGTCCCGATCGGGAACCAGTTGTGACCGAAGCCGAGGTAGACCTTCGCTTCAGGCTCCCGGCCCGGCCGATAGCCGAGCTTGACGTGATTGAGGTTCCGCCAGAAGAGGCTCCTCGCCAGGCCTCGAAACGCGAGGTCGCCCGCCTCGAGGTTGGGCGGCCAGCACTCACCGTCGTGGCGCCGACCGGTGAATCCGGGCCACGCGATCAGGGCTTCCACCTTGGCCGGACTCGCGAGTCCCCGCTCGACCAGGCGCGCGAGGAACGACCGCCAGCGCGGCACGTCGTCGGTCCCGCGGCGCACGTAGAATTCGACTCCGACGTCCGGGCACACCTCGTCCGCCACGTCGAGGTCGAGCATCACCACCGCGTCCGCGCGCCCGGCCAGGTCATCGATCTCGGACGACAACTGCCGCGCCGGGTCCCGCCAGCCGACCTCGTCCAGGTACCGCGAAACCGCCGACGCGGGCATGCGCTCGATGACCAGGCGCACGGCGTGGCCCGGTCGCGACAGCATGAACCCGATGTGGGCCAGCTTCGCTGCCGGCGGCAGCGCCGCCATGCAGCGGTCGAGGGTCGCTTCGGACATACCCGCGTTAGGCTTGAAGAGACCGAGCGCGTCGGCGATGGCGAGCATCTCGGACGGCACGACGGTTCGGCTCGTGTCCAGCACGAGGAACAACCCGGGGGTGGGCACCGACGACGGCGGCGCGTCCAGGTCGAACTCGAGGAACAGGCGGCTGACGTGTCCGTGAAGGCGGCCTGACGGGCTGGCGACATGCTCGCAGACCCGCTGCAGCGCCCGCCAGACCGGGTGTGCCAGGAACGCTGGGGGCAGCGCGGGATCGAAATAGGAAAGACGGACGAAGAAATCGACCTTCGGCTGATTCGCCCTCAGGCGCAATTCCAGCCCGGCGAGCGAACACGGCGGAAGCAAGGCGGCCACTGCGTGAAGGCGGGACCATGCTTCCTCGTCGACGAGGACAGGCGCCAGGTGAGGCGAGACCACCCGCAGGTAGGTGTCCATCGAAACCGGGCTCATCGTCGTCTCAAGGACGACAAACGCCCGCGAGTGCAGGTCCCCAACCGCCCGGCCGCCATCTGGTATATAAGATATCCGGTCCCACATTCTCCCCGAGGAGGGGCACATGGCCAACGCGAATCTTCAAGCCTTCATTGCGCAGATCATGAAGGACTCCAGTCTGCAGGACCAACTCAAGGACCTGACCGACAAGGCGCAGTTCACGCAGACGATGCTCAGCCTCGGCAAGAGTAAGGGGTTGACGTTCACCGCCCAGGATGTGGAGGCCACTCTCTTCCAGGCCAAGATCAACCCTCTCGAAGAACTGAGCGACGCGGACTTGTCGCTGGTCGCCGGAGGGGCCAGACCCAGGGCCACGAGTGACGGGTGCGGGGGCGCCTGGACGACACTTTTCGGCTGGTGCTGACGGCCCCCGTCTCGCGATGACGCCGGTCTGATACACGCGGTCGAGCCAGGCCACCGCGTCAAGTACCGGCATGCTCGCCTGACTCAACTCGTCGGTGACGTCCGCCGTGGTGCGGGTTCCTGAACGAATCAGGTGCACCGCGCCGGCTCGGAGGGCTTCCCGACTCCGCACATCCCAGGCAAGTCGTTCGACTTCTGCGGCAGCCCTCCTGTTTGGCTCCGGTTGACTGATTTCGGCGCCGATAGGATACCGTATGGTCCGGCTTGGTCAACCAAGGAGGGTTCGCATGCGCGCGGCAGTCGTCGCGGTCGTGATGGCCGTGGCGACCCTGGCCTTGTCGGCGGGGGCAGGCGCAGCCGCCGGGCAGGAGCAGGCCGTGGGGCCGATCTCCCTGGGCATCGTCCAGGCGGTCCAGTCGACACTGGAGCGTCACCCTCTGCTCGAGGTCCAGCGGCAGCAGGTGGCGATCAGCCGGGCGGTCAGGCGGCAGCAGACGGGCGCCTTCGACACGCAGATTGAGTGGGGGACAAACGCCCAGCAGACGCGTACGCCGCTGACGGAAGCCGAGCGGCTGGGAGCGCTGGCCGCCGGGGTGCCGACGAGCGCTCTCACCGAGAACCTGTTCAGCGTCAGCGGTGGCGCCCAGCGCCGGCTGCGCTCGGGCATCGTGCTGGGTCCCAGCGTGGTGGTGAATCGCACCACCGACAACATCCAGGCGCTCGAGGGGCTGAACCGTACCCGGCTCAGCTTCGACGTCACCCTGCCGCTGATGCGCGGCAAGGGCACGGCTATCGTGGCAGGACCCGAAACGGCGGCGTCGATCGATATCGAGGCCAGCCAGTACGATCTTGGCCAGCAGGCGGCCGACCTGGTGCTGGCCACGGCCACCAGCTATTGGCAGTACGTGGGGTCGCTCCACCAGTTGGAAATCGTCACGCAGTCCGAGGCTCGGGGAAGGGAGTACGTCGAGGCAGTCAGAACGCTCGTCGAGGCGGACCGATTGCCCCGGAGCGAAGTGAACCAGGCCCAGGCGAACTTCGACAGCCGCGCGGCGGGCCGTTTCGGGCTCGATCAGCAGGTGGCGGAGGCGCGCTCCGCCGTGGCCCTGGCGATGGGGTTGGCGCCCGATCAGGTCGCAGGCCTGCCGGCTCCCGGCGATGCGTTTCCCGACGGACTGCTCGAGACGCCGCCCTCACGCGCCCCCGGTGCCGTGCAGGCGCTCATCGAGCGATCGCTCACGCGTCGCGGCGACTACCTGTCCGCCGAGAAGCGACGCGCCGCCGCCGACGTGCTGCGCCGGGTGGCTGCCAACCACGTGCGCCCGCAACTGGACATCACCTTCAGCACCGGATACGCCAGCCTGCGGGCCGGCCGCGGCGCCGGGGGTTTCCTCGGCTCGCCCTTCACGCAGGCCAGCGGCCCGGACGCCGTTGTGGGGCTCCGCTGGAACCGCGCGCCGGCGAACAACACGGCGCTCGGCGAGATGGCCGAAGCCGAGGCCGCTTACCAGCAAGCTCTGTGGCTGCGTACCGAACGGGCCCGCGTCATCGCCACCGAGGTTGTCAACGCCGTGACGGCCCTGCAGAACGGCGTTCTTCGCTTGACCAAGGCCACCGAGGCGGCAAAGGGATTCCAGGCGGCGCTCGACGGCGAGCGCGACAAGTTGCGCCTGGGCGTGGGTTCGCTCACCGACCTGCTGACCGTAGAGGGGCGGCTCACCGAGGCGCTGCTCGACCTGGTCGGCGCCCAGCAGGCCTACGCGGTGGGCGTGGTGCAGTTGCGCCACGCGACCGGCACGCTGGTCGACGTCACCAATACCGCAGCCCCGGCGCGCGAGGTCTTCTACCGGCCTCTCTCCGAAGCGGCGGATCAACCGTGAGTGGGCCCATGGACGCCAGCAAGATCTTCCGGAAAGTCGCGCTCGAGCGGATGTCGTCGCCCGAGCAGCTCGACCAGTTGCTGCGAGTCACGACCCCGAGGCGCTGGTTGGCGCTCCTGTCGCTCATTGCCATTCTGGGCGCGGCGGTGGCCTGGGGCTACTTGGGCGAGCTGACGACACGCGTCTCGGGCCAGGGCGTGCTGATCCGGACGGGCGAGGTCCGGAACATCGTACCGCTCGGAGCGGGCCAGGTGCTCGACATCACCGTTCGCGTTGGCGACCTGGTGGCGACCGGCCAGGTCATCGGCACCGTGGCGCAGCCGGCGCTCGTCGACCAAATCCGCATCGCCCGCAGCCGTCTCTCCGAGGCCATCGCGCAGCGTGACGAGATACTGGAGGTGCGGGCCAATCGTGAGCGCCTGCAGATCGAGGCCCTTCGCCGCGAGCGCGCCAACACCGAACACGAAATCGAGGGCCTGCTCGAAGAAGCCCAGGCCATCCGCGAGCAGATTCCGGTGGACGAGGAACTGCTCGCCAAGGGCCTCATTACCAAGTCGCAGGTGTCCGACACCAGGGCTCGACTCGAGAACACGCAGGCCACCGTCTCGGCCCGCCGCGCGCGCCTCGCCCAGCTCGACGCCACCGAGTTCGAGACTGGCACGACCAACATCGAGGCGAACCGCGCGATGCAGAACCACGTGCTCGAACTCGAGCGTGAGGTCGGGGTGCTCGAAGGACAGCTGCGGAGCGAGTCGCAGGTCGTGAGCCCCTACGCCGGTCAGGTCCTGGAGATCAAGGTCTCACCGGGCGCCCTGGTGTCGATGGGGACGCCGATCATCAGCCTGCAGCCCAACGTCGACACGCTCGAGGCCGTGCTCTACGTGCCGGCAGAGCGAGCCAAGGACCTGCGACCCGGGATGGACGCCGAGATCCTGCCGACCACCGTGCGTCGGGAGGAGTACGGCTTCATCCGGGGCACGGTCACGTTCGTCTCCGACTACCCCGCGACCGAGGCGGCGACCATGCGAGTGTTCGAGAACGCGCCGCTCGTGCAGGCCCTGAGTGCGCGCGGGCCCGTCACCGAGGTGCGGGTGCAGATGGCCACCGACGCCGGCACCCCGAGCGGCTATCGGTGGTCGTCGTCGCTCGGCGCGCCGGTGACGCTGAGCGGCGGCACCCTGTGCGTGGGCGACGTCGTCACGCGCCGGCAGCGGCCGATCAACCTGGTGGTGCCGGAACTGAAGGCCACCCTCGGCGTGAGCTGACCGAAGGTGGCGACCCGCATGAAGGTGAGGACGCCGACCGTCATCCAGATGGAGGCGGTCGAGTGCGGGGCCGCCGCGCTGGCGATGGTGCTCGGCCACTTCGGCCGCTTCGTGCCGCTCGAGGAGCTGCGCGTGGCCTGCGGCGTATCGAGAGACGGCAGCAAGGCACTGAACATCGTGAAGGCCGCCCGCAACTTCGGCCTGCTGAGCAAGGGCTACAAGAAGGAGCCGGCGCAACTGCGCGACCTGCCCCTGCCTCTGATTGCTTTCTGGAACTTCAACCACTTCGTGGTCGTCGATGGGTTCCGGAGCGGGCGGGTGTACCTGAACGATCCCGCATTCGGCCCGCGCACGGTCTCGGACCGCGAGTTCGACGAGTCGTTCACGGGCGTCGTGCTCGTGTTCGAGAAGGGGCCCGACTTCCAGCCGGGAGGACATCCGCCGTCGGTGGTACGCGCGCTCCGGAGTCGTCTGCCCGGCACCAGGCTCGCCCTGGCCTATGCGGTGCTCGCCACGCTGGCGCTGGTGCTGCCGGGGATTGTCGTGCCGGTGTTTTCGCGGGTCTTCGTGGACACGATTCTCGTACAGGCATCGGCAGCCTGGCTGAGGCCCGTCCTCATGGCCATGGCCGTGACGGCCATCGTGAGCGGGCTGCTCACCTACCTGCAGCAGCGCGGCCTGCTGGGGATGGAGATCAAGCTGGCCACCGTGGGGTCGAGCCGCTTCTTCTGGCACGTGCTGCGTCTGCCGATGGAGTTCTTCGCGCAGCGCTACGGCGGCGACATCGTGTCGCGCGTCGAGATCAACCACTCCGTGGCGTCCCTGCTCTCGGGCGAGCTGGCGACCAGCCTGGTGAGCCTCCTGCTGGTGGGCTTCTTCGGCGCCCTGATGTTCCAGTACGACGCGGGCCTCGCCGGGCTCGGCGTCGGAGTCGCGGCGCTGAACCTGCTGGTGCTGCAGTTGCTGGCGCGCCGGCGACGCGACGCCAGCGTGCGACTGCTCCAGGAGCGCGGGAAGCTGGTGGGCGCGTCGATGGCCGGGCTGCAGAGCCTCGAGACGCTGAAGGCATCGGGCACGGAGTCGGAGTTCTTCAGCACGTGGGCCGGGCACCAGGCGAAGGTGGTGACTTCCGAAAACGACCTCGGGGTGGTGGGCCAGTATCTGTCGGCGGTCCCACCGCTCCTGACGGGGCTCAACGCCACGGCCGTCATCGGGCTCGGCAGCCGCCGCATCATGGACGGCGTGCTGACAATGGGCATGCTGCTGGCGTTCCAGGTGCTGATGCAGCGTTTCCTCGAGCCGGTGAACCGGCTCATGGCCCTTGGCGGGCGCCTCCAGGAAGCCGCCGGCGACATGAACCGACTGGACGACGTGCTCCACTGTGCCGCGGACCCGCTCGTCACGGCCGGTGTCGATGCCATGGCCGGCGCGCCGGACAAGCTCGAGGGCA
>JADZBZ010000398.1 GCA_020851835.1 Acidobacteriota bacterium
GATTTCCAGGAAGCCCGGAGCCCGGCGGAGCTGGTGCCGGCGCTGGCCAGTGGCGGCAGCCTCGCCGATGCCCTGCTCGGGTCCACGGCCGATGGCACCAGCACGGCCGCCCCGAAGAAGCCCGGGGTGAAGAGAATCGGCGTGCTGGAACCGCTGAACCGATCGGAACGCGCCCTCCCCACGCGCCTGCTGCGGACGACGCTGGTGGGCAAGTTCACCGGGGGATCCTACGAGGCCCTGGCCCTTGCCGGCTCGTCGGCCCCTGACATCGATGCCGAGGCCGCCCGGCTCCAGTGCGACTACATCCTGGTCACCGAGCTCACCGAGGTGAAGAGTTCGAAGGCCGGCAAGCTCGGCGGCCTGATGAAGATGGCGTCGGGCGGGGGCCCGCCGAAAGACTCGCACGAGGTGAAGATGCAGTACCGCCTGTTCGCCACCGGTGCGCCTACCTCGCCCAGGATCGCGGGTGAGGCCAGGGCATCGAGCGGCGGGTTCGGCGTGGGTTCCGCGCTTCGCCTGGCGGCGTTCGCCGGCCAGATGTACATGGGCATGGGCGGGATGGGACTGATGCGCGGCGGCTTTGGCGGGTTTGGGATGGGGCTCATGGGGCCACTGGCGGGGATGGTCGGCCCGGGCTCGATGGCCGGCGCGTTGTTCGACCCGCGCACGACGGCGCTGAGCTCGATGGCCATGAGCATGGGAGGGTTCATGACGGGCATGCCTGCTGGAGCGCCGGATCCTTCTACTGCCGAGGTCATAGGCGTCGTGTCGGAGGCGTTCGAGACGGTGGCCAAGGCGTCAGAAGACAAGCTGAAGAAGGCCGGACGCTAGTCCCCTGGAAGCGTGATGACTCACGTCATTCCCGGGCGGGGCATCCCGCCTCGGGCGGGACGGCGAAGACGCCCGCGGCAACTGGGCTTTTGGCCTATCCTTGCGGGATGGGGGAGGCCGCAGACGACGGCCGGCGCGAGGTTACCGTGCTGCTCCAGGCGTGGCGCGGCGGCGATCGGGGTGCGCTGGACCAGTTGATGCCCCTCGTCTACCGCGAGCTCCACACGATCGCGTCGCGCTATCTCTCGAAGGAGCGGCCCGGCCATACCCTGCAGAGTACGGCCCTTGTCAACGAGGCGTTCATGCGCCTGGTCGCTCAGCAAGGCGTGGACTGGCAGAGCCGGATCCATTTCTTCGCCATCGCCGCGACGCAGATGCGCCGCATCCTCGTGGATCACGCGCGGCGGGCCCACGCCGGTAAGCGAGGTGGGCCGCTCGCAGCGCTGCCGCTCGACGCCGCGGGTGAGACGCCCGGGCCGGCCTCCGGGCCCGAGCCGATAGACGCGGTCGCGCTGGACCGCGCCTTGAGGGAACTGGAAGCACTCGATCCGGTGCAGGGCCGGGTTGTGGAGTTGCGGTTCTTCGGCGGCCTCACCGTGGAGGAGACCGCTGAGGTCCTCCATATTTCTCCGGGGACCGTGAAGCGCGAGTGGAGAATGGCAAAGGCTTGGCTGCTGAGGGCCCTCGAGCACCCTCCAGTCCCGTCACCGATCGACGAGCGATAAGTGACCCCGAACGCTGGCGCGTCGTGAAGACATGGTTCGAGCCTGCGCTCGATCGGCCGGAGGCGAGCCGCGCCGCGTGGTTGCGCAACCATGGACTCGACGACGACCTCATCGCCGACATCGTATCGCTCGTCGACGCGCACCAGCGGTCCCACAGCTTTCTCAAGGCGGGAGCGCTCGATCTGCCCGGCGCCGCCGAGGTGGTGCGCGAGGCCACCACGTCGTTTGCCGAAGCCGCGCTGGCGGCCGGCGCGCGCCTGGGTCCCTACGAAGTGGTCCGCGCGATTGGCGAGGGTGGTATGGGCACCGTCTACCTCGCCACGCGGGCCGACGATGCGTTCGACAAGCAGGTGGCCATCAAGCTGGTGCGCGCCGGCAGCCTGAACGCGCGCCTCGCCGATCGGCTGCGCCAGGAGCGGCGCGTCCTCGCCGCGCTCGACCATCCCAACATCGCGCGGCTGATCGACGGCGGCTCGACACCCGGCGGGGTGCCCTACGTGGTGATGGAGTACGTGGACGGCGTCCCGATCGACGAGTACTGCGAACAACACCAGGTGCCCATCGTCGATCGCCTCCGCCTGATCCAGTCCGTCTGCCAGGCGGTGCAGCACGCGCATGGTCACCTGATCGTTCACCGGGACATCAAGGCCAGTAACGTCCTGGTCACGGAGGACGGCACGCCCAAGCTACTCGACTTCGGCATCGCGAAAGTGCTCGCGGAGCACGCGCCGGGCGCGAGCGTGACGGGCCTCGGCGCGCTGACGCCAGGGAGCGCGAGCCCCGAACAGCTCCGCAACGAGCCGGTGACCGTCTCGACCGACGTCTACTCGCTCGGCCTGCTGCTGTATCGCCTGGCGACGGGTCGGCCGCCGTTTCCCGAGGCGCTCAGCCAGACGGCCCTGGCCGTGGCCATCGCCGAGCGGGACCCCGAGGCGCCGAGCCGCGTCGCCAAGCCCGGCCCGGCGCGTCAGCTTCCGCGCGATCTCGACCTGATCGTGGCCAAGGCGCTCCGCCGAGAGCCAGACCGGAGGTACGACAGCGCACGCGCGCTCGCCGACGACATCGAACGCCTCCTGACGAGCCGCCCCGTGATGGCGGCTCCCGACTCCGCGCCGTACCGGATGCGTCGTTTCGCGACCCGGCATCGGGCCGGGGTCGCGGCGTCGCTGGCCGGTGCGATTGCCCTGACCGCGGGCCTGGCGGCCACGCTGTGGCAGTCGCGGGTCGCCAACCTGGAGCGGGCGCGGGCCGAGCGACGCTTCGACGATGTGCGCCGGCTGGCGACCACGGTGATCTTCGACCTGCACGACGCCGTGGCGCCGCTGCCGGGCTCGACCCGGGCGCGCGACATCATCATCCGCAGCGCGATGGAGTACCTGGACAGCCTCGCGAACGAGGCTGCCGGCGATCTGTCGCTGCAGCGCGAGATGGCCGCGGCCTACGAACGGCTGGCCACCGTCCAGGGCCGCCCCGGTGTCTCGAATCTGGGCGATCGGCAGGCGGCGCACGCGAGCTTCGTCAAGGCCCAACAGGTGAGGGAGCGGCTGGTGAGCGATCCGCGTTCGACCGCCGCCGACCGCGTGGCCCTCGCCCGCCTCTACTACAACCTCACGCCACTGGAGGATCGGGCGACGGCGGCCGCGCGCGTGGCCGCCGGCCTCGACATCCTGGATCACCTGCCGCAGGAGGCGGCGCAGGAGCGGTCCGCCCAGTCGCTCCGGGCATCGCTCCTCTTCACGCGGGGAGGAGCGTGGGCCGATCGCAAGGACTACCCGGCGGCAAAGAGAGACTACGCCGCAGCCGTCGAGGTGTACGAGAGCTTGTTGGCGTCGGACGTCGACCGGCAGCCGGAGGGCAGCCGGAACCTCTCCATCGGCTTGAAGAGCCTGGGCTCCATCCTGTGGATGCTGGACGATCAGGCGGGCGCCGTCGTGCAATATCGGCGCGCGCTCGAGCTGGACCAGGCGCGGCTGGCCACGCAGACCGACAACGCGGAATGGAAACTGGATCTGTCCTTCAGCCTGGCGTCGCTTGCATTCGCAGAGCTCAACCAACACCAGGGTGCCGAGGCCGTGCGACACTACCAGCAGTCGCTGGAACTCCGCGAGGACGTGTGGCGCGGCGATCCGTCGAACGAGCAGGCACAGGACGCGGTGGCCCGGGCGCATCAGACGCTCGCCGACGCGTACCTGCAGACCGGGCGAACCTCCGATGCGATCGCCGCAGCATCCCGGGCCGTGGACCTGCGCGAGCGGTGGCGGAAGGCACAGCCGGCCGACC
>JADZBZ010000399.1 GCA_020851835.1 Acidobacteriota bacterium
ACCGCGGCTGGTTCCACAGCTCCCTGCTGGTCGGGATCGGCACCCGCGGCCGGGCCCCGTTCGATCAGGTGCTCACCCACGGCTTCGTCGTGGACGAGCAGGGTCGCAAGATGTCGAAGTCTCTCGGCAACTCCGTCGCGCCACAGGACGTGATCAAGCAGAGTGGAGCGGAGATCCTTCGCCTGTGGGTCTCTATGGTGGACTACCGCGAAGACATCCGGCTCGGCAAGGAGATCCTCGCCCGGACGGTCGAAGCCTACCGGAAGATCCGGAACGTGATCCGCGTACTCGTGGCCAATCTCTACGATTTCGACCCGGCCACCCACCAGGTGCCGCCCGAGCGGCGGCTCGAGGTCGATCGCTGGGTACTCGCGAAGTACGCCGAGTGCGCCAAGCGGATCGTCGCGGCCTACGAGGATTACGACTATCCGGCCATCTTCCAGGCCGCCAACACGTTCGTCACGGTGGACCTGAGCGCCTTCTACGTGGACGTTGCCAAGGACCGGATGTACACCTTCGCTGCGGCCTCCGAGGAGCGACGGTCCGGCCAGACGGCCATGTTCACAGTGGTCGAGGGCCTGGCCCGCCTGCTGGCACCCATCCTGTCGGTGACGATGGATGAACTGTGGCGGGCGCTGCCCGGCACGCGGGCGCCCTCCGTGCATATGGCTCTCTTCCCGATGGGGCAGGAGGTGGCGGCGTTCGAGGATCCGGCGTTGCTCGAGCGATGGACAGGCCTGAGGCACGCCCGGAACGTGGCCAACACCGCCCTCGAAGAGGCGCGGGAAACCAAGGTCATCGCCGCCAACTTGTCGGCCCGGGTCGAACTCTCCGCGGAGGGTGGCGCGTACGACACGTTGTCCGCATATGTGTCATTTCTGCCCACGCTGCTCGGCGTCTCACACGTGGATCTGACGCGGGGCATTCCCGAGCAGGCCCGGGTGTCCGATGACGGAGCAGGACGAGTGTCGGCCCTGGCGCGGCGCGCCGATGGCGTCAAGTGCGAGCGCTGCTGGCGCATGGTTCCCGAGGTGAGCCATGAGCCGGTGACCGACGGGTTGTGCCCGCGCTGCGTTGCGTCGCTGGCGCCGGTGGAGGTCCGTTGATCCGCACCCTCCGCGAGCGCCGGCTCGAGCTGGCCATCCTTGTCGCGGTGGTGGCGCTCGACCAGCTCACCAAGAGGCTCGTCAGGAATTCACTGAGCCTTCATCAGAGCTTCGAGGTCGTGCCCGATTTCCTGAGTTTCACCCGCGTACACAACACTGGCGCGGCATTCGGGCTGCTCAACGGCGTGGACTTCGCGTTCAAGAGCGTGGTCATGTCGGTCGTCGCGCTGGCGGCGCTGAGTGGCGTGGCCTGGTACGCAGCCAGCGTCCCGCGGGCAGACATCCTGGCCCGCGCGGGCATGGCCGGGGTCGTCGGCGGGGCCGTCGGCAATCTGATCGATCGCGCCACCGCCGGGTACGTCCTCGACTTCGTCGACGCATACTGGGGGGGCTGGCACTTCTGGGCGTTCAACGTGGCCGATGCCGCCATCACGGTCGGCGTAGGCTGCATGATTCTCGATATTCTGGGGCTGGGCCGCCGTGCATCCGATCCTCTTTAGTCTCGGGCCGATCACCATTTACTCCTATGGCGTCCTGCTGGCCGCCGCCTATCTGCTCGGCCTGGGCATGGCCGTGCGACGGGCCCGCGCGGCCGGGTTCGACGGCAACCGCGTACTCGACCTCGGCATCTGGGTGATCATCGCCGCCCTGGTCGGTGCCAAGGCCCTGCTGTTCGTCGTCGATTTCGACCACTTCACGAGCAGTTGGACCGAGTTCACGACGCTGCTCCGATCCGGCGGCGTGTTCTACGGCGGGCTCATCGCAGCGGTGGCGGTGTGCATTTACCAGCTGCGCAAACACCACCTGCCGCTCTGGATCTCAGGAGACCTGTTCGCGCCAGGCATCGCGCTAGGGTACATGGTGGGACGGCTGGGCTGCCTCATGGCGGGTTGCTGCTATGGAAGGCCGACCGACGTCTCCTGGGCCATCACCTTCACCGACCCGGCGGCCAACCTGAACGTCGGTACGCCGCTCAACGTTCCCCTGCACCCGACGCAACTCTACGAGTCGGCGGCCGGGCTCGTCATTCTGCTCGTCCTGCTGGCGCTCGAACGGCGTGGACGATCGTTCCCCGGCCGGACGTTCTGGGCCTTCGTGCTGCTCTATTCGGTCTCTCGCTTCATCATCGAGTTCTATCGTGGCGACGACCGCGGCATGGTGTTCAGCGCCGTCTCGACCTCGCAGGCCATTTCGATCGCGCTGGCACCACTGAGCCTCCTCATGCTCTGGTATCTGAGCCGTCCCGAGCGACCGGCTGCTCCCGAAGCCCCGCGCGGACCGAGAAAGCCGCGGTTCGCCTAGCCGGGCGAAGGCGCGACCGCGATCGGCAGGCCGGCGTCATGCCATGACTACCTTCACGCTCACTGTCCCACCCGAAGCCGAAGGCGAGCGGCTCGACCGTTATGTCGCCGCGGAGGTACCGGGCCATTCGCGCTCGCAGGTGCAGCGCCTCATCGACGGCGGCCACATCGTCGTGCCGCGGGTGAAGACCACCAAGGCAAACACGCAGTTGCGGGCGGGCGACGAGGTCAGCGTGACGCTGCCCGAGCTGGTGCCCACGGTACTGGTTGCGCAGGACCTGCCGTTAGACGTGTTGTTCGACGACGAGGACGTGGTGGTGGTGAACAAGCCGGCAGGCCTGGTGGTGCACCCGGCCGCGGGCAACGAGGACGGGACGCTCGTGAACGCCCTGCTGCACCGCATCTCCGGCCTCAGCGGTATCGGCGGCGAGAGGCGGCCCGGCATCGTGCACCGGCTGGACAAGGGCACCAGCGGCGTCATGGTCGTCGCCAAGCACGACCGCGCCCACCAGGAACTGTCCAGGCAGTTCCATGACCGCGAAGTCGAGAAGGAGTACGTGGCGCTCGCGTGGGGACTGGTGCAGCAGCGCAAGCGCATCGACGCGTCGATTGGACGCGACCCGGGGAACCGCCTGAGGATGTCGACGCGGGCGACGCGGGCCCGGAACGCGGTGACGCGCGTGACCTGGGCGCGAGACCTTCAAGGGGTGACGCTGCTCCGTGTGGCGATTGCCACCGGGCGCACGCACCAGATTCGCGTCCACCTGAGCGCCATCGGCCACCCGGTTGTCGGCGACGCACTCTACGGCGGCGTGCGCCGGCGGGTGCCGGCGCGCCTGCGCGCCGTCCAGCGCCTCAGTCGCCCGTTCCTGCATGCCGAGCGGCTCGCGTTCACCCACCCGCGGACCGGGGAGCGGCTATCGTTCATCGCCCCCCTGCCGGTGGATCTCGAAGCGGTGCTGGCCGCAGTGACGCCTCCGGAAATGCGGGCCAAGGTCTTTGGAGAGGAGCCCGATGAGCCCGAACCCGCAGATCGTCGTCACTGATCGCAGGGAGGTGTACCGGGGCCGCATCTTCCGAGTGGAAGTCGACCGGGTCAGGTTGCCCGGAGGCCACACCGTCGACATGGAAATCGTGCGCCATCCCGGCTCGGTGGTGCTGCTCCCTATCCCGGCCCCGGGCCGCCTGGTCCTGATCCGCCAGTACCGCTACGCGCTCGGACGCTACATCTGGGAGCTTCCGGCCGGAAGCCTGAAGCCGGGGGAAGACCCAGCGGCGGCTGCCGCGCGCGAATGCGAGGAGGAGATCGGCTGGCGGCCGCAGAGGCTCGAGCGCCTACAGGGCCTCCACCCCACGCCGGGATTCTGCGACGAACTGATGATCTTCTACAGTTGCCTGGACCTCGTCCGACCCGATCCCGGCTCGACGGTGAAAAAGGACGACGATGAGGACATCGAGCCCTGGACGTGTTCAGTCGACGAGGCGCGAGCGTTGATTGCAAGCGGCGAGATCGTGGACCTGAAGACGGTCGCGGGGCTGTCCCTGCTCTAGCACCTGGCGGTGACGGGCGGGGCCTCCCGGTGACGCCAGAAGGCCCCTTCGGTATCGATCGTGTCGCCCTTACTGGAGGGCCGCGTGCGTCCGCCCGCGCGCAGGGGCCTTGGTCCTGGCGGCGCCGCCGCGGCTGGCCGGCAGAAGGGCGAGGAGCAGCACCTCGTCGATGTTGGCGACGAGATGGATGATGAGGCCGCGCCGCAACTCCGCGCCGAGATCTTCCTTCACGTTCTTCTCGTTCTGCTTCGGCAGAATCACTTCCTTGATACCGGCACGCTTGGCCGCCAGCACCTTCTCCTTGATGCCGCCCACGGGCAGTACCTTCCCCGAGAGCGTGATCTCGCCGGTCATGGCCACATCGCCGCGGACCGGCCGCTGCGCCAGGGCGGAGACCAGCGCGGTCACCATGGTGACGCCGGCGGAGGGTCCATCCTTCGGGATGGCCCCAGACGGGACGTGCAGGTGGATCT
>JADZBZ010000400.1 GCA_020851835.1 Acidobacteriota bacterium
ACCCTGGCCGACCTGGTCTCGATCGTCGAGCTGTTCGCCGGGGCGGCTGGACGCACGGGGGGGGTGGCCATCACCGCACCATCGGACGCCCTGGCCGGCGTGCCCGAGGGTCTGCGGCGCACCACCACCTATCTGATACACCCGGTGTTCAACACGCATCGCTCCGAAACCGAGATGATGCGCTACATCCGGTGGCTCGAGCGCAAGGATGTCGGTCTCGACACGTCGATGATTCCGCTGGGCTCGTGCACGATGAAGCTCAACGCGGCCAGCGAGATGTTGCCGGTGTCGTGGCCGGCCTTCTCGCGCCTCCACCCGTTCGCGCCCGCGGACCAAACGGCTGGCTACCGCCAGATGTGCCAGGAACTCGAGGCCGCGTTGCGCGAGGTGACCGGTTTTGCCGCCGTTTCGCTGCAGCCCAACTCGGGGGCGCAAGGCGAGTTTGCGGGATTGGCCGTCATTCGTGCCTACCATCGGTCCCGCGGCGAGGGCCATCGCGACATCGTCCTGATTCCCGCTTCGGCGCACGGGACCAACCCGGCGAGCGCCATCATGGCGGGGTTCAGGGTCGTCGTCGTCGGTACGGCCGCCAACGGCAACGTGGACGTGGACGACCTCTCGGCCAAGGCGGCGGCGCACGCCGATACCCTGGCCGGTCTCATGGTCACCTATCCCTCGACGCACGGTGTGTTCGAGGATGCCATCAAGCAGATCTGCGACATCGTGCACCGCCACGGCGGTCAGGTGTACATGGATGGTGCCAACATGAACGCGCAGGTCGGGCTCACCAGCCCCGCCACCATCGGCGCCGACGTGTGTCACCTGAACCTGCACAAGACGTTCGCCATCCCGCACGGCGGCGGTGGTCCCGGCGTGGGGCCCATCGGCGTGGCCGCCCATCTGGCGCCGTTCCTGCCGGGGCATCCGCTCGTGATGGTGGGCGGGGCGCAGGCCATTGCCGCCGTCGCGGCCGCCCCGTGGGGCAGCGCCAGCATCCTGCTCATCTCGTACGGCTACGTGCGGATGCTCGGCGGCGACGGCATGACCGACGCCACGCGCCACGCCATCCTGAATGCCAACTACATCAAAGCGCGGCTCGAGGCGCACTATCCCGTGCTCTACACGCGCGGTAACGGCCGCGTGGCGCACGAGATGATCTTCGACCTGCGCGCCTTCAAGGCGAAGGGCGTGGACGAGACTGACGTGGCCAAGCGTCTCATGGACTACGGCTTCCACGCGCCCACCGTGTCGTTCCCGGTCGCCGGGACGATGATGGTCGAACCCACCGAGAGCGAATCGAAGGCCGAGCTCGATCGGTTCTGCGAGGCGATGGTGGCCATCCGTCACGAGATCGAGGCGGTCGTGACCGGGACCGTCGATGCGAAGGACAACGTGCTGAAGAACGCGCCGCACACGGCCGTCGCGGTCACCGCGAATGCCTGGTCGCACCCCTACTCGCGCGAGCAGGCAGCCTATCCGCTGCCGTGGGTGCGCGCCGCCAAGGTGTGGCCGTCGGTGGGCCGCATCGACAACCCCTACGGCGACCGCAACCTCGTGTGCGTGTGCCCGCCGATGGAGACCTACGCCTAGCGGGGCGAGGGGTCCCCGGCCGGCCCCGAGTCTCAGATCTTCATCTGGACGCCGTCGATGCGAATCCTGAACGCCGATCAGATGCGCGAGGCCGATCGGGCGACGATCCACGACGTCGGCATTCCCTCCATCGTCCTGATGGAGAATGCCGGCCGCCAGGTGGTGTCGGCCATGGAGTCACTGTTCGACGATCTGGCCGAGCGCAGTGTCGCCGTCATCGCCGGGCGTGGCAACAACGGGGGTGACGGCTTTGTCGTGGCGCGGACGCTGCACCAGCGCGGTATCGAGACGTCGGTGTTTCTCGTCGGGCGCGTCGCCGAGGTCGAGGGGGACGCCCGCATCAATCTCGACGTGCTGGGCCGCCTCGGCGTGACGGTCGTAGAGGTGGCCGACGAAGGCGCCTGGGAGCTGCACTTCTCGGAGATCGGCGAACACGACCTCCTCGTCGATGCGCTGTTTGGCACGGGCCTCAGGGGGCCGCTCACGGGCCTGCACGGGACGGTGGTCGCCGATCTCAACGGCAGCGGCATTCCGATTGTGTCCATCGACCTGCCGTCGGGGCTCTCCGCCGACACGCCCGATCTGTTGGGTGACTGCGTGGACGCGTCGGTCACGGTCACGCTCGGCGCGCCGAAGCTGCCGCTCGTGCTGCCGCCGGCCGAGGAGAAGGCGGGCGAGGTCGTCATTGCGGACATTGGCATTCCGCTGGGCGTTATCGAGCAGCTCGACGGGCCGCGCACCGAGCTCATCACGAAGGAGCGGCTCAGGCCGCTCATTCCTCCGCGCTCCCCCGATTCGCACAAGGGCGACTTCGGCCGCGTGCTGATCGTCGCCGGATCGGCGGGGAAGACCGGTGCGGCCGCGCTGGCCGCGCAGGGGGCGCTCAGGTCGGGCGCGGGGCTGGTGACGATCGCCTGCCCGCGATCGTGCCAGCCCGTGGTGGCCGCCCTCGGCCTCGAGTACATGACCGAGCCTCTCGAGGAGACGCCATCGGGGACCGTGCATTTCGCGGCGGCCGAAGTGGTGCTCGGCCTCGAGGCCGACGTCGTGGCCGTCGGTCCGGGGCTGGGGCGAGGCGAGGGCGTCGTGACGTTCGTCCGGGAGCTGCTGGAGAAAGGCGAAACCTCGCTGGTGCTCGATGCCGATGGCCTAAACGCATTTGGCGACGACCCGTCGGCGCTGGTCGGCCGCGAGGGCCGCGACGTCATCGTCACGCCGCATCCAGGCGAGATGGCGCGGCTCATGGGATGCTCGGTGGAGGACGTCCAGGCCAACCGGCTCGGCATGGCCGTGGACCTCGCGCGGCGGCACCGGCTGTACGTCGTGCTGAAGGGGTATCGCACGCTCATCGCGACGCCCACCGGGACCGTGTTCGTCAACCCCACGGGCTCTCCCGGGATGGCCACCGGCGGCACGGGCGACGTCCTGACGGGCATGCTGGCGGCGTGGCTGGCGCAGCTGCTCGACGCCGAGGCGGCCTGCCGCGTGGCCGTTTACCTGCACGGGTCGGCCGGCGAACTGGCTGATGCCGACACCGGCGAGGTGTCGATGACGGCCGGCGACCTGGCCGAACACATCGGCGACGCCGTGCTCGAGCTGACCGCCCGCCGCCGCGTCGTCAATCGCCAGCCGGAAGGATGACCGGGTCGTTCACGTCGGGCTCCGAGGCCGAGACGCGCGAGCTGGCCGCGCGGCTGGCCGCCAGCCTGGAGCCGGGCGCGGTGCTCCTGCTCTCGGGCGACCTGGGCGCGGGGAAGACCGCGTTCGTGCGGGGTCTCGCCAAGGGGATGGGAATCGACCCGGACGCGGTGACCAGCCCAACCTTCACCCTCGTGCACGAGTACCGGGGTGGGCGTCTGCCGCTGATTCACGTGGACTTGTACCGGCTCGAGGTGGCCGACCTCGACGACATCGGGCTGGACGAGGCGTTGGCGGGGGAGGGCGTCGTGGCCGTCGAATGGCCCGAGCGACTGGCGCGCCCGGTCCCCGGCGCACTCGAGATCCGCATTCAGGACCGAGGCGCGAACTCGCGGTCGATCGCCCTGGCACTCATTCCATCCGATAGTTCGGCGATTCCTTCGTGATGGTCACGTCGTGGACGTGGCTCTCGCGGAAGCCGGCGTTGGTGATGCGGATGAACTTCGAATCGCGCTGCAGATCCGTGATGGTCGGGGTGCCGCAGTAACCCATGCCGGCGCGCAGGCCGCCGACCAGTTGGTGGACCACCATCGCCACGCTGCCCTTGTGCGGGACGCGGCCTTCGATGCCCTCTGGCACGAGCTTATCCATGCCCCGGCCGGCCGGGCTGGTACCGCTTTCGAGTTCGAAGTCGTCCTGGAAGTAGCGGTCGCGCGAGCCCTTGCGCATGGCACCAATGGAGCCCATGCCCCGGTATTCCTTGAAGGTCCGGCCCTGGTAGAGAATGAGCTCGCCCGGACTTTCGTCGGTACCGGCGAACAGGTTGCCAATCATCACCGAACTGGCGCCGACGGCGAGCGCCTTCACCACGTCGCCAGAGAACCGGATGCCGCCGTCGGCAATGACGGGCACGTCGTGGCGCTCGGCGGCCGCAGCGCACTCGGCAACCGACGTGATCATCGGCACGCCGATGCCCGCCACCACGCGCGTCGTGCAGATCGATCCGCCACCGATACCCACCTTGACCGCATCGACGCCCAGGCCGATGAGCGCGTCGGTGGCCTCGGCGGTGGCGACGTTACCGGCCACCAGATCCACCGACGGGCACGCGCGGCGCAGCGTCCGCACCATGTCGAGCACACCTTGCGAATGACCGTGCGCCGTGTCGATGACGAGCACGTCCACGTGGGCCTGCACGAGGGCCTCGGCCCGCTCGATCGTGTCGCGGGCCGTGCCCACGGCCGCGCCGCAGCGCAACCGGCCCAGCGAGTCTTTGCACGCGTTCGGGTACTTGATGGCCTTCTGGATGTCCTTGACGGTGATCAGGCCCTTGAGGCGATAGTCCTGATCCACCACGAGGAGTTTCTCGACTTTGGCGTGGTGCAGGATTTCGCGGGCCTGATCGAGCGTGGTCCCGACCGGGACAGTGAAGAGCCGGTCCTTGGTCATCACCTCGCTGACGGGCCGGTCGACATTGGTCTCGAATCGCAGGTCGCGGTTGGTCAAGATTCCGGTGAGGCGCCCTTCCTTGCTACCGTCCTCGGTGATGGGCACGCCCGAGATGCGGTAGCGGCGCATCAACTCGAGCGCTTCGTGGATGCGAGCCGTCGGCGACAGCGTGATTGGGTTGACGATCATCCCGCTCTCGGAGCGCTTGACGCGATCCACTTCCGAGGCCTGCTGCTCGATGGACTGGTTCTTGTGGATGATCCCGAGCCCGCCCTGCTGCGCCATCGCGATGGCCATCTCGGACTCGGTGACGGTGTCCATGGCCGCACTGAGCAGGGGCACGTTGAGGCGGATGTGACGGCTCAGCCGGGTGCCGACGTCCACCTGGGCCGGCAGGACCGTGGAGTGGCGGGGGACGAGCAGGATGTCGTCGAAGGTGAGGGCGGTGGTGAGCGCCGTGTCGAGGCGCGTGGTCAGGGTCCGTTCTTCCTTGAGTTGTGTGCTCATCGATTTAGGCCGCCCCATGACACTTCTTGTACTTCTTGCCCGATCCGCACCAACACGGGTCGTTGCGTCCGAGTTTCGGCTCGTCGCGCCGGACCGTCCTGATCGGGGCATCGTCGCCCCCGACTCTGGCGGGCGCCGGTGCCGTCGCCGTCAGCGCTCCGCCCGACGAGCCGCCGTCGCCGCGGCTGCGGGCCGTCGGGAACACCGACGCCGCCTGCTCGGCGGGGTTGTTGTAGTTGAGCGCCTGTCGTCGCGGAGCCTGGCGCGAAGGCACGGCCAGGGCCGGTGCCTCCGATTCGCCCTGCACCACGGGGCGCAGCCACCAGAGGTAGCGGACGACCTCCTCCTCGATGCGGCGGCGCATGTCCTTGAAGAGCTCGAAGCTCTCCTTCTTGTACTCGACGAGCGGGTCGCGCTGGCCGTAACCCCGCAGGCCGATGCCCTCCTTGAGGTGGTCGAGCGAGTAGAGGTGATCCTTCCACTGCTGGTCCACGATCTGGAGCATCAGATCGCGCTCGACCCGGGCGAGGATGTCGCGCGGAACGACGCGCTCCTTCTCGGTGTACTTGGCCTGGACGCGATCCCAGAGCGCATCGCGGATCTCGCCGGAGCCCAGGCGGTCGAACGCCACGCCCCGGTAGTCCTGCTCGTCGAGGGCGAACAACTGCGTGAGGTCGCGCTGGAGGGCGGGCACGTCCCACGCCTCGGCGTCGACCTCGGGGTCGACGAAGAGGTCGACCTTCTCGTCGAGCAACTCCTCGGCAGTGGCCATGGCGTACCCGCGCGAGTCGGTGACTTCTTCCTCGGAGATGTGGACCTGGTTTTCGAGGATCTCACGACGCAGCGTGTACACGCTCTCGCGCTGCTTGTTCATCACGTCGTCGTACTCGAGGAGGTGCTTGCGGACGGCGAAGTTCTGCGCTTCCACCTGCCGCTGGGCGCGCTCGATGGCCCGGGTCACCATGCCGTGCTCGATGGGCACGCCCTCTTCCATGCCGAGACGCTGCATCAGGCCCGAGATGCGATCGGACCCGAAGATGCGCATGAGGTCGTCTTCGAGCGAGAGATAGAAGCGTGACGACCCCGGGTCACCCTGGCGACCGGCGCGGCCGCGGAGCTGGTTGTCGATGCGCCGCGCCTCGTGCCGTTCGGTGCCGACGATGTGCAGGCCGCCGCGGGCGATGACCTCCTTGTGATCGTCAGCGCATTGGCGAGAGAAGAACCCGAAGATGCGCTCCCAGTCGGCCACCGGGACGCGGTAGAAACTGTCCACCATGAAGAAGTAGACGAACTCCTCATCGTCCACGAACTTCTCGTCACCCTTGGCCAGCTTCTCGGCGATGCCCTCGGCAATGGCCTGCTGTCGCGCCATGTGCTCGGCGTTGCCTCCGAGCAGGATGTCGGTGCCGCGGCCGGCCATGTTGGTGGCGATGGTGACGGTGGCGGGGCGTCCGGCCTGCGCGACGATTTCGGCTTCCTGTCCGTGATACTTGGCGTTCAGCACGACGTGCTTGATGCCGCGCTTCTTCAGCATGCCGGCGAGGCGCTCAGACTTCTCGATCGAGACCGTGCCCACCAGAGCCGGCCGGCCCTCGTTCTGGCGGACGATGATGTCCTCGACGATGGCGTTCCACTTCTCGACCTCGGTTCGGTACACGAGGTCCGGTTCCTCGAGGCGGCGGAGCGGACGATTCGTCGGAATCACGATGACGTCGAGGTTGTAGATCTTGTCGAACTCCGGCGCCTCGGTCTCGGCCGTGCCGGTCATGCCCGACAGCTTCGTGTACTTGCGGAAATAGTTCTGGAACGTGATCGTGGCGAGCGTCTGGTTCTCGCGCTCGATCTTTACGCCTTCCTTCGCCTCGACGGCCTGGTGCAGGCCGTCGCTCCAGCGGCGGCCGGGCATGAGGCGGCCCGTGAACTCGTCCACGATGATCACCTGGCCGTCCTTGATCATGTACTGGACGTCGAGGTGGTAGTGGACGTGGGCGCGCAGACCCTGCTGCACGTGGTGGAGCAGGGGCATGTTCGCCGGGTCGTACAGGCCGCCCGGCTGCAGGCGGTGGGCGAGCAGCTGCTCGCACCGCGCCATGCCGTTCTCGGTGAGAGACACCGTCTTGCCCTTCTCGTCGACGGTGTAGTCGCCCGAGGCCTCGAGGCGATCGCGATCCTCGGTCTTGACTTGACCCTGGTGGACCTCACCCTTCTTGAGCTTGGGGATGATCCGATCCACTTCGTAATACAGGTCGGTGGACTCCTCGGCCGGGCCCGAGATGATGAGCGGGGTGCGGGCCTCGTCGATGAGGATGCTGTCGACCTCGTCCACGATGGCGAAGTGGTGGCCGCGCTGGACCATGCTCGCCAGCTCGAACTTCATGTTGTCGCGCAGGTAGTCGAACCCGAACTCGTTATTCGTGCCGTAGGTGATGTCGCACCCATAGGCAAGCTGTCGCTGCTGGTCGTTGAGGTCGTGCTGGATGACGCCGACGGTCAGACCGAGGAATCGGTAGACGCGGCCCATCCATTCCGAGTCGCGGCGCGCGAGGTAGTCGTTGACGGTGATGACGTGCACGCCCTTGCCCGCGAGTGCATTGGCGTAGGCCGGGAGCGTCGCGACCAGCGTCTTGCCTTCGCCCGTCTTCATCTCGGCGATGGCGCCGTTGTGCAGCACGAGCCCGCCGATGAGCTGCACGTCGTAGTGCCGCATGTTGAGCACGCGCCGGCCCGCCTCGCGGACCACGGCGAAGGCTTCGGGCAGCAGGTCGTTGAGCGCTTCGCCCCGCCCGAGCCGCTCACGGAACTCGGCGGTCTTGGCCTTGAGTTCCGTGTCGCCGAGCGCGCCGATGCGGGGCTCGAAGCTGTTGACCTGCTCCACGCGCGGACGCAGCCGCTTTACTTCGCGATCGTTCTGGGTGCCAATGACCTTGGCGAGAATCTGGCCAAACATGAAAGGGACGCAGGCAGGGTGCCTGTTCGAACGATTATACAGGCATTGGGCTCGAGGCTCTAGGTCGTGGCGTGGCCGACGCGCACGCGCTCGAGCCTGAAACCTAATCGGCGCTCGTGCCGCGCGGGTTGAGCAGGAACCGGAGGGGATTGAGAATGCGGCCGCTCACGCGCACTTCGTAGTGCAGGTGCGGGCCCGTGGCCCGGCCGGTGGAGCCGACCAGCCCGATGAGGTCGCCGCGCTTGACCGACTGCCCCCGCTGCGTGCGGAACGCCGACAGGTGCCCATAACGGGTTTCGACGCCGAACTTGTGGTCGATCACCACGAGGTTGCCGTAAGCGCCCGAGAAGGCGGCCTGCGACACCACGCCGTCGGCCGTCGCATACACCGGTGTGCCGCGATCGGCCGAGATGTCGAGTCCGGGGTGGAAGTCGGCTTCGCCGGTAAACGGGTCGGATCGCCCGCCAGTGCCCGACGACAGCCAGCCGTGCGTGGGCCAAAGCGACGGCGTGGCGGCAGCCAGCGCGTTGCGGCGATCGACGCCGGTGCTCACGAGCCGCAGCCGGTTCTCGATTCCCTGGAGCAGGTCGCGGAGCAGGCCGAAGGTATCTTCCGGAGAGCCCAGCCCGGGCGTGAGCGAGGTCAGGGCCCCGCCGCTGGCGGCCCCGCCCATGGCCCGGTTCTTCACGATGGCCGGCAGCCTGTCCATGGCCGCCTGAAGCGCCGGGTCCAAGGCGGCCTTGCCGCCGAGATCGGAAATCGCCGTCTGCAGCGCCGTGATCTGACCCGTGAGCGCTTCGGTCGCGCCGCGGAAGCTGCTGTTCTCCAGTTCGAGGGCCGCGTTGGTCGCGTAGATACCGCCCACCTCGGCCTTGGCCTTCCAGGCGGCACCAAAACCGATGAGCACCGGCAGCGCCAGCACCATGGTCACCACTGACAGCAGCGGCCGCAGACCGACCGTGAATCTGCGCACGACACCCGAACGGCGGTCGGCAACGACGATGGTGTAGCGGTTCGACAGCATCAGATCCTGGGTATTTCGGTTCCGGGCCCCGGTAGGCAAGCCGGACGCTGGCTCTTCCGATCGGCCGCGAGCCGACAAAACCGTATGAGCGTAGCACGGGGCACTTGGCTGATGAACCGGAAACTACACGGTGCTTCACGATTCGCGTTTTGTTCGCTGTTCCGGGTCCGAGCTGTGACGACCGGGGCGCCGGGTCAGGCCACGAACCGGTACTGCAGCGCCTCGGCAACCGAGGCGTCGGCGATGCGTTCGGCGTTCTGGAGATCGGCGATCGTGCGCGCGACGCGCAGCACGCGGTGGTACGCCCGCGCCGACAACTGCAGCCTCTCGGCCGAGCGCTCGAGCAGGGTTCGAGCCGCGTGCGCGATATCGCCGAACCCGTGCAGAGCGCGCGCCGCCAGGCGGGCGTTGAGGCACCCCTGCCGGGCGATCTGGCGGTCGCGAGCCGCCAGCACCCGCGCGCGGACCACGGCTGAGGTTTCGCTCCGTGGCCCGCCACTCAGCGCGGCGATTGGCACCGGCTCGACCTCCACCACCAGGTCGAGCCGATCGCGCAGCGGGCCGGACAGGCGCGCGCCGTAGCGTGCCACCTGCTGCGGGGTGCAGCGGCACGCTCGCGTGGCGTGGCCCAGATACCCGCACGGGCAGGGGTTCATCGCCGCCACCAGCATGAACCGTGCGGGAAACACGACCGATCGTGCCGCCCGCGACACGGCGATGCGGCCTTCCTCGAGCGGTTGCCGCAGGGCGTCGAGCACGCGACGCTCGAACTCGGGCATTTCGTCCAGGAACAGCACTCCGTGATGCGCCAGGCTCACCTCGCCCGGGCGCGGATGGCTGCCCCCGCCCACCAGCGCCGCGTCCGACGCCGTGTGGTGGGGTGCTCGGAACGGCCGCTCGGCCAGAAGGCTGCCGCCCGGTGGGATGAGGCCGGCCACCGAATGAATGGCCGTGGCTTCGAGTGCTTCGTCGAACCCCAGGGGTGGCAGAATCGTCGGCAACCGCCGCGCGAGCATGGTCTTGCCGGCCCCCGGTGGACCGATCAGCAGGAGGTTGTGCCCCCCGGCCGCGGCGACTTCCAGCGCGCGGCGCGCGAACGCCTGTCCGCGAAGGTCCGCCAGGTCGAGGCCCGCCTCTGGCGCCCGGCCCGCGTCGGGAGCCGGTGGCGAGGAGGGCAACGGCCATTCGTGACGGTCCCGGTTGAGGCACTCGACGGCTTCGGTGAGCGTCTTCACGGGTAGGAGCCGCAGGCCGTCCACCACGCCCGCCTCGGCGGCATTGGCCGCGGGCAGCAACAGGGCGGCGGCATGCTGTTGGCGGGCCGCCACGGCGATGGGCAGCGCGCCGCGCGCCGGGTGGATGGTGCCATCCAGAGCCAGTTCGCCCACGACAATCACGTCCCGAATGTCGCGGTCGCGCACCACGCCGGACGCGGCCAGCACGCCCAGGGCAATGGGCAGGTCGAAGGCCGCGCCCGCCTTGCGGACGTCGGCCGGCGCCATGTTGATGACGATGCGATGCTGGGGGAACTCGAAGCCGGAGTTGCGGATGGCCGCGTGTACGCGGTCTCGGCTTTC
>JADZBZ010000401.1 GCA_020851835.1 Acidobacteriota bacterium
CGGACAGGCCACAGCATGGTCGGATTCTCGAGGCCACCCCGCGATCGACCACCATCGTGATCGCTGACGCCAGCGCTCCTCTAATTAACTCGACCTCGGTGTCTCAATGTCATTGACAGCGCCCGTGTACCCCCGCCTGACCACAATCGGGCGGGAGGATCAGAAGTGCGATCGGCCCGTGCGCCCGGCGAGGCTCGCGACGACCGCCACCAGTTCGAGGGGATCCACGGGTTTGGCGAGATGCGTCTGATAGCCCGCCAGCAGGGCGCGCTTGCGGTCGTCTGACCTGGCCAACGCCGTGAGGGCCGCAGCAGGAGTCTTCGAGGCGGCCCCCTCCAGGCGCCGCACCTGCCGCATGAAGTCGTATCCGTCGCGATCGGGCATGCCGATGTCGCTGACGATGATGTCCGGCACGAGGCCCTCCTTCAACATGGTGAGCGCGCGGTCCACTGAATCGGCCACCGCCGCCTCCGCTCCGGCGTGCTCGAGGAACCACCGCACTAGGTCTCGCGCATCCGGCTCGTCGTCGAGCACCAGGATCCGCAGCCCCGTGAGAATGTCTCGTAGGCCCGCTCCCGCTCGCTCCAACTCCGGCGCCGCAATGTCCTCCCCAGCGGGGGCGCTGGGCGCCAGGGCGACCGACAGGCGAACGGTGAAGACGCTGCCGCGGCCTTCGCCCTGGCTGGAGGCCTGCACCCAGCCCCCGTGCTCCTCCACCAGGTTCTTCACGATGGCTAGGCCGAGGCCCAGTCCCCCGTGCTGGCGCGTGGACGAGGCGTCAGCCTGGCGGAACCGCTGGAAGAGGTGCGGCAGGAACTCCGAACCGATGCCGATGCCGGTATCGCTCACTTCTATGAAGACGTCGCTCTCGGCCTTGCGAAGCGCCACCCGCACGCGGCCTCCCTTGGGCGTGAACTTGACCGCGTTGGCGACGAGGTTCCAGACCACCTGCTGCAGCCGGGCGGGGTCGCCCTGCATGCTGGCGGCCGGGCCTAGTTGGGTGGCGATCCGCACGCCTTTCGCGGCGGCCGCGGGCAGCGCCGAGGCCACGGCCTCATCGATGATCGAGCCGAGATCGACGGGCTGAAGCTCGAGCAGCATCTTGCCCGAAATGATCCGGCTCATGTCGAGCAGGTCGTCGATCATCTGGGATTGCCGGCGCAGATTGCGATCGATGACCCCGAGGCCCTTCTCGATATCTTCAGCTGACGGGTTGTGCTTCAGCACGCCGATCCAGCCGACGATGGCATTGAGCGGCGTCCGCAATTCGTGCGAGAGGGTACTTACAAACTCGTCCTTCAGCCTGGCCGATCGCTCGGCCTCGGAGCGGGCCGCCCGCTCGCTCGCCAGCAGCTGCGCCCGCTCGTCGTCCTGCCGCTTCTCTTCGTCGATGTCCGTGCAGGTAGCGAACCAGCGTGTGATGGCCCCGGACGGGTTACGCGAGGGGAGAGCACGACCAATGAACCAGCGGTACAGGCCGTCCGCGCGCCGCAGCCGGCACCGCACGTGATAGGGCTCTCCCGTCGTGAGGGAGTGCGTCCAGGTGTGGAGAGTGGCGTCGGCATCGCCCGGATGCAGGTAGTCGCTCCACCGCCAGCCGAGACCGTCTCGCGAGTCGAGCTCGCCACCGGCGCCGCCAGGGTGCGGCAGGCCCGTGTATTCGTACCAGCGGGCGTTGAAGTAATCGTGTTTGCCGTCAGCCCGCGCGCTCCAGGCGATTTGCGGCATGGCGTCGGCAAGCGAGCGGAAGCGCTCCTCGCTCTCGCGCAGCTCTTCTTCCTGTGGCTGCTGCGCGGTCATGTCGCGTGAGACCGACAGGAGCGTGACGGTGCCCGCATCGTCGCGAATAACCGTGACCGCGACATCCCACCAATGGACGTCACCGGTTCGCGTGCGGCGGGGGCCCTGGAAGCGGCTCTCGCCGCTCTCCAGGGCATCGACGAGAGCCCGCCTGGCGAGCGTGCCGCTCGCACCCCAGAGGGCAGGCCACGGCTCGCCCGGCCCACGCTCCGCGTCGTCGATCTCCATCATCTTGAGCCCGGGGCGATTCATCGACAGCATCCGGCCATCGGGCTCGAGCAGAACGATGCAGTCGCCCGAGCTGTCGAAGAGGCGCTGGTTGATGCGCTCGGCGGCCTGGCGAGCTATGGTTTCCTGCTCGAATTCGGCGCTGCGGTTCTTGAATGATCGGTTGAGCGCCATCCCGACGCCGCCCATGACGACGGCGAGCGCCAGCGTCAGGGCGGCGGAGAGGAACGCGGCGTGTCGGCCGAGGCGCACGTGGTTGCCGTGCTCCACCAGGATGGAATCTCCAGCGGCTCGCATATCGGCCGCGCGAGCGCGCGGATGTCGTCCATCAGCTTACCGCCGCGTTCGAACCCGCGCGCCACATCCTCGGTGCGGCCCGCCTCGGCCGCGACGACGCGGGCGACCAGATCGTCGACTTGATCGAGCACCTGGTAGGTGTGCTCGACGCGCGTGCTGGCGTCGGAGAAGCGCACGTAGATCCAGGAGGCGAAGCCGCCCGCGATGAGCAGCAGGCCGACCGCCAGCGCGAAGAGCGCTCGCCACGCCGGGGCCGAGACGGTGCCGAGTGCAAAGGCGCTTCGCTGTGCCATGAACCGTCCGTCTCAGCCGGCGTCGGCGTCGGTGATTCCCGACTCCTTTATCTTATTGAGCAGAGTCTTATAGCTGACGTTGAGATAGGTGGCCGCCTTCCGCCGGTTCCACCGAAAGCGCGTCAGCGCGTGGAGGATCGCGCCACGCTCGGCACGCTGGGCCGCTGACCGGGCCAGGGCCGGCAGGTCCACTCCATCGTCGTCGTATTCGGGGTCCGCGGCGGGCGCGGGCGCTGGCGGCGCGGCGGAGGGCCGTTGAGCCGGCGACTCCGTTGATGGCGTGACTGGGGCGGGCGCGGGTGGGAGCGCCGCTGCGGCCTCCTGGGTAGCCGGGTCGTCAGCCAACGCCGTTGAATCGGGCGGAGCCGTCGTGGGCGGCGCCGAGGCGTGTGCGCGCATGAGCTCAGAGAGGATGAAGCGTTCCTCCTGCAGTACGACGAAGCGCTTCATCATGTTCTCGAGTTCGCGGACGTTGCCCGGCCACTCGTAGTTCATCAAGGCATCGAGCAATACGGAACTCGGCCGTGGGGCGGTTCGCCGATAAAGGGCGACGTACTTCGCCAGGAAGAACTCGGCGAGCGGGATGATTTCCTCGCGGCGCTCGCGCAGCGCGGGCACCCGCAATTCAATGACTTGCAGACGGTAATAGAGATCCTCGCGGAAGGTTCCTCTCCGCATCATGGCGTCCAGGTCGCGGTTCGTCGCGGCCATCACCCGGATGTCCACCGAGACCGGTCGATTGCTACCGAGGCGCGTGAACTCGCGATCCTGCAGCACGTGCAGCAGCTTGGCCTGCAGACCGACGGGCATCTCGCCGATCTCGTCGAGCATGACGGTGCCCTGGTTGGCGAACTCGAACTTGCCCACCCGCGTCGCGCCCGCGCCGGTAAACGCGCCGCGCTCGTGCCCGAATAGCTCGCTCTCGAGCAGGTCGGCCGGCAGCGCCGCACAGTTCACCTTGACGAAGGGGCGGGTCCGGCGGGCCGATCGGCGGTGCAGTTCGCGGGCGATGACCTCTTTGCCGACGCCGCTCTCACCGCGAATCAGCACGCCGATGTCGCTGTCGGCCACGCGTTCGAGCATGGCCATGAGCGGCTGCATCGCGGCCCCGGAAGCCCAGCAGGGCTGCGCACCGCCGGGGTCTTCGGCCAGCTGGACGCTGAGGCGGGCGACTTCGGCCACCAGCGCGTCGCGCTCGAGCGCATTACGGATGGCGGCTTCGAGCGTGGCTTCGCCCACACCCTCCGGATCGCCCGGCTTGAGGACGTAGTCGGCAGCGCCCAGGCGCACGGCTTCGACAATGGTGGCGGGGGTCTGACGGCCCGACAGCATGATGACCGGCGCCGCCGAATGGGTCTGCCGGATGGCCCGCAGCGTCTCGATCCCGTCGAGGCCGGGCATGGTGACATCGAGCAGGATGACCTGCGGTGCGGCCCCGGCGCGCAGGGCCTCGAGCAGATCGGCACCGCTGGCATAGGCGGCCACCTCGTACCCGTTGCTTCGCAGCAGCACCTGAATGAACTCGGCGAAGGCCGGGTCGTCGTCCACGATGGCGAGGCGGGCGGTCATGCCGTCTCCCATTCCATGGGCAGCGTCACGCCCAGTCCGGGCCACGCCGTCGCCGTGGTCCAGACTCGTCCGCCGTGACGCTCGACGTCCAGGCAGGCGAGCGCGAGCTTCAAGCCGAGACCTCCGCGCCAGCGATCGATTTCGGCCGGCGCCTCCACCAGGAGAACGTCGCACTGGCGCGGTGTGCCCGTCAAGATGCAGAGTGAGCCGTCTCGCGGCGTAATGCGCACGACGGCGTCACCACCGGCCTGGTGCCGCCTGGACAGTTCGAGAATGGTCAGGATTCGAGTGGCCACCACGTCGGGCTGTGCCACTCGGAGGATCCATCCATCAGCAGGCATCTCGATCTCCGCGGCAGCCCCGCGCTGGGCCAGCGCCGCTCTCAGCGCGCCCATCAGGCGCGCGAGAGGCAAAGGCGCGCGCGACGGCCTGGTCGATTCGTGCACCGTGAGAAACTCGGACGCGTCGTCGCAGAGCCCGGTCAGCCTGGCCAGCGATTCCATCGTCTGTGCCAGAGCGCGGTCGCGTGCCTCGGCATCGGGGAGGCGATGCTCGAGAATCAGGCGGAGGTACCCTTGCGCGACGCTGATGGGCGCACGCAAATCGTGGATGAACACCTGCAGGGCGTTCCGTAGCGCGTCGCTGGCTGGCATGCCTGGTGATGGCGTCATTGGCGGGCCCACTATATCAATGGCTCCGACATCGCCCGTCCCGATCCATTCGCCAGCAAAGCGGTCACACGCGGGTTCCTGGTGCAAGGCCGCGGCCAGGGCGCACGGTGTTTTTATGGGCAGGCTCGGTTGACCAGTCGGCAGCGCGTTGCCGCTTCAGGGCACTCGCTTACTCACCGAAGCCTCGAACCCCTGCTGTCCGCGGCTCGATTCGTGGCACGTCTCATGCTCCAACGGGGTCACGGAGTCGCGGGCACAAATCCGCGCCGGCAGGTTGACGAACAAGAGGAACAAGAGGAGGAACCGATGCTGAACACGATTCTGGTGCTGCTCGTCGTGATGTGGCTGCTGGGCATGGTGAGTTCGTACACGCTCGGCGGTTTCATTCACCTGCTGCTCGTCCTCGCGATCGCGATCGTGCTCATCCGGGTCATCCAGGGCCGGAGACCTGTATAAGGCCAGCCTGCGACGCGTGTTGGCCGCGCCCGTGGCGCGGGTGTGAAGAGCTGGCTCGAGGGCGCGCGTGCGGTCCGGCCGGCTCTTCGCGCGTGGGGCCGCGGCGCCGCGTCGGGCGCAGCCGGGTGGAAGGACGGAGCACACGGGGAAGGTGTGCTCCGTGTCGGTTCGATCCGATCAGCGGGCGGCGGTGGCGCCGGTCTGGTAAGTACGCCACCAGTCGTCGTACTGCCGCTGCGCTTCGTCGCGCGCGATGCCGTACCGCTCCTGGATGCGCCCCACGAGTTGCTCGGCGCGGCCCTCGACCTGATCGAGGTCGTCGTCGGTGAGCTTGCCCCACTGCTCGCGGGCGTTGCCCTTTAGCTGCTTCCACTGACCCTTCAGAGTGTCTTCGTTCATCATGGCCTCCTTCGGCCGCGCTGCGCGCGACTCGATGATCGACTAAGCATGAGACGTGCCGCCCCGCGCGGCATCAGATGCGCGGCACGTCGCGGCCCAGTGCCGTCGCCAGATCGATTGCGTGCTCCTGCTCCTGCGTAAGGATGGTACGAATCTCTTCCGCCACGGCGTACTCGTTGAGCGACTCGCACTGGACGACGCGCTTGCGATAGGCGCGAATGGTGGCGATTTCGTTGGCGAGATCGGCCTCGAGCATGCCCACGGAACTGCCGGGAACCTTCACGGGTTTGGGCGTGACCGTCGGAGTGCCGCCCAGGTAGTCGATCTGCCTGGCGATGGTCAACGCGTGCGCGAGTTCTTCGCCCGCATGCAGTTCGAGCTCCTTCGCGATGGACATGTACTCCGCGCCGCGTACGACCTGCGAGTACACAACATAGGCAATGATTGCCTGGTATTCGCGCGCTAGATCCTCGTTGAGCTCGGCGATCAGGGCCTTCCGACTGGACGGGCTTGTCGGGCTGCGTTTCTTCGACATGTAGCTCCCTTCTGAGAAGTGGTATCTCTCATCCACGGGAGCAATATGGGTGCCAGTCATTGACTCCATTCGCCGCTGCCTCGCGGCCGGTGGAGGATGAAGGATCCGCACTCCATGGGCGCGCGCTGGGGCCGTCCACGCGATGGGAAATGCTACAGTTGTATGGTCTCAAAACATTCTGGATCGCAGGCGATGTCACCCTCACGACCGTCGAACAGCCACCGCCGGGTCGAGCCGACGGTCCTCATTGTGGACGATGATCCGTCGGCGGTGGAGTTTCTGAAGACGGTTATTGCCCAGTCGCCGCGCGTGCCCCGCTATCGGGTTACCTCGGCCAACTCGGGGTTTCGGGCTGAACAGGCCTGTCGTACACTCCAGCCGGCGGTCGTGCTGCTCGACCTGATGCTGCCGGACGCGGATGGGATCGACGTGCTGCGCGCGCTCAAGGCCATCGACCGTGGGCTGGAGGTCATCGTCATCAGCGGGCAGGGGAGCATCA
>JADZBZ010000402.1 GCA_020851835.1 Acidobacteriota bacterium
CGTCCACTCATCCAGGGTCGTGCTGAATTCCGCCAGCAGCTTCTCCATGCCTCCGCTGGTGCGGGCCTGCGTCTCCAGCTCGTGCAGAAGCGGCTCCAGTTCCTCGTCCGCCACCGTGATCCCGCGCTTTCGAGCCTCCTGAACCTCGATCTCACGAACCACGATGCTGTTCAGCGTCCGGAGCATGGCCTGGTTCCGCTCAACGGCGGTCATGTGGTCGAATCGCTCCGGGTTCATGGACCGACTCTGGGCGAGCCGAGCCTCGAACTGCGCGCGCGTCACGGCTGTTCCGTTGATGCGCGCGACGATGGCGGGCAGATCCTGCGACCAGGCGCTCGCCGAGGGCATGGCGGCGAGCACAGCCACCAGTAGCCAGAGCCTACCCAGACAAGTCACGACGACCGGCGAGACCACCTACGCCACTCCATGTTCTGCGTCTCACGGACACGGGCTTCGGCCGCAGGCCTTGAAGTCGTTGACGATCTGCGTTTGCCGATTCAGCATCTCCTGCCACGGGCCGTACCGGTGCGCGTTTCCGTCGAACACCGCTGGAGCGGCGTTGTCGCACGTGTATTGGGTCCCGTCCCAGCGGGGACGATTGGGCCCGTAGCCCGTATCGGGCGGTTTGCGCATCCAATCGGGCACCCCATCGGGCCCGAGGTGGGTGCACGACCAGTCGTTGGCCTGGTCGTGCCAGGCCGGGCGCTCCTGGAACATGACGTAGCTGGTCACGTCCCAGGCGTCCTCGATGCTGAGCTGCGTGGAGGTGTCCCCCGGGACGGCCTTTCCGAGCGGCATGTTGGCTCGAATGAAAGTGACCCCCGTGCGCGCGCGGAACATGCCGGCGCCGTCGTTGAAGCTGCGCGGGCCCCACAGCGGCGGAACCACGGTGCCGGTCACCTGTGTCATGCCCCGGCCATCCGTGCCGTGGCAGCTGGCGCAATACGTGTTGTAGACCTTCTCGCCACGCACGGGATCGGCGGCGCGCGTCATCAGCGGCACCTCCGGAAACCCCTGGCCCTTGACCTTGGTCCAATCCGCGACCTTCGTACCCGTGGAGAGCCATTCGAAGTAGGCCACCATGGCCTGCATCTCACGGCTGTCCTCGGGCAATACCTGTGACTGGCTGTTCATCGAACGCTGCAGACAGCCTTGGATCCGGCCGGCGGTGTCGAGGTGGCGTCCGGCGCGGGCGAAGTACGGTCCCTTCCCGCTGTACTTGGAGAAGACCACCGACCACGGAGACGACGACGCGACGGTCCCTTCACCCATGTGGCAACTGGTGCAGTTCAGGTCGCTGCCGGTCTTGTAACCGGGTCGCACGTTGAGCACGTTGAAGTAATGGTTCGTATTCGTCACCAGTTCCTTGCCGTAGCGGATCAAGTCGCCCCTGGCCGTGCTGGGGATCGTGCTCTCGGCGGGCTTCACCCACGTGCCCCCGTACCCGTCGTCGGCAGCAACGTCGAACCAGCGCGCTGCTCCCACCTCCGGACCGCTCCTGGTGGAAACGGTCATGGGTCCACTCTTCGCGTGGCTCGGTACCATGACGGACAGCATGCTGTCACCCAGCACCTGCACCGCCGGCGCCTGCACACCGTTGATGGCCACTGTCGTGTTGCCCTCGCCGGGCACGTAACCCGAGCCGAATACGTACACCGTGCTTCCGGCCGTCGCCTTGGCCGGCCAGATGCCGGCGACGCTCAGGACAGGCGGCGGCCCGCCAAACGCCGTGGCGCTGGTCGCGCTGCCCGACGACGAAGTGACGGTGACCGGCCCCGCGGGATTACCTGGCGGCACCATGAACATGAGCAGCGTCGAATCCACGGCCTGCACGAAGGGCGCCGCCGACCCGCCGACCGACACGGTGTGGGCACCGGGCGTCGGATCGAAGTGGCTGCCAGACACGAAGACCATGGTGCCGCTGCCGCCGTTGACGGGGGACAGGCCCGTGATTGCTGGCGCCGGCCTAGACGTGTTCCAGGTGCGCGACGGGGCCACGATGCCTTGAGCGCCTGTATTGATGGTCAGATCCAGCGCGAGATCGAGCGGCGCGTGCAATGGGTCGATCCAGACGTGTTCCTTGAGAAAGGTGTACTTGCCGGTCGTCGTGATCTCGAGGGGCACGTCGCCCACGTGCGCGCCGTCCCGGCAATCGGGGCAGACGGTGGTGATCGGCACGCGACACGCGGGCTGCTTGCACAACGCCTGCGCGCCGTAGCCTTCGAGGCTGACCTGCTCGGTGGCGGTGCCGGGCTCGCCGGACGAGGAGACCCGTTCGAGGTCGTAGACGCTGATGTAGTCCTGGAACGTGTTGGTCACGTAGGCGTAGTAGCAGACGGGCGTGCCGTCGTCACATCGCGCCTTGCGGCCGAACGTGACGCCGTGCGCGCCGAGACCCGCCGGGAAGGTGTAGATCGCCGTCGGGTCACCCTTGGCATTCAGCGCCGTGATCGAGACGTTGAACGACGCCTTGTTCGCCGTGACCATATAGCGGCCGTGCGCGGTGGCGTCGGAGGGGCTGACCGGCGTCTGGATGGGCATCGACACCCAGCGGACCGGTGAGATCGACGTATCGCGCAGCTTGAGATTGCCGGCGTCATCCCGCAGGTGCGATGGCACCACGGCCGTGTTGCGAACGACCGTGCCCTCCAGGGGGTTGATGTCGTACACGGACACCGACGGGGTACCGGCGTTGTTGCTGTAGCCGCGGGCGCAGCCGCCCACGCCGTACCCGCCGAAGACACTCGAGGCGAGCGGCGTGGTGCCTCCGGTTCCCGCGAAGGCCTGCTGCACCCGGCCGCTCACGGTATAGAGCGACAGGGTGTTCGACAACGTATTGGCGGTGAGGAAATGGTCGCCGTCATCGCAGAACCAGATGCCGTGCGGAGAGAACTCGCCGCGAATCGGCACCCCGACGATGGGGTCTTTCCCGGCCTTGAGCTTCATCAGGTCCACTTCCTGCACGGCCGAGCCACCCATCACGGTGACGAACCAGCGCGAGCCCGCGCCCGGCGTGACCTGCACGTGTGCCGGCGCGGCGCCGAATGGCACGGTCTGCAGGACGGTTTTCGCATCGGCGTCGATCAAGGTGACGCTGTTGTCGTGCCAGTTGGCCGTCAGGACATAAGATCCGCCGTCGCTGCCGGCTCCGGGCCAGGCGTTGTGCGGGTTGTTGCCCACGCCGCCGAGGTAGTTGGTGACGCTCCACGTCGACGAGTCGATCACCTGCATCGCTCCGTCAACCTCGTCCTGGGGGCCGTCCTCCTGGCTCTGGACGTTCACCCAGATCTCGCCGCTGCCGGCCCCGGCCGGCACCTCGAGCGGCACCTTCGATGCCCGGGTCAGCTCCATGGGCTGATGGCCTGCCGTGCAGGCCTCGAATTGCATGTAGGGATGGAGCTTGCACATGTAGCGGTGACAGCCCGGCTCGAGGTCGGCGCCCTGGGTGGCGTAGTAGTAGCCCGTGCCGGCGCCCAGGTTGCCCGAATACCCGATGAATCCGGAGTCTTTTCCAGCAGCGGCGTTGGTCATCGTGTGCCAGGTCCGGCCGGTGTTGGTGACGGTGAGGTACTGATTGGCCGTCAGTACGACGCGGCGGTGGTCATCGTACGGATCGGCCGCATCGTCGCCCCCCTTGTCCGAAAACCAGGGATCGGCATCGAGGATGTCCAGCGTCACCTCGGACCCCGCCGGGCGTGCCGGCGCCGGGCAGCCGTGCTGGCAGGTACTCGAGATGAACACCAGGAGCCTGTCGAGTTCCTCGTCCGTGATCTCTGCCCGGCCGAAGCCCGGCATCGCGCCGTTGTAGCCAGGCAGGATGTTGTTGTGCGAGCCGTCGCGGATGATGGTCCTGGCGGCGTCCGCGGGTATCGCCAGCGGACCGATCGTCGGCGCCTTCATGCCGGTGACCCATGAGGTTCCGCCTTCACCACGCGCGCCGTGGCATGTCGAGCAGGAAGCGGCGAAGATTTTCTCCGGCGGTTGGGACTGCGTCTCACTTGCCCGTGCTGGGCTGGCCCACCCGGCGACGCCGAGAACGACCGCCAGGATCGAGCAGGTGCGCAGCGTGCAGGGGGCAAGAGACATGAGAGCGTGCTCCTGGAAGAGAGGCCGCAATCGAGAGCGTGAAGTATCCGCTGAGCCGGGCCGGCGGCCGTAGGGCGAACATCATACCCCGGTCGCCTCCCTCCACCGACAGGAGCACGACTGCCCGGGCGCCGCCCGGGTCTCGACGACGCGTCTTGCACGCTCTTCCTCCTCCAGTGGCTCATCGGCGCAGAGGTTACGTGTACCGCGGGTATATACTCCGGTCGGCGAGGTTCGTCGTTCACGGCAAGGCAAATACGAATACCGAATCGGAGGCATGCTATGCCGCGCAGTTGCTTCACCTTGTGTTTCGTTGTTCTTCTGAGCTTAGGGGCCTTCGGACTCGGTGACGCGCAGACGTTCCGGGGAGGCATCGCCGGTCGCATCGTGGACGACAGCGGCGCCGTGCTGCCCGGCGTCGCCGTCACGGCCACCAACGACGCCACCGGCGTGTCGCGCACGACGGTCACGTCGGGAACGGGCGATTTCTCGGTGCCCGACCTGCAACTCGGGATCTACACCGTCGAGGCCTCGCTCCAGGGGTTCCAGACGATCCGGACGAAAGTCGAAGTCAGCGTCTCGCAAGTATCATCGGTGGACATCAAGATGGGCTTGTCGCAGTTGGCCGAGGTCGTCGAGGTCACGGCGTCGGCCCTGACCCTCGACACCGTCTCCACCGCCCTCAGCAACGTCGTCCGTCCCAAGCAGGTGCAGGATCTGCCGTTGAACGGCCGGGATTTCCGGGGCATGCTCCAGCTCGCCCCCGGGGTCGCCGGATCCTCGGTGAACGGCGTCCGGTCCCGCGGCAACAACTACCAGATCGACGGCGCCGACAACAATGACGCGTTCCAGAACACTGCCGCCGTCAACCAGGGCGGCGTGTCCGGGATTGCCGGGACGCTGCTTC
>JADZBZ010000403.1 GCA_020851835.1 Acidobacteriota bacterium
CAACGTGGCCGACCCGATGCAGGGCCCGTCGGGCCATGGCCCTTCGGCGCACGTGCTCGGGACGAAGCCGGGCGTATTTCAATCTGCGGGCGACATGTACGCGGATCCCTTCAACGACTCGTACCCCGGCTACGACCCCGCGCACATCGGCTATGTGTTCACGCTGACTCTCGCGCCCGGTGAAACGAAGGCCCTCGTCACCTTCGTCGTGAAAGGGTTGAGCGAAGTCTACGACCCGAGGGGCGGGTATCCCATCGCGCGCAAGGATGCACTGCTGTCGAACTGGTCCGAGCCGATGTACGAGCTCGCCGATCGCAGGGTGCCGGCCGCCGGCTCCGAGATCGCCCGGGTCACCGCGGTGGCGCGCCAACTGGTGCAGCAACCCGATTTCCGAGGCCTCAGCGCGCGGCAGCGCGCGCAGATTGCCAACTGGACGCTGCCCGCGCCGCCGGCGACGCCCGATACCTTCTCCGTGTTCGAGAAGACGGTGCCCGATCTGGCCGAGGCCATGACGCGCGGCCTGGTCTCGAGCGAAGACATCGTGCGCGAGTACCTCACGCGCCTCACGCGATTCGACCGTCATGGCCCGGCCTTCCGGGCCGTGCTGGCCCTCAACCCGCGCGCCATCGCCGATGCCCGCGCGCGCGATGCCGAGCGGGCCTCGGGCCGCGTGCGCGGTCCGTTCCACGGCATCCCGATCGTGCTCAAGGACAACATCGACACGACGGAGCTGCCGACCACGGGCGGAGCGCGCGCCCTGATCGACCATCGCCCGCGCCTCGACTCGCACGTGGCGGCTGGTATGAAGAGCGGTGGCGCCGTCATCCTCGGCAAGGCCAATCTGGACGAGTTCCCGTTCGGCGACTTCGGCGTCAGCACGGTCGGCGGAACCGTCGGCAATGCCTATGACCCGTCGCTCAGCACGGCGGGGTCGAGCGGCGGCAGCGCCACGGCGGTCGCAACCAGCCTGGCGGCCCTGGCCTTCGGCACCGACACGTGCAACTCGCTGTCGAATCCAAGCTCGTTCGCGTCGCTGGCCACTATTCGCACGACTCGCGGCCTCACCAGCCGCGCCGGTGTGATGCCGCTCAACACGTTCAACGACGCGGTCGGCCCCATGGCCAAGTCTGTCCGCGAGCTGGCACTGGCGCTCGACCTGGTGACGGGTGCGGATCCGGAAGACGCGATCACCGCCGACGCCGGCCGCCACATCCGCGGCTCCTTTGCCGCGGGCCTGGCGGCGGCTACTCTGCAGGGCCGACGCATCGGCGCCTTCCGGCAGCGCTTCGTCGGCATCACGGGCGAGCGCGAGGCGGCCGAGGCCATGGAGGGCGTCATCAGCGAGTTGCGCGCCGCTGGCGCCATCGTCATCGACGTGGCGATCCCCGACTACGACGCGCAGTATGCCGGCGCGCGGGGCAGCGCGCCCGGGTCACTGGCCGCCGCCTGGACGGCGTACCTCGCGCGAGGAGCGAAGGCCGGCGATCGCGTATTGACCATCGAGGACTTGATTGCCTCGGGCAAGATGGCGCCGGGCGGCCAGCGCCGCCTCGAGGACGCGCTCCGGCCAGGAGGGCCCACGGGCGCCGCGCTCGACGAGGCGACGGCGCGGTTCTACGGGGCGCGAGAGCGCTACCGGCAGCTCTTCGTGGATCTGCTGGAGCGGGAACGCCTCGACGCCATCCTCTATCCGGCGAACCAGGCGCGACCCCACACGCACGACGGCGGCGCGGAGCGCTACGGCACCGAGCCGGGCACCTGCCAGGAGAGCGCGGCCACGGGGCTGCCGCAGGTGACCGTGCCGGCCGGTTTCATGGGCAATCGCTACCCCGTCGGCGTGTCGTTCCTCGGCCGGATGTGGGCGGATCGGTCGCTGCTGGAACTGGCCTACGCCTACGAGCAGGCGACCCGGCACCGTCGGCCGCCCCCCACCGTGCGGTAGGCGGCGCGGCAGGTGCCGCCCTACAGGCTCCGTGGGCGATGGCCGATAACCGGGCGAGCCCCCGGAGTGCACGAATGAAAGTCCCGGTTTCGACTGTCGTGCTGGCCCTGGTTGCGGCCGGCGCGGTCCTCGCCAGCACGGCCTACCGCGTTCAGGCGGCGCAATCCGATCACGGGCGCGTCAGCGGCCGGGTGACCGACAGCTCGGGCGGCGCGTTGCCCGGCGTGACCGTCACCATCACCTCGACTCGCATGTCCAAGCCCACGGTCGTGGTCACCGACAGTGTCGGCCAGTACGTCACGCCACCCCTGCCGGCCGACACTTATGCGATCACCTTCGAATTGCCGGCCTTCGAAGCCCGTGTCTCGCCGATCGTCCTTCTCGGACCTGGCGAGGTCTTCATCCTCGATCGGCAGCTCGACCTGGCGGCGCTCACCGAGACGGTCACCGTCACCGGCGCGGCACCGCCGGAGCCGGCGCCCGAGCCGGCGCCCGAAGAGCCGAGGCGGCCGCTGCGCATGCGCCCGCAACCGGTGCCCGTGCCCAGAATTGTCCTGGCCTCGGTGTGCGGACCGGCCATTTCCGAGGACGAGAATACCGCCATCGGCCACATCGTCACGCACCGCGACGACCCGAGGAGAGAGTTGTACGGAAACGGCGACGTCCTCGTGCTCGACGTGGGCGCGGACATGGGGATGAAGGCGGGCGAGAACTTCGTGGTGCGGCGGAGGTTCCGGTACGGGGACAAGGGCGCGCCCCTCAAGCACGCGACCTTCG
>JADZBZ010000404.1 GCA_020851835.1 Acidobacteriota bacterium
GCGACCACGGGAACCCTATCCGGCGCTCGACCTCGCGAGGCAGGGTGCCGGCCGCCACCGCCTCGACGTACGCCGGAGTGTGCACGAGGTGCAGGTCGCTCCAGTCGGCCGCCGGCGCCTCGATGAGCTGTTCGGGCGCCAGCACGGCCGTCGCGATCAGCCGCTCCCGCAGCCGTGCGTACTTCGCCATCGGGAACCTGTGCCCGTCCGGCAGCGGCAGTACGAAGTGATCCGAGTAGAACGCGTGCACCGCCGCCAAGCGTACACCAGGGCGGGCGAGGGCAGGTACGGACGGGTGTGGACAGGTGCGGCAGGTGCCGCTGTCGCGGCCCGTCCGTCTGCCTCATCCCGCATAATCCGTGTCATGGTTCACGTCATCCGCACCATCGATGCACACGCCGCCGGCGAGCCGCTCCGGCTGGTTGTCGACGGTCTGCCGGCGCCCGAGGGCCGCAGCATGCTCGAGAAACGCACGTGGGCCATCAAGCGTCTGGACCACTTGCGGCGGGCGATCATGCTCGAGCCGCGAGGCCACGCCGACATGTACGGCGCGCTGCTGACCGAGCCGGTCACCGAGGACGGGCACGCCGGTGTACTCTTCATGCACAACGAGGGCTGGAGCACCATGTGCGGGCACGGCATTGTCGCCGTGTCCACCATCGCGCTCGAGCGCGGCCTCATCGACCCGGGCGAGGACGAAATTCGCTACGACACCCCGGCCGGCCGCGTCGTCGCGCACGCCGATATCGTCGAGGGCCGACAGGGCCGCCGCGTCCGGTCGGTGCGCTTCGTCAACGTGCCTTCGTTCGTGTTCGAGGCCGGTCTGCCTGTTGTGGTCGGCGGCCGGACGATACCCGTGGACGTGGCGTTCGGCGGCGCGTTCTATGCCATCGTTGACGCCGAAGCGGCCGGGGTGCCGGTGCTGCCGGCCCGTCTGCCGGAACTGCGCGTGCTGGGCATGACGATCGCCCGCGAAGTGGAGCGCCTGCGGCGCGTCAGGCACCCGCTCGACGAGGAACTGACGGGCATCTACGGCACCATCTTCACGGGACCACCCCAAGGCGACGCGCACCTGCGCAACGTCACGGTGTTCGCAGACGCCGAAGTGGACCGCTCCCCGTGCGGGACCGGCACGGCGGCGGTGATGGCCGTACTGTCGGAGATGGGCGTGCTGATCGAGGACGCTCCCTTCGTCCACGAATCCATCGTCGGGACGACCTTCACGGGCCGGGTCGTCGGGCGCGCGCGGGTGGGCGAGCGCGAGGCCATTGTGCCGTCGATCGAGGGCTCGGCTTGGATCACCGGTGAGCACGGGTTCGTGATCGACGGCGATGATCCGCTGAAGGCGGGGTTTCGGATCTAGGAGAGACGCCGGGGCTGAAGCTCCGGCGCTCCGGTCGGCAAGCCCCGGCGCTCCGGTCGGCAAGCCCCGGCGCTCCGGTCGGCAAGCCCCGGCGCTCCGGTCGGCAAGTCCCGGCGCTCCGGTCGGCAAGCCCCGGCGCACTTCCGGGCGGCCGGACCTACTTCAGCGAGGCGAACTTGCCGAAGTCCATCTTGCCGGCAACCTCGTGCAGCACCTTGGTATCGGCCAGATCGTCACCCTCGATGGAGACGAGGAAGCGCTTGTCCACCAGGATGTTCAACTCGCCGTTCTTCGAGTCACTGTTCCACTTTTCGAAGGCCGGCTGCCCGTTCACGGTGATGGCCTTCTCGTAGCCCTCGCTCGTTTCCCGGCTGAAGCCGGCCGCCAGCATCATCGACCACGGTGCGATGAGCAGCGGCGCCGAGCCCGAATCCACCACCTTCACCTCGATGCGAGAGCCGCCCTTGGTGTACTGCGCCTCGGTCTGCGCGAAGGGTACGGGCGCGGTCATGCGCTCGCCACGCGGCTTGTCCATCTCCCAGCCCGACACTTCGGGCAGGGTGGTCTGCAGCGCCTGGAAGCTCACGGGCTCGACGGTCTTGCCGTCAACTGCGCCCAGCGCGCCGGCCATCCCCGACATGGCCTTCGCGAAGTCCTGCATGCCCTTCGCCACGTCCTGCCCCGCCGTCTCCGAGGCCTTCGTCGCCGCCTCGGCGGCCTTCTGCATCTCGGCAGCGGCCTGCTCGGCCTGCTTCTCGGACGCGGACTTCCCACACGCAAGAGATCCCGCCAGGGCGACAGCGGCGGCCACTGCGAACAGCTTTTGCATCACCAGATCCTCCGGAAGCCTCATCATAGCGCGGGGATCGGTGGCGAACGGGCCCGCCCAGGGAGATGCGAGGACACCACGCGTGACAAAGCTTGCAGGATTGTGGACCTTCGTCGGAGCCATCGCGTGCGCCGCCACGCTGACAGCGGGCGTGGCGCGTCTGGTATCGCCGGCCGAACGCAATGGCCCCCTGCCTGGCCCGCTTCCGCTCTTCCCCCCGGACAACTGGTGGAATCAGGACATCAGCGCCGCGCCGGTCGATCCGCGCTCGGGCGCCTTTGTCTCCTTCATCGGACCGAACGATGGCCTGCACCCGGACTTCGGAGGCATCGAGTCGCAACAGAGCCAGACCATCTACGGCATGCCCTACGCCGTGGTCGGCGGCGACCAGCCCAAGGTTGCCGTGCAATTCGACTATGACAGCGAGAGCGATGGTGTGAACCACCAGACCGGGCAGAGCTATCCCTTTTATCCCATTCCGGAACAGGCGATCACAGAACCGTACTGGATCGAAGGCGGCCCGCCCGGCAACATGCCGGCCGGCGGCGACCGCCACCTGCTCATCGTGGACCGCGACAACCGCCACCTCTACGAGCTGTTCGACCTGCGCTGGACCGGCACCCGCTGGGAGGCCGGTTCGGGTGCCTTCTTCAACCTCGCGTCCAACGCGCGCCGGCCCGAGGGCTGGACGTCGGCCGACGCGGCGGGCCTGGCGATTCTGCCCGGCCTGGTTCGCTATGACGAGGTGTTCGGTCCGGACGAGATTCGACACGCCCTGCGCGTCACCGTGCACGGTGTCAACGGCAACGTGTGGCCGGCCTCCCACCGCGCCAACACCCACCCATCCGGGCCGCCGCTCGGTGCGCGCATGCGGCTCAAGACCGGCACCAGCATCAGCGGGTATCCCGCCGCGCTGCAAAAGATCTTTCGCGCGATGAAGACTTACGGCCTCATCGTTGCCGACACGGGGTCGGACATGTACGTCAGCGGCGTCTTCGACACGCGGTGGAACAACGACCAGTTGAACCCGGCGTTCGGAGCGATCAAGGCGAGCGACTTCGAGTTCATCGAACTCGGGTGGCGCGGTAACACCACACCGTGCGCCCCTCCCGGCGCGCCCACGCTCTCCGGTGCCAGTGCGGGGCTGACGGCCGCGCTGACCTGGTCGCC
>JADZBZ010000405.1 GCA_020851835.1 Acidobacteriota bacterium
CCCCGAAGATGGCGTCCTCTTCCCGCATCCGGCGCTTGATGAACGCGTGGCCCACGCGGTTCATCAGCGCGCGCCCGCCGTACTGCGCGACGATGTCCTTGACGGCGTAGCTGGCCCGCACGTCGTAGATGACGGTCGCCCCCGGGTGCTGCATCAGGAAGCCCTCGGCCAGCAGGGCCGTGATGAAGTCGCCCGCAATGAAGTCGCCCGACCCGTCGAGGAAGAAGCAGCGGTCCGCGTCGCCGTCCCACGCGATACCGGCATCGGCTCCGATCCTGACGACCTCGGCCGTGATGTCGCGCCGGTTCTCCTCGATGAGCGGATTGGCTTCGTGGTTCGGAAAGGTGCCGTCCACCTCGAAGCAGAGCCGCGTCGTGCGGCAGGGCAGCCGATCGAACAGTGGCGGCGCCACCAAACCGGCGATGCCGTTGCCGGCATCGAGCACGACGTTGAAGGGCTTGATGATCGAGGCGTCGATGAACCCCATGACGTGGTTCGTGTAGCGGTCCAGCACCTCGCGCTGCTCCAGCGATCCGGCGGCGTCGGGCGGCGAGGGGATACGACCGCCGAGGATCATCTCTTTCATTTCCTTGATGCCCGATTCGCCGCTCAGGGGGAACGCCTCGGCCTTGACCATCTTGCAGCCGTTGTACTCGCCGGGGTTGTGCGAGGCGGTGATCTGTGCGCCGCCGTCGAGCCCGTCGGCGGCGACCGCGTAATACATCATGTCGGTGCCCATCAGGCCGTAGTCGATCACGTGGCCGCCCTGCCGGCGCACGCCGTCGATGAAGGCGGCCGCCAGCTCCGGCGAGGACGTGCGCATGTCGCGCGAGACCGCGTAGCGGCCCGGGCCGAGAAAGGCGACAAACGCGCGGCCGAGCTGGTGGAACAGATCGGCGGTGACTTCGCCGGGATACAGACCGCGAACGTCGTAGGCCTTGAAGACGGACGGATTGACGGGTGGCATGGCTCCTCAGGAGTGGGTGTAGTCGGTCAGCACGGTCTTGTCTCCGTACACGGCGGGACCGGTCATGACGACGTTGCGGCCAATGTGGCAGCTGCGGCCCAGGATGGGGCCGTCGATCTCGGCATGCTGTCCGATGCGGGTGTTGGACCACACGATGCTGTGCCGCACGAGCGCGCCTTCCTCGACCACGACGCCGCGTCCGATGACCGCGTAGGGGCCGATGGTGGCGTCGGGCTTGATGTGCGCACCCACGTCGATAAAGCACGGGGCCACCATCGTGGCGCCCTCGTCCACGCGCGCCTCGGGCGACACCACCGGCGCCGATCGGGTGGCGCCGGTGAAGAGGCCGGCGGTGAACCGGCCGTCGAACATGTCGCGGTGCACCTGGATGTACTTCTCCGGCGTGCCGATGTCGATCCAGTAGCCGCGGTCCACGTACGCCACGAAGGTGTCCCCGCGCTCGGTCAACGAAGGGAAATAGGCCCGCTCGATCGAGTAGGCGACATCACGCGGGATGCGGTCGAAGGTGTGAGGCTCGAGCACGTAAATGCCCGCGTTGATGGTGTCACAGGTCAACTCGTCATCCTGCGGCTTCTCGATGAACCGGGTCACGCGGCCCTCGGCATCGGTCTCGACCAGGCCGTAGCCCGAGGGGTTGTCCACGGGCGTGAGCACGATCGTGGCCGTCGCGCCAGCCGAGCGGTGGCGCTCGACGACGGCATTGACGTCCACCGACGTCATGACATCACCGTTGAACACGATGAGCGTGTCCTCGATGCCCTGGGCCGCGTACCGAATGGCTCCGCCGGTGCCGAGCGGCGACGGCTCGACCACGTACCGGAGTTTGACTCCGGTGCCTTCCCCGGCGCCGAAGATCTCTTCGATACGCCGCGGCTGATAGTTGAGGCTCAGGATGATTTCGTCGATTTCGGGCACCTGCGTCAGCAGGTCCATCTGGTACTGCAGGAAGGGGCGGTCGAAGATCGGCACGACGGGTTTGGGTGTATGGAGGGTGAGGGGCCGAAGCCGCGTGCCCTTGCCCCCGGCAAGAAGAATGGCCTTCATGACAAACTTCCATCTTACACGAGCCAAAGTTAGAATGGCGACCACACGATGAACCTGCCGAACAGCCTCACCGTCGGGCGCATTTTTCTCGTGCCGCTCCTCGTGTCGGTGCTGCTGACCAAGTTCGAAGGACGCCAGGTGCTGGGCCTTCCGGTCGAGCTGGTGGCGGCGGGCATTTTCGGGCTGGCGTCGCTCACCGACTGGCTCGATGGCTATCTCGCCCGGCGACGCCAGCAGGTGACGTGGCTCGGCCAGATCCTCGATCCGCTCGCCGACAAGCTCCTGATCTCGGCCACCCTGGTGTCGATCGTCCAACTCGGCCTGGCGCCGGCCTGGATGGTGGCCGTCATCATCGGCCGCGAGTTCGCGGTCACGGGCCTGCGCAGCATCGCCTACGCGCGCGGACTCGCCATGCCGGCCTCCAATCTGGGTAAGCTGAAGATGGTGTCGCAGGTGGTGGCCATCCTCCTGCTCATCCTCGGATGGGAACGCGTGCCCGTGCTGCTGCTGCTGGGCCAGGCGGCGTTGTGGGTGGTGCTCTTCACGGCGCTGCTCTCCGCCGTGGACTACTACCGGCGGTTCCACCACGCGCTCTCGCGCGCGCCGAACGTGACCGACATCTCGACGGCGCGGGCCGCGCGCCACGCCGAGAGCGCGGCGCGCGACGACCGCAAGATGACGAGCGCGAAGTAGCGCGACCGGGCCGACCGGCCCCCGTCAGGGCTGCGCAGGCTGCCGGCGGACCGCAACGTCGCCAGCGGAGACCACGTCGGAGACCTTCTCCACGATCGCGCGAGACGAGGTGGCTCCAGCCTCCACCACCACCGCC
>JADZBZ010000406.1 GCA_020851835.1 Acidobacteriota bacterium
CTGGCCGCTGGCGACTTCTGCCACGTCGTGGCCGACGTGCTGCAGGCGCGCCGGTCGGGGCGGGCGATCATCTGGGGACTCGGCGCTCACGTCATCAAGACCGGGCTCTCGCCGATCCTGGTCGATCTCATGGAGCGGGGATTCGTCTCGGCGCTGGCAACCAATGGCGCCGGGCTGATCCACGATTACGAGCTCGCCCTGGCGGGCTCGACTTCCGAGGACGTCGACGGCGCGCTCGGGCCGGGCACGTTCGGAATGGCGCGGGAGACCGGAGCCGATCTCAATCGCGCCATCAACGAGGGCGTCGCGCGAGGCCTGGGCCTGGGCCAGGCTGTCGGGCAGCATCTGCTCGACGCCGCCCCGCCACACGTCGGCTACAGCCTGCTGGCGACGGCGGCCCGGCTGGGGATTCCGGTGACGGTACACGTGGCCATCGGCACCGACATCATTCACATGCACCCGGCCGCCTCGGGCGCGGCAACCGGGGAGGGCAGCCTCCGCGATTTCCGATACTTCGCGTCGTCGGTGTCGCGCCTCTCGGGCGGGGTCTACCTGAACTGCGGTTCCGCGGTCGTGCTGCCGGAGGTGTTCCTGAAAGCCGTGGCGCTGGCTCGCAACGCGGGACACTCGCTCGAAGGCCTCACCACGGTCAACCTCGACTTCCTGCGACAGTACCGTGCGCAGACCAACGTCGTGACGCGTCCCACGGCGGGCACTGGACGCGGGTACTCGTTGACCGGGCATCACGAGCTGATGATTCCGCTGCTGGCCGCGGCCCTGGTGGAAGGTCTGGATGGGTAGGGTGCTCGGCGCCATCGTCGGCGCGGCGTTCTTCATCTGGATTGCCGGCACGCGCGTCCTCGATCCCGGTGAGATCGGCTGGCTCATGCGGTTCGACTGGCCGGTCCACTTCTTTGGATGGCACTTCTTCAGGCACGAGCCGTGGCAGTGGCCGCCCGGGCTGATCCGTACGTACGGCGCGCCGATGGGAACGGCCATCGGCTTCACCGACTCCATCCCGCTCGTCGCGCTGGCGCTCAAGCCGTTCAGCGGATGGCTGCCGGCCACGTTCCAGTACATCGGGGGGTGGCTGTTCCTGTGCTTCACCCTGCAAGGGTTGTCGGGCGCGTGGCTCATGTCGCAGTGGTCCGAACGCACCTGGCACCAGGTGTTGGCCGCGGTTCTGTTCGTGATGATGCCCGTGCTGCTGATTCGCATCGGTCATCCCGCCCTGTGCGCCCAATGGCTGCTCGTCTGGGTGCTCGTCATCGCGGCTCGCGACGTGCGCGCGCGGTTTCGAACGGTCGAATGGGGGCTGCTCGGCCTGATCGCCGGGCTGCTGCACCCGTATCTCGCCGTGATGGCGCTGGCGCTGCTGGTGGCTGTCGTGCTCACACCGGCTCCCCAGTCCTCGGCTCCTCGGGCCGCCGCGCTCGCCGCCGCCATGACCGCGACGATGGCCGGGTGGTGGATTTCGGGGCTCTTCAGCGTCTCGGGCGCCGGGTCGATGGCTACCGAAGGGCTGGGCTACTACTCGATGAACCTGCTGGGCCCGATTACGCCCGCGGGATGGTCGGTCGTTCTGCCGGACCTGCCGCGGGCGACGCCGGGGCAGGAGTTCGAAGGCTTCCAGTACCTGGGCCTGGGCACGTTGCTGCTCGTGGCCTGCGCCGCCGGTCTCTGGCTCCGTCGCGGCGCGCACACACCGAAGGCACCGCGCGGGCCCGCAGTGCCGATGGGTTTCGGGCGGCCGGTGCTCGCCGTAGCGCTGCTGATGGCCGCCTTTGCCCTGAGCCCCCGGGTCACACTTGGCGGTGCGGTGCTGGTCGATCTCTCCGGGCCCTGGGCCGGTCCGTTGTCGGTCTTTCGCTCCACCGGGCGCTTCTTCTGGCCCATGGCCTACCTCTCGCTGGCCTGGGCGTTGTCGGTAGTGGCCACGTGCCTGCCATCCCGCGTCGGGCTCACGCTGCTGCTGTGCGTGGTCGTCGTGCAGGCGGTGGATCTGCATGGAGCCCACGAGGAGCGCCGGCGCAGCGCCCGCGACCCGGCGTTCTACGCGTGGTCCGATCCGATGGCCTCGCCCGTCTGGAATCGCATCCTGGTCGACTACGATCACCTGGTGCTCTATCCGCCGTCGCAGTGCGGAACGCCCCCGATGCCGTTCGAACCTGCGGCGTACCATGCGGGGCTCGCCGGGCTGTCGATTAACACCGGCGGCGCCGCCCGCCCCGACTTGTCGGAGCGCATGACCTACTGTCACGACCTCGGGGAGCGCCTCAAGGCCGGCCTCGTGGAAGACGACTCCCTGTACATCGTCAATCGCGCGGAGATGCAGGCGATCCGTGACGCGTCGCACCACGCGGCCGTGTGCGGGTTGGTGACCGGCGTGCCCGTCTGCGCGAGCGCCGCCTCGTATCAACGCTGGCGCGAGGTCGCCGACCTGCAGTGATGACGGCCCTCACCGACCCGAACCTTTCAATCGTGGTCCCCGCCTATCAGGAGGCCCGCGGTCTGGCCGAAGGCCTGCGGGCCATTCGCGCGGCCGCCGCCGAGACGGGCCTGGGGGTCGAACTCATCGTCGTGGACGATGGCTCGACCGATGGCACGTGGGCCGTCATCGAGTCGCTGCTGGCCGAGATGCCGGAACTTGTCGCTCTTCGCCTGTCACGCAACTTCGGAAAGGAAGGCGCCATTGCGGCCGGGCTCGACTCCGCGCGCGGCGGCGCCTGCATCGTCATGGACGCCGACCTGCAGCACCCGCCGGCGCTGGTTCCCGAGATGGTGCGGCGCTGGCAGGAAGGCGAGTGGGACGTGGTCGAGGCGGTGAAGGCACATCGGGGCCGCGAGTCGGTCGGGCGGCGGATGGCCGCGCGCACCTACTACCGCGCGGCTGCCTGGCTGACGGGGTACGACCTGCAGGATGCGTCGGACTTCAAGCTGATCGATCGGCGCGTCCTCGACGAGTGGCGCCGGCTCGGTGAGCGCGCCACGTTCTTCCGCGGGCTGGTGGCCTGGCTCGGCTTCTCGCGGACGCAGATTCCATTCGAGGTGCCGCCCCGCGCCGATGGGGGGTCGCGGTGGTCGCTGGCCGCACTGGGCGGTCTCGCCGTGCAGGCCGTCACCTCCTTCAGCGCGTTGCCCCTGCAACTGGTGACCGTGTTCGGCCTGGCGATGCTGCTCGTCGCGCTCGTCGTGGGTGCACAGGCGCTGCGGCTGTGGTTCGAAGGACTCGCCCTGCCTGGCTTCACAACGGTCATCCTGCTGCAGCTCATCATCGGCGGCTTTCTGATGATCAGCCTGGGCATTATCGGCACCTATCTGGCACGCATCTACGAAGAGGTGAAGGGCCGCCCGCGCTACGTCATCAGGGAGGTGCGGCGGAGGTCTCCGCAGTGATGTGCGGCGGCCCGCTCACCCAGGCGGCGCGGGAAGCGCTGCTCCAGGTGGAGGCGCTTACGCGATGAGCACCCCGATCCGCCGTCGCGAACGCGACGCCGTGGAAATTCGTGGCGACTATCAGGCGCGTGCGCTCGAGTCGAGGTGGGCCGCGCAGCGCTTCTGGCACGCGGCGAAGGTCCGGCTGCTGGATCACGTCGCGCCGCCGCGGCCGGGCTCGCGCGTGGCTGACGCAGGGTGCGGCTCCGGCGTCATCTCCAGCCATCTGGCGCGCACGGCGGGGCGGGTCACGGCCTTCGACTCGAACCCGGCGGCCGTGGCGCACGGTACGGCCGCCTACGGGCGTCCTAATCTGTCGTTCGTGCTGGGCCCCTTCGAGCGGATGCGCGACTTCGCGCCTTTCGATGAGATTGTCTGTCTCGAGGTGCTCGAGCACCTGTACCTCGAGCAGGCAGAGGCCACGCTGCGGCTGTTTGCCGAGGTGGCGGCGCCCGGGGCGACGCTGTTCCTGACTACGCCCAATGTTCGCAGTGCGTGGCCCGCCATCGAGTGGCTACTGGACCGGTCGGGTCTGGTGCCCACGCTCGATGAGTCCCAGCACCTGACGCTCTTCTCGGGTGCCACTCTGCGCGCCTGCTGCGAGCGCGCAGGGTGGATCGTGGACGAGCTCGGCGCGTTCAACGGGCTGGCGCCGTTTGTGGCGCCCGCGTCCGAGAGCGTGGCTCGCCTGGTGGAACGTGTCGAATTCGCCGGCCGAGGGTGGCTCCCGCTCAACCTGTTGTACTGCCGCGCCGTCCGGCCGGGTCGTTGAACCGGGATCCGGGGCGGTCCTGGCCTGGCACGACCGTGGGCGGCCCGTGTAAAATCATCAGTTCGTGCCGGAGTAGCTCAGCCGGTTAGAGCGAGCGTCTCATAAGCGCTAGGTCGGCGGTTCGAGTCCGCCCTCCGGCACCACGAACCCATCCGCATCCCCAGGCCCCGACGTGCCAGACCTGCTTCGGCGCGTGCACTCCTACGCCGGCCGTCATGGCCTCTGGACGCCCGATACGCGCGTGGTGGCCGCCGTGTCGGGAGGATCGGACTCGGTCGCGCTGCTGCTCATCCTGCACCTCCTGAGCCGGGAGGGCTGTCTTCGCCTGGTTGGCGCGGCCCACCTGCATCATCACATCAGGGCCGGCGACGCCGACGCCGACGCGGCGTTCGTCCAAGGCCTGGCCGCCCGTCTGGGTGTGCCCTGCAAGGTGGGTCACGCCGATGTGCGCGCCCTGGCACGCGGCGGCCGCCGATCCCTCGAAGTGGCCGGGCGGCAGGCGCGACTGGCCTTCTACGCGCAGGCTCGGTCGTCGATGGCCGCCGACCGGGTTGCGCTGGCCCACACCAGGGGAGACCAGGCCGAAACGGTTCTGCTCCGGCTCGCCCGCGGAGCGGGAGCGCGTGGGCTGGCCGGCATGGCGCCGCTCAACGGGCATCGCGTCAGGCCCCTGCTCGAGCTCGGACGCGACCAGCTGCGGAGCTTTCTCCGGGCCAGGGGCGAAACCTGGCGAGACGATGCCAGCAATGCCGATGTCTCGGTCCTCCGCAACCGGCTCCGGCACGAAGTGCTGCCCGCCCTGGCGGCGGCCAATCCGCGCGTGGAAGAGGCGCTGGCACGCGCAGCGCGCATTCTGGCCGCCGATTCGGTGTGGCTGGATGAGCTGGCGCGCGCCGAGACCAGGCGACTCGTCGCCTGGCACCAGGGCCGCGCGTCGGTGGATCTCGCGGAATTGGCCCGGCTGCCCGAGGCCCTGGCCCGGCGGATCGTCCTCGGCACGCTCGAAACGCTCGACGCTTCCCGGGCTTATGGATGGGCAGACACCGACGCCGTTCTGCACGGGACCAGCGTGGGGACGGACCTGGGCCGGATCCGCCTGGAACGAAATCGCGAGTTCGCTGTCTTATTCAAGAGGGCCCCGTTGGAGGTGGCGCCGGCGGCCGCCCCCGACGAGGGGCCGTGGGCTCTCCCAGTCCCCGGCGTGGCCCGGCATCCAGCCGGGCGGTGGCAACTCGAGGCCACCGGCCCCATGGCGCCGGCCGACGCTCCCGCGGCGTCGGCGCAGTGCGCGGTGCTCGATGCCGGGGCGCTCGGCCGGCATCTCAGCATCAGGGGGTGGCGTGCCGGAGATCGTGTGCAGCCGCTCGGGATGCGCGGCCGCAAGAAGCTGCAGGACGTGTTCGTGGACCGCAAAGTGCCCCACGATCGTCGTGCGTTCGTGCCGCTCGTGCTCGACGGACGCGCGCGAATTGCGTGGGTGGCGGGACACGTCGTCGGCGAGGCCTTTCGCGTGACCTCGTCTTCGTCGGCCGTGGTAATCTTGACCCTGAGGCAGTAATTTCGCCCGGAGGCAATGTTGAATTCGACACTGAAGAGCCTCGTGTTCTGGATGGTCCTCGTTGTGGTCGGGGCCCTCGTCTGGAATTTCTCGTCGAACTTCCAGCGCAAGGAAAGCCTCGTCAGCTTCAGCGAGTTCATCTCGTGGGTGGACGCCGGTCAGGTGGACGCGGTCACGATTACCGGCAACGAAATCACGGGTACGACCAAGGGTAAGGAGTTCTTCCGCAGCTTTGCCCCGATTCAGTACGAGGGTCTGGCCAACCGCCTCATCGACAAGCGCGTCATCGTCGATGCCAAGGAGCCGACCGCCTCACCCTGGGCGGCGCTGCTGTTGTCGTGGGCGCCCATCCTGCTGATCATCGGCTTCTGGATCTTCTTCATGCGGCAGGTCCAGAGCGGCGGCAACAAGGCTCTGTCGTTCGGCAAGAGCAAGGCGAAACTGTCCTCGTCTGCACAGAAGAAAGTGACCTTCCGCGACGTGGCCGGCGCCGACGAGGCCAAGGACGAGCTGCAGGAGATTATCGAGTTCCTGAAGGAGCCGCAGAAGTTCCAGAAGCTGGGCGGCCGCATCCCGAAGGGCGTGTTGCTGATGGGCCCTCCGGGCACGGGCAAGACGCTCCTGGCGCGCGCGGTGGCTGGCGAGGCCAACGTGCCCTTCTTCTCGATCAGCGGCTCGGATTTCGTCGAGATGTTCGTGGGTGTGGGCGCCTCGCGTGTCCGCGATCTGTTCGAGCAGGGCAAGAAGAACGCGCCGTGCATCGTCTTCATCGACGAGATCGACGCCGTCGGACGCCATCGCGGGGCGGGTCTCGGCGGCGGGCACGACGAACGGGAGCAGACGCTCAACCAGTTGCTCGTCGAGATGGACGGGTTCGAGTCGAACGAGGGCGTCATCCTCA
>JADZBZ010000407.1 GCA_020851835.1 Acidobacteriota bacterium
CAGGTTGTACTTGCGCTTGAGGTAATTCATGATGGCTTCGTCCATCTGGTTTCCGGCCATGCGCACGGAACGCGAGTAGACGATGCCGCTCAACGAGATCACAGCAATATCGGTAGTGCCGCCGCCGATGTCCACGACCATGTTGCCGCTGGGTTCCGTGATGGGAAGACCGGCGCCGATGGCGGCGACCATTGCCTGTTCCACCAGATGAACTTCGCTGGCCTTGGCGCGATAGGCGGAATCCATGACAGCGCGCTTTTCCACCTGAGTGATTTCCGAAGGCACGCCGATGACAATACGGGGATGCACGAGCATCTTGCGGTTGTGCGCCTTCTGGATGAAGTAGTTCAACATCTTTTCGGTAACTTTGAAGTCGGCGATGACGCCGTCCTTCATCGGCTTGATGGCCACGATGTTGCCGGGCGTCCGGCCCAGCATCTCCTTAGCTTCGCGGCCGACGGCTTCGACCCGCCCGTTCACCTTGTTGACGGCCACAATCGACGGCTCGTTGACGACAATGCCGCGACCCTTGGCGTACACGCAGGTATTCGCCGTGCCGAGGTCGATGGCGAGATCCGTGGAGAGAAACGATAGCAACGAGCCAAATCCCATGTGCGAAACCGCGCCTCAGCCCTCGCCTTGCGGCAGGGCCAGCTGCACCCCGTTTTTGCCCGAATTCTTGACGTGATACATCGCCATATCGGCCGCTCGCACCAGCTCTTCAGCCGAGGTCGCCACATCGGGCAGGGTGGCGACGCCGACCGAGGCGGTCAGCCGGAGACTCAAGCCGTCTCCGGCCAGAAACGGATGCGCTTCGATGCGATCCCGGACGCGCTCCCCCACCGCTACGGCGCCCTCGGCGCCGGTGTCCGGCAGGATGATGGCGAACTCGTCGCCACCGAAGCGGGCGACGACGTCGGTTTCGCGCGCCGACCCGCGAATCACCGCGGCCGCCTCAACAAGAGCGCGACTGCCGGCCAGGTGACCGTGGGCATCGTTGACCATCTTGAATCCGTCCAGGTCCAGGAAGAGCAACGACAACGGCCGGCCCGAGCGCGACGCGCGCTTCGCTTCCCGTCTGAGCACGTGGTTCAGATAGCGGGAGTTGTAGAGTTGCGTCAGGTCGTCGGTCACCGAGAGCGCCTCGGCCCGCCGCAACATGAGGGCGTTGTCGAGCGCCTGGGCGGGCCCTTCGAGAGCCAGTCCCAGCAGCTCGGCCAGCGCCGGCGTGATTCGGGGCGCCGCGGCGGCGGCGGCGCGTTCAATCACGACGAGGGCCGCCACCGTGCGCATGCGGCAGCGGAGCGGCCATCCGATCGCGGCGCCCGCCGGAGCGGACAACCGGTTGTCGTGTCGCGCGTCGGCAGTGGTGAGCTCCCGTCCGCGCAGCAGCACCCACCGGGCGATTTCAAGTGCCGCCGGTGAAAGCGCCGTGCCGAGACCGCGCGACGCCAGCGGCACCACCTGCCCCTCGAGATCGGCCGCATACACCCCGCACGCCGGCGATTTGAACCACTCGAGGGCCAGCAGCACCACCTGTTCGCCGATGACACCGGCATCGAGCGACTCGTGGGCGGCGCGCATCACCGTCAGCAACGTCTCCGGGCGGCCGAGCCGCCCCTTGAGCATGCGCTGGCTCCGACCCAGCCGCTGAGCCAGGTCGGCGCGGCGCGAACCGCCGTAAGTCATTCAACGAACAGAATATATCACGGCGCAAGAAGCCCATGCTACGATGAACGTTTCGAGGAACCTTCGCATATGACCATGCTGGACCGAATGCGGCGGCACAAGGGCTGGCTCAAGTGGAGCCTCGCCCTCGTCGTCCTCACTTTCGTCGTGTTCTACATCCCCGACTTCCTGTCCACCAGCACGGGAGCCGCTCCCGGCCAGGTGCTGGCCGAAGTCGAGGGCGCGCCCATCACGGTGGGGACCTTCACGCGCCGGTACACCCAGCAGATGAACGCGTACCGGCAGGCGTACGGCGGCCAGATGAACGAGCAGCTCCTTCGCCAGCTCGGCATCGACCGCCAGATCCTGCAGCAGCTCGTCGACGAGGCGGCCATGGTCGCCCAGGCTCGCCGTCAGGGCATTACGGTGAGCAACGTCGAGGTGCGCGAACGCATCGTCAACATGCCGGCCTTCCAGGAGGGCGGGCGCTTCATCGGCGAGCAGCGGTACCGGCAGGTCCTGCAGTTCAACAATCCGCCCTTCACCACGACCGAGTTCGAAGACAACCTGCGGCGCGCGCTGATGATCGAAAAGCTGCGGACGGCCATCGCGGGGTGGATTGCCGTGACCGACGACGAGGTGGCCGACGAATACCGCCGCCGCAACGAGAAGGTGAAGCTCGACGTCGTGCCCGTCGTTGCGGATGCGTTCCAGAGCCAGGTGACCGTCACGGACGCCGACCTCTTGGCTCACTTCGAGCAGAACAAGGAAACCTACCGGATCGGCGAGAAGCGGCGCATCAAGTACGCACTGGTGGACGTGGACCAGTTGCGTGAGGCCGTGACCATCCCGGACGCCGACGTCGAGGCCTTCTACAAGCAGAACCTGTCCCAGTACACGACGCCGGCCCAGGTGCGCGCGAGCCACATCCTCTTCAAGACAGAGGGCAAGGACGAGTCGGCGGTGAGGGCGCAGGCGGAAGAGGTGCTGAAAAAGGCCAAGGCGCCAGGCGCCGATTTCGCGGCTCTGGCCCGCCAGTACTCCGAGGACGACGCCAACAAGGCGCAGGGCGGCGACCTGGATTATTTCGGTCGCGGGCGCATGGTGCCGGAGTTTGAAGCCGTGGCCTTCAACATGAAGAACGGCGAGATCAGCGATCTCGTCAAGACGCCCTTCGGGTTCCACATCATCAAGATGATCGACAACCAGCCCGAGGTCGTCCGGCCACTGTCCCTCGTGCGCGACGAAATCGTCGACCAGTTGCGCTGGCAGAAGGCCCAACAGGAGGCCGAAGCCATTGCCAAGGCCGTGGCGAGCAGCGCGAAGACCGCCGCGGACCTCGAGCGGGTGGCCAAGGAGCGGAAACTCGAGTTCCACGAATCGGGCCTGTTCCGGCCCGATGACCCAATCGACGAACTCGGTGTGCAGCCTGAGCTGGCGTCGGCCGTGTTCACGATGCCTGAGGGCGAGGTGAGCGCGCCGCAGCGCGTGGCTCGCGGCTGGGTCGTCGCCACGGTCTCGGGCAAGCAGGACGCCTATCTGCCGACGCTCGACGAAGTGAAGAACCGGGTGCGCGAGGACGTGGTCCGGGCCAAGGCCGCCGATCTGGCCACCGAGCGGGCCGCCTCCATCGCCGCCGAGCTGAAGTCCGCGAAGGACTTCGCGGCCAGCGCGAAGAAGGCGGGGCTGGAAGTGAAGACCACCGAGCTCATCACGCGCGGATCGCCGATTCCGGACCTCGGCGTCAGCGAGGAGATCGACGCCGCCGCGTTCGCGCTGCCCGTCGGCGGCGTCAGCGACGCCATCTCGACGCCGGAAGGCACGGCCATCGTGCGCGTGATCGAACGCCAGGACGTCACCCCTGACGAGATCGCGGCCGGCCGCGACCAACTCCGCGAGGAACTGGCCGCTCAGCGGCAGGATCGCTTCTTCAGTGCGTACATGCAGAAGGCCAAGACGGGCCTGGCAATCAATATCAAGCAGGACGTGCTGGCCCAGGTCGTCGGCGACGCGGCGGCGCCGGGCCTGCCGCCGCTCCCCTAGCTTAGCTGCTAGCGCCCGGCACGAACGCCTATCGCACGAACACGTAGGGCATGTGGGCCAGCAGCTCGCCCGCGCGAAAAAGGCGCGACGGCGCAAGCAGGGCCGCCAGCGCCTGGCGGTCACGCGGACCGAGCAGCGTCACGAGTGCCTCGGCGGTCGAGGCAGACCGCATGTTCCCGACCGGCGACTCGAACTGTTCGCTGAGCACCTCGAACACGCTGCGCGGCGGCGGATAGACGACCAGTTCGACCTCCTCGTCGGCCGCGATCCGGGCACGCACCTTCGCCACCGCCAGAGCCGTCATCAGTCCGCCGAGCTCGTCGACCAGCCCGAGCTGCTTGGCCTGCTGACCGGTCCACACACGCCCCTGCGCAATCTCGTCGATCTTCTCCGGCGTCGAGTGCCTCGACTCGGCCACCCGCTCCACGAAGTGGCCGTAGGTGGTCTGCATCGATGCGAGCACACGGGCGCGCTCCTCGTCGGTGAACGGCCGGTCGGGTGAATACATCTCGGCGTGCCGGCCCTGACTGACGCCTTCGATATTCGCACCGAGCTTGTCGAACGTGCCGCCGGTCACGAACTTGCCGGAGTACACCCCAATCGAGCCGGTGAGGGTGCCCGGTTGCGCCACGATGACGTCGCCGGCCACGGCCAGGTAATAGCCGCCCGAGGCCGCCAGGTCGGACATCGATACCACCAGGGGCAGCCGCTCGCCTTTCGTGATCGTCAGCTCGCGCCAGATGATGTCCGAGGCAATCGACGACCCGCCCGGGCTGTCGATCCGGAGCACGATGGCCCGGGCGCCGCTCGCCCGCGCGTCGCGGATCTGTTCGACGATGGACTCGGAACCGAGCACCGGTCCGTTGACGGGATCGAAGCCGCTGCGGCCGCTCACGATCGTCCCCACCGCGTTGACCACCGCGATGCGTGACGGCCGGGAAACGCCCAGCGAGTCCCAGGTCACTCCGGCGTAGCGCGACACCTCGATGGTCGGGTCGATGGCGACGCCCTCGAGGTCGTCCAG
>JADZBZ010000408.1 GCA_020851835.1 Acidobacteriota bacterium
GCATCTGGCCGAGGATCCGATCGAGGATGCCTGACGCGGCCGGAGGCCGCGTCAGCAGCCGCGAGAGGAAGCGGCGCAGCTCGGCGTCGAGGACCCGGAGCTGGGACCGGTACTGCTCGGCGCGGAACCGGCGCTCCAACCCGGCCAGGAGGGACGGCGCCCGCTCGCGGTCGCGTGCCACCGAGCGGAGCTCACCGGCTATGAGCGAGAAGCGCGTGTTGATGAGCGCCTCGCTCAGAGCCACCTGGCAGGCCACGTCGTAGTTGCTACGCGAGTTGGTGATGCCGCGGCCCAGCACCGTGCCGTCCGCGTCCAGCACCACGGCTTTGGTGGTGGTGGACCCGAGGTCGATGCCCACGGTGTAGTTCATGACACCGCCCCCACCCGCTTCTGCTCGAGCATCTGGAAGTACGACTCGAGCCGGTTCTTGATGTTGGCCGCCGAGAAGTAGCGCGGGTCCACCAGATCGCTCTCGACGAACCCGCCCGGCCGGCCGGAGCGGGCCTCGACCTCGCGCAGGATGTGCAGTTGCCCGGCGCTGAAGGAGTTGCAGCTCTTCACCGAGTTGATGAGGAACCCGTCGGCGCGGTACTCGGCCACATAGCGCGTGAGCAGATCGATGCGCGTGGGCAGGCTCAGGTTGGTGTAACAACCCAGGCAGTACTCCGCGAGCGTCTCGAGCGGACGGCCTGGGTCGTGGCGGAACCCGAAATCGTAGACGCCGCCGACCTTCGAGTAGGTGGACGCCACCGCCACCGCCCCCTCGTCGGCGAACATCTTCCAGAAGGCCCGGAAGTGCGTCCAGCTGGGCGGGCCCTCGACGACGACGCGAAAGCGCTCGTGCGTCACCTCGCCTTCGGGCGTCACCGGCCCCTTGCCCTCGCGCACGCGCTCGGCGATCTCCTCGCGCAGTGAGCGGTAGTACTCCACGGCCTCCTCGGTGCCGCGGAACGCGCTGAAGATGGGGCCCAGGTAGTAGACCGCGCCGAAGTAGGCGTCGATGGGCGAGGGGACGTTCTTGGCCGACTGGAGTACCCACACGAGATCGTCTTCTGCCAGGGCCGAACGCGCCAGCAGCACCTTGAGCTTGTCTTCGTCGTACCGGCGGCCGGTGACGGCCTCCAGCTTCGGGATGACGGCCGTCTTCAGCTGGTCGACGACGTAGGCGCGCATGGAGTCGGTGATGCGCCCGTCGGCCTGGTAGGGCACGTGGAGCATCGCCACCGGCGCCTGGTATTCCTCGCGCAGCAGCTCGAACCACTTCATGAACGTGAAGCAGCCCGTGTAGGAGAGCAGCAGCAGGTCGGGGCTCGGCAGTCGCTGGCCGGTCGGTCCCACGTTGCCGGACTTCATCATCCCGATGTCGCTCTTGACGTACGTGCAGACGTCCTCGGAGTGCCCGAGCTTCTCGGCGACGGCGATGTACTCCGCCGTCTTGCCCCGCATGGCCGACTGCAAGGCGTTGATCTCGGGCAGCACCGGCAGCAGGTCGAAGCTGAGGAGCAGCTCGGTAAGGTTGCCGGGCACGAAGGTATAGGCGCAACGGGCACCGGTCTCGGGCGCTGCCGCCAGGCGGTCGAAGTGGCGCGCAATCATCGCCTTCTGCCGGACCTGGCTGCTGTCCTTCTGCGCGGATGCAACGGCGGCGGGTGCGGGGCTCATGTGGCACTCCAGAGTTTGATGGAATCCGAGAAGGTGCCCGCCTGCTCGCGGATCACCTGGAACTGTCCGCTGTTCTCGGCGTACTTGAAGGCCGTCCACGGGATCGCCGCGCGCTCGGCGGCTCGCACGGCCATCGGCTGATCGAGCAGGGCCGGATCGCAGAAGCTGGGCGCGCAGAAGAGGACGCCCTCCGCACCGCTCTCGGCGATGCGCCGCTCCAGGTCCGCGCCTTTCACCTCGTCCGCGATGTAGCGCGTGGGGCTGGCAACGGCATCGGTCAGGAACGCGTCGACGAGCCGCTGCAGCGGATCCCCGTCCACGGGGATGTCGGACCGGATGAAGCGGTGCACCTGGACGAAGTCGTCGTCCACGATGTAGCAGCCGGCGCGCTCCAGCGTCTTGATGAGCGCCAGCGGCGGCTGCTCGCAGAACGATCCGGCCACCAGCACCCGCGCCTGGTCCTGCGGCCGCCGCGACCCGTCTGCCGAGACCAGCGCGAGATACTCCGCGAACATCGGCGTGGACTCCTCCACCGGGACGAGCAGCGCCGCCCGGAGGAACACGTAGAGCTCGTGCGTGGGAACCTTCCAGGGCTCGCGCCGGCGCAGGTCGTAGAGTTCGCGCACCAGCCGTCGGTTCTCGTTGTAGAGCGCGATGGACCGGCTGAGGGCCTCGCCCGTCAGGGGGCGGGCGCCACGCGCCTCGAGCGCGGCGGCGAGCGCCTCCAGGTCCCGCCGGTAGAACGTGCCGCCGATCGCGGGGTCGAAATTCTGCGGCACGTCCAGGTAGTGCACCAGCACGTCCGGAAAGAGCATCTGCCACATGCCGGAGAGGTTGCGGATGACGTCGCAGATGGCCGGAAAGATCAGGCCGTCGAGGGGCGCGTAGGCGCCGTTGAGGCCGAGCTCGATGGTGCTGCGCGGCAGGTGGCAGATGTAGGACTGGTAGAAGGCATCGCCCTTGATGATCTCGAGCTCGGGGCGGCCGCCCATCACGCCCACGGGCAGCACGCCCTGCGCGTGCAGCAGCTCGCGCGGGACGTAGATGGGGAGGAAGCCGACGGCGAGGCCTCCGGTTCGCGCCTTCCAGTCGGCGACGGAGGCGAGCGCCTGATCGCGGAACAGGTCGTCCGCGCGTTGGACGAGCGCATCGAGGCGAGGCTCATGGCTCATGCGTTCCTCCAGACCGCGGGCCGCCGCTCGACGAACGCGGTGAGGCCCTCGACGGCATCGGCGGTGGACATCAGGCCGTCCAGGTACAGCCGCTCCATGGCCGGTAGTTCCGCGGCCAGGCGCGCCCGCAGGGCCGCGCGCGATCCGCGCACGGCGTAGCGCAGGCTGGCGGCTGATTTCGACAACAGGTGCGTACGTGCCCAGGCCAGCGCCGCCGCCGCCGGATCCTCGTCGGTCACCTCGTCGACCAGCCGCAGGAGCAGCGCCTCGTCGGCCGCCACCGATCGACCCGAGAGCAGCAGGTCGTCCCCGGCGCCGCGGCCCACGCGTTCGGGCAGCACGAGGGACGCCACCGGCGCGAAGACCCCCAGCACGATCTCGGGCTGGCCCAGCCGGGCATCGCGCGAGGCAAATACGCGGTGGCAGAGCAGGACCACCTCCAGGCCTCCGCCCAGGCATTGCCCCCGCACGGCTGCCAGCACCGGCACGGCGCAGTCGAGCATCGCGAGCAGCATGCCGTGGAAGCGGGCCAGCATCGGCCCCGCGTGCGGCGGCAGGTGCTCCTGAACGCTCGCACCGAACGAGAAGTGCGGGCCCTGGC
>JADZBZ010000409.1 GCA_020851835.1 Acidobacteriota bacterium
GCGCTGCGGTCCACGATGAACTCGTTGCAAACGCTCGCCGAGAACACCGACGGCCGCGCCATCGTCAATCGCAACGACCTGGCGAAGGGGATGGGGCAGATCATCCGGGATTCGAGCACGTACTACCTGATTGGCTACAACTCGACGCCGGCGCCCCAGGACGGAAAGTTCCATTCCATTCGCGTGCGGGTCAAGCGTCCGGGCGTGCAGGTGCGTGCCCGGAAGGGCTACTGGGCCTACACCCCCGACGATGTGGTGCGCGCCACGGCGCCGCCCAAGAAGGAGCCGCCGTCCGAGGTGGCCAGGGCCATTGCGTTGATTCCGTCAGCCGGCGGGGGCAACCGGCACCTGGTCCGCACGTGGTTTGGCACCGAGCCGAACGGCAATGGCGATGCACGGCTGACCTTTGTGTGGGAGCCCATCCCCGCGGCGCCAGGCGTGAAGCGCGAAGAGCCGAAGGCCATATCGCTGGTCGCCATCGAGGCGTCTGGTGAAGAAGTGTTCAACGGCCTCGTGGCACCGCCGGATCCGGTCAGCGCGACGCCGGCCGGCACGGTGTCCTTCGCCGTGAAGCCCGGCCGGCTGCGCCTGCGCCTGTCGGTCCAAGGCGACGGCGACGTGCCGCTCGACAACGAAGATCGCGAGGTGGTGGTGCCGGACGTGACCGCACCGGATCTGCAGTTGGCGACCCCGCGCGTCTTCGTGGCCCGCAACGGTCTCGAGTTCCAGCAACTGCGCAAGAACCCGGCGCCCGTGCCCACGGCCTCTCGCGAATTCCGGCGCACCGACCGCATCGTGGTCCGGTTCGACACGTTTGGCAGGGCCACCGGCCCGCTGGTGATGGGCGGGCGGCTGTTGAACCGGCAGGGCCAGAAGATGGTCGACCTGCCGGTGGCCACCACGCCCGCGAATGCCGGCGCGCATCAGGTGGACCTGCCGCTGGCGAGCCTCGCCAGCGGCGAGTACCTGCTGGAGGTGTCGGCCGGCGCCGACGGCCAGGACGCGGTCACCGCACTGGTGGCGTTCAGGGTGATCGGGTAGGAAGGCGACGGGCGTTCGGCCGCTTCACGCGTACATCCCCCTCATCTTCGTCACCGTGGCGACGCGGCTGATCGCCACGATGTAGGCGGCGGTGCGCATGTCCACCTGATGCCGCTGCGCGGTCTGCAGCACGGCATCGAAGGCCTGCACCATCTTGGCTTCGAGCCGTTCGTTCACGTCCCTCTCGGACCAGAAGTAGCCGTGGCGGTTCTGGACCCACTCGAAGTACGACACGGTGACGCCGCCTGCGTTGGCGAGGATGTCGGGCACGATGAAGACACCGCGGTCGTGAAGGGCCCGGTGCGCGGCCGGGGTAGTGGGGCCGTTGGCGCCCTCCACCAGCAGACGTGCCCGGATGCGGGAGGCGTTCTCGGCGGTGATTTGGTTTTCGAGCGCCGCCGGGATGAGGATGTCCACGTCGAGGCCGAAGAGCTCGTCGGTGGCGAGGGGATCGCCCCCGGCGAACTCGCGCACGGTCTGGTGCTGCGCCACGTGCGCGGCGAGGGCCGCCATGTCGAGCCCCCTGGCGTTGTAGACGCCGCCGTTCACGTCCGAGACCCCCACGACGCTGGCGCCCTGCGCGGCCAGCAGCTCGGCCGCGATGGCGCCCACGTTGCCGTAACCCTGGACGGCCACCGTGGCGCCCTTCAGGTCGAAGCCCAGGTGCCGCGCCGACTCGCGCGCCGCGATCATGACGCCCCGGCCCGTGGCCTCGCGCCGGCCGAGCGAGCCGCCCATCTCGATGGGCTTGCCCGTAACCACCGCCGTGGAGGTGTGGCCCACGTGCATCGAGTAGGTGTCGGAGAACCACGCCATGACTTGCGCGTTGGTATTCACGTCGGGCGCGGGCACGTCCTTGTCGGGGCCGATGGCGTCGATGATTTCCGCTGTGTAGCGGCGTGTCAGGGCCTCGAGTTCGCGGCGCGACATCTTCGTCGGGTCGCAGATAACGCCGCCCTTGCCGCCACCGAAGGGGAGCTGGGCGACGGCGCACTTCCAGGTCATCCAGGCGGCCAGGGCCGTCACCTCGTCGAGCGTCACGCCGGGGTGGTAGCGGATGCCACCCTTGGCCGGCCCCAGCGTGACGTTGTACTGCACGCGGTACCCGGTAAACACCTCGATCTCGCCGTTGTCCAACTGCACGGGACACGACACCGTGATTTGACGCTTCGGGTGCGTCAGCATCTTCCAGAGACCCTTGTCGAGGTTCAGAATCTTCGCGGCGCCCTCGAACTCCTGAAGCATCGCGCCGAACACGGTGCCTTGTGCTGCCATCGGTTGCGTCTCCTGTCGCATGAGCAAACGACCCACGGTAGCCCGTACTTCTATTGAATGTCAATTCAGTATTGAATCAATGCACCGTGCTTATGAATTAGCTCTGCCGCATGCGCACAACTCCCACGTCACGAGACACTTACAGACAGGGGCGAGGTCCGAAGGGGGCCCGTATAATGGAGGACGTCATGAAAGGCGTCGTTCACTCGGCCGACACGGCCCGGGCCCGCTGGGAACGCGACGTGCTCGAGCCCGCCCTGGCGAAGACGCCGGAGC
>JADZBZ010000410.1 GCA_020851835.1 Acidobacteriota bacterium
GAGACCCACCACATGATGTGGGCCACGAGGAACTGCTCGTGCAGCACCGCGGCCTGCGTGCCCATCATGCCGGTGGCGGCGACGACGGCGAAGTACCCCGGAGCGCGCGCATGGTCTCGCAAGTCGGCGGCGACGTGCTCCGGGAACATCACCGCGCGGGCGATGAACAAGACCCACAGCGTCGGATACGCCACCAGGTTGATCCACGAAAGCGCGACGGCGAACTCGCGGAGGCCGAGCAGATGACACGCGATCCCGACGACGGCCGTGGCCATGACCAGCGCGAAGTACGCCGGGTGCATGACGGCCAGGCGGGTCTTGAGGTGCGTGACCAGAGGCGACCACGAGCGCGCGTTGGCCCCGGGATGTCCGGCGCGCGGCTGAGGTCGTTGGGCGGAGGTCACATCAAGAGGATAGGAAATCCCCCCTGGGCAGGGTATCGGTGGGCGTCCGATGGGTCTGTGGGACGATCGGAACCTTCGTGTCGGTGTTCGTCCTACACAGGTCCCGGCACCAGCCCGTGCTGCATCGCGTACCGCATGAGCTGGGCGTTGGAGCTCATGCCCATCTTCTCGAGAATCCGCGTGCGATAGGTGCTGACGGTCTTGACGCTCAGGTCGAGCCGCACGGCGACCTCGGACACCGATTGCCCAGACGCCAGCAGGACGAGCACCTCGTACTCGCGCGACGACAGCAGCTCGTGCGGCGGCTCGGATCCGGATCCGGCAAGGGCCACGTGGTCGGCCAGTTCCCGGGCCACGGTCTCGCTGAGGTAGCGCCGCCCCTGGAGCACGCTGCGAATCGCCTCGAGCAACTCCTCCGGGGCGCGGTCCTTGGTCAGGTAAGCCGAGACGCCGAGGCGGAGCGCGCGCACGACGAACTGCCGCTCGCCGTACATGCTCAACACGATGATCGGCATGCGAGGACGCAGCGTCTTCAACTCCGGCACCAGTTCCAGGCTGTTGCGATCTTCGAGTGCGATGTCGAGCACGAGCACGGACCAGTCCGTCTCCCGCACCTTGTCGCGCACCTCATGGCAGGAGCCGGCCTCGCCCACGGTCGTGCCGGGAAAGGCATCGGTGATGATGCGGCGCAGGCCCGACCGCACGATCGCGTGGTCGTCAGCCAGCAGGATGCGCATCGGTGACCTGCGTGGTGGAGGGCAGGGGCACGGCCACGCTCACGGTCGTGCCCTTGCCCGGCACGCCGCGAATCGACAGCCGTCCCTTGACGAGCATCGCCCGCTCGCGCATCCCGATGATTCCGAGCGCGTCGCTGCTGTCAGCCGCGGCCACCGGGATCCCCATGCCATCGTCGGATACCGTCAGAACGGCCTCGTGCTTCGTGGCGGTCAGGCTGATCTCGACGACCCGTGCCCGCGCGTGACGAACTACGTTGGTGAGCGCCTCCTGGGCGATTCGGAACAGGGTCACCGAGAGGAGCTCGTCCAAGACGGCATCGACACCGTCCGCCTCTACTTGAACGACCAGCTCGGTACGAGCCTCGATTTCATGAGCCTGCCACTGCAGGGCTGCGGTCAGCCCGAGCTTGTCCAGCACGCCGGGGCGGAGTTCCGAGGAGATGCGCCGCACGAAACCCACGGCCGCGTCGATCTGCCGGCTCGCCGCCGCCACGTGCTCGCTGAGCGCCTCCGCGCAGGGTAGCCCCGGCGGTCCTGGGGGACAACACGCCTGCAGCCGCGACAGGTCGATCTTCAGCGAGGTGAGCACCTGGCCGATCTCGTCGTGCAGCTCCCGGGAGATCCGCGCGGCTTCCGCCTCGCGCACCATGTGGAGCCGGCTGGCGAGCGCCCGGAGCTCGGCCTGCGTCTCGATCGCCTCGCGGTGCCGGAGTTCGAGGGAGTCGGCCATCGTGTTGAACGACGCGGCCAGGAACGCAAACTCCGTGTGGCCGCGTGGCACCCTCGCCCGGGCATGGAGGTCGCCGGTGCCGAAGCGCTGCGCGGCGTGCGCCAGCGACCGTACCCCGCGCAGGATGCCGAGCTCAGCGGCTACGAACACGGCGGCAATGGTGAACAGCGTGAGGACGCCCAGCGCAGCGAGCGTACGGTAAAAGGCCAGGTTGGCCTCTCGCAGGACTCGATCGTAGGGTAGCCCGACGGCCACGAACAGTCCCGAGACTCCCTGCAGGGGTTCCGCGACGAAGTAGCGGAGGATGCCTCCGCCGATGTCGAGCATCCGCCCACGTCCGGTCCGGGCAAGTTCTGAGATGCCGGGGATGCGCAGTTCGCCCGCGTCGGCGGCACCGGAGTCCCCCCGAAGGCCGGCCGACGCGAGCACGCGGCCGTCCAGGTCGGCAATCAGCAGCGAGAAGGCGTCGGGAAGGTCGCTCTGCCGGGCCATCCCGGAGAGCCACTCGAGATCGAGGCCATTGAACAGCACCGCGATCACGTCCCCGCGGGCGTCGCGAACGGCATAGGCGTGATTGAGCGTGGGGCGTTCGAAGATCGGCGAGATGAGATAGGTGCCGGCCACGACGTCGTGGGAGCCGAGTGCCGCGCGGTAGGCCGGATTGTCCTTCCAGCTCCGATAGCTCGCGAGAGGATAGGCGCTCGCCAGCACACGGCCGTCGGGGAAGAGGATGCCGATGTTGGCAAGCTGCGGGTGGCCCGACAGCAGTGCCTGCAGGAAGCCGGGATCCGTGACGAAGGGAGACTGCAACCCGTCGCGCGCCAGCTTCGCACCAAGCCAGGCCAGCAGCTCGCGGGCCCCTCGAATCTGGTGGGCGTGCTCGCGGCTGGCCAGCCCGGCCAGGTGCAACGCATCGCGCTCGGTTCGCGCGAGTGCGGCGGCGCGCTCGTTGTCGGCTATCAGGAACGTGAACAGAATCGCCGGTAAGGTGGCCAGACAGATCAGAAAGAGCAGGCGACCGCGCA